>NZ_FYDU01000002.1:0-497419 GCF_900187575.1 Pseudomonas sp. Irchel 3A5 | reverse complement strand
TTAAGAGCTTTCGTCTCAACCGAGGCGCGCATTCTACAGCAGCCTCTGTATCTGTCAAGCGGTTATTTTAAGAAGTTTTCAAAGTTTCCTTATCAACTTCAACCACTTGCGCTTCGATCAACATCACGTTGCTCGTTAGCGGGAGGCGAATTCTACAGCGTTACAACCTGCTGTCAACTGCCTTTTTTCACCGCTTTCGATCAACTTCATCGAAGCCTCTTCTTCGCTAGCCGAATCGTCCAACTCATTGATTACCAAAGAGTTTTTCGTTCTGTCTGCGCCAGAAGAGGTGCGAATTATAGAGAGATCTGAGAGGCCGTCAATAGCTAATTTGTGCTTTTCATGAAAAACCTTATAAAGCCCTTCTTCTATATAGAGAGCCTATATATAGAAGCGCTACAGCACACCAGCCTGCTGCAGTCTGACCACTTCCGGCGTCGACAACCCCAATATGCGCTCCAGCACTTCTGAAGTGTGCTCACCCAACAAAGGCGGCGCACGCCGATATTCAATTGGCGTCACAGACAGCCGTATGGGGCTGGCCACTTGAGGCACACTCCCGCCCAGCGCATGGGGCATGTTCATCGCAAGCCCTCGCGCCTGCACATGCGGATCATCAAACACCTGAGCCAAATCATTGATAGGCCCGCAAGGCACACCCGCAGCCTCCAGCTCGCTCACCCACTGTGCAGTGGTCTTGAATACGGTCGCCTGACGAATCAGAGGGATCAACTCCGCCCTGTTGGCGACCCGCAGCTTGTTAGTCAGGAATCTTGGATCGTCCGCCCACTGCGCCTGCCCGGCCACTTCTGCAAACTTCCTGAACTGGCCGTCATTACCTACCGTCAGGATGAAGTCGCCATCAGCCGTGGGAAAGTCCTGATAAGGAACGATGTTCGGATGCGCATTCCCCAAACGGCTCGGAGCAATGCCGGTAGTCAGGTAGTTCAGCGCCTGATTCGCAAGACAGGCCACCTGCACATCCAGCAACGCCATATCGATATGCTGACCAAGCCCGCTCTGATCACGATACGCCAAGGCAGCCAGTATCGCTGTGCTTGAATAGACCCCGGTCATCACATCTGTCAGCGCAACACCCACCTTCACTGGACCTGCTCCATCCTGATCATCCGCACGCCCGGTCAGGCTCATCAAACCACCCAGCCCCTGAATCATGAAGTCGTACCCTGCACGCTTCGCATAGGGGCCGGTTTGTCCAAAGCCGGTTATAGAGCAATAGATCAGACGCGGATTGATTGCGTTAAGTGAGGCGTAATCCAGTCCGTAAGCAGCCAGACCGCCGACCTTGAAGTTCTCGATCAGGATGTCGGACTTTGCTGCCAGCTCCCTGACCAACTTCTGCCCCTCAGGCAACGTGAAGTCGATGGTGACGGACTGCTTGTTCCGGTTAGCCGACAGGTAATAAGCCGCCTCACTGGTGCTCTGGCCCTGAGCATCCTTCAGAAATGGAGGCCCCCACGCGCGGGTGTCATCACCACTGCTAGGCCGTTCGACCTTGATGACCTCGGCTCCCAGATCAGCCAGTATCTGCCCCGCCCAGGGCCCGGCCAGGACACGAGATAAATCCAGCACGCGGATATGCGATAGCGCCCCCATTGCCGACCTCCTTAATAGAAGGCCTGAATGCCGGTCTGCGCACGCCCGAGAATCAGCGCATGTACGTCATGAGTCCCCTCGTAGGTATTTACCACCTCAAGGTTGACTAGATGCCGGGCAATGCCGAACTCATCGGAGATACCGTTACCGCCCAGCATGTCGCGAGCCATACGGGCGATGTCCAGAGATTTGCCGCAGGAGTTACGCTTCATGATCGAAGTGATTTCAACCGCTGCCGTGCCCTCATCTTTCATACGCCCCAGACGCAGACAGCCTTGCAGCGCCAGAGTGATCTCAGTCTGCATGTCCGCCAGCTTTTTCTGGATCAACTGATTGGCCGCCAATGGACGCCCGAATTGCTGACGATCCAGGGTGTACTGCCGCGCCGTGTGCCAGCAAAACTCGGCCGCCCCCAAAGCGCCCCACGAGATGCCATAACGAGCCGAGTTAAGACACGTAAAGGGCCCTTTAAGACCGCGCACATCCGGGAAGATATTTTCTTCAGGGACAAAGACGTTATCCATGACAATCTCGCCGGTGATGGAGGCGCGCAGACCGACCTTGCCATGGATCGCCGGCGCACTCAGCCCGGCCCAACCCTTCTCAAGCACAAAGCCGCGAATGTCACCCTCATCGTCCTTACCCCAGACCACGAACACATCGGCGATCGGACTGTTGGTGATCCACATCTTGCTGCCTGAAAGCCTGTAGCCGCCGTCGACTTTCTTTGCCCGGGTAATCATCGCACCAGGGTCAGACCCGTGATTAGGCTCTGTCAGACCAAAGCAGCCAATCCACTCGCCGGAAGCCAACTTGGGCAGATACTTCTGCTTTTGCGCCTCAGTACCGAACTCGTTAATAGGGACCATTACCAGCGAGGACTGCACGCTCATCATTGAACGGTAACCCGAGTCGATGCGCTCGACCTCTCGTGCAATCAATCCATAGCAAACGTAATTGAGGCCGCTGCCGCCATACTCTTCCGGGATAGTCGCACCGAGCAGGCCGACATCACCCATTTCGCGAAAGATCGCAGGATCGGTCTGCTCATGACGAAAGGCTTCAAGCACTCTGGGCGCCAACTTGTCCTGGGCGAACTGCGCCGCGCTTTCGCGCACCATACGCTCTTCTTCCGTGAGCTGTTGGTCCAACAGCAGGGGATCGATCCAGTTAAAGCTTGCCTTGCCAGCCATGAGCCATCCTCAATCATTGAAATAGTTATGGGTTGATCCTAGACCTGACACGACGACCTCACAAACGATGAATCTGCACGCTATTGTGCTAATTTCTCACTCCGAGATTCATAACAAGACCCATATCGGCTGTGATTAGTGAGGGCTGCGTACATGCGTCGCAAAATTCCCAGCACCGCTGCACTCGTCAGTTTCGAGGCCGCCGCTCGCCATGAGAGCTTCACCAAAGCCGCTGACGAACTGTCCCTGACTCAAAGCGCCATTTGCCGACAGATCGGCAGCCTCGAATCCTTCCTCGGCATAGAACTGTTCCGACGCTCTCGGCGGGGCGTGAAACTGACCGACGCGGGCTTGTCTTACAGCAGGCGTGTCGCGACGCAATTGGACGCGGTAGAGCGCGACACCTTGTCAGTGATGGGCAACCAAGGCGCCAACGCGATTGAACTGGCAGTCGTACCGACGTTTGGCACCCAATGGCTACTGCCTCGCCTGAAGGACTTCCAGCAGAACCAGCCCGACGTCACGGTGAACCTCACCAACCGAACCCGACCGTTTCTGTTTGCCGATACTGATTTCGACGCCGCTATCTACTTTGGTGATGCCGAATGGCCAGGCACCGAGTCCTACCGGCTGATGGGTGAAAACCCCGTCCCGGTCTGCAGCCCCGCTCTATTAGGCAAACGGAGCCAGTTTTCCCCAGCAGAAATCGCGACTCTACCGCTGCTGCAACAGACCACCCGCCCCTACGCCTGGCGACAATGGTTCAGCGGACTGGAGATGAACGTCGCACGGGACATGACAGGCTCGCGCTATGAGCTGTTTTCCATGCTAGCCCAAGCTGCCAGCCACGAAATGGGCATCGCCCTGATCCCGCCCTTCCTTATACAGCGCGAGCTGAAAGAGCAGCGACTCGTGATCGCCAACCCGCACGCACTCGCCAGCCCCAAGGCCTACTACCTGATGATTCCGGTGCGCAAAGTGGAATCGGCATCATTAGGCGCATTCCGAGACTGGCTTGTAGAGCAAGCCAGGACTTACGAGCGTGAAAGCTCTAAAAAGGCCTGATAGTTGTGTAGTCATGCCCTCACAAAACCTACAGATATAAGTTTTTGTCGCATAAAAGCTCTCCTATCTCCGCATGAAAAATAAGGCCTCTAAGCCACAAACTGCCTGATGCCCAGCCCGATTCTTCCTCAAAATCCCTGATTCCAGAACCGGATTCAGGGTTTTCTGATATTTCGACTACTTTCCCTGTAAGGCCCAGCAATTAAGGGCTCGCAGCCGAATGCTGCGACATTTGGTCACGGGATGACTTGTAGTTAATTTATCGTCTCGTTACAAAATGAATTGAAGGTACCAAACTTCGCCTGCAAAATGCCGCGCCCCGCCCGGAAATGGCGGGATCATGCTGATCGGCAGCCCCAGTCGTACTTGCTGAAGTGCGCTGGCCTAATTGAAGAAAACAAGAAGATCACGCAGGAGATTACACGTGCACATTGGCGTTCCACTGGAGACCCAGTCGGGTGAAAAGCGGGTTGCTGCAACCCCCGAAACCATCAAGAAGCTGATCGCCCAAGGCCATCGGGTTACGGTGCAAAGTGGAGCGGGCATCACTGCCAGCGTCACGGACAGCGCTTACCAGGCAGCAGGCGCCACCATTGGCACCGCCGCCGATACGCTGGCTGCCGAGCTAGTGCTCAAGGTCTGCGCGCCGAACGACAGCGAACTGGCGCAGATCAAGAGCGGCGCGATCGTTGTCGGGATGCTTAACCCCTTCAATAGCGAAACCATCGGCAAGATGGCCGAGCAAGGTGTCACCGCATTTGCTCTGGAAGCCGCGCCGCGTACTTCCCGCGCGCAGAGCCTTGATGTGCTGTCGTCCCAGGCCAACATTGCGGGCTATAAGGCCGTTTTGCTGGGCGCTCATCACTATCCGCGTTTCATGCCGATGCTGATGACCGCAGCGGGCACAGTCAAAGCTGCGCGAGTACTGGTACTCGGCGCTGGCGTGGCTGGCCTGCAAGCGATTGCCACTGCCAAGCGCCTGGGCGCCGTGGTTGAAGCTTCCGATGTCCGCCCTGCCGTGAAGGAGCAAATCGAATCTCTGGGCGCCAAGTTCATCGACGTGCCTTACGAAACCGATGAAGAGCGTGAGTGCGCCGTCGGTGTGGGTGGTTACGCCCGCCCGATGCCTGCCAGCTGGATGCAGCGTCAGGCGGTTGCAGTGCACGAGCGCGCCAAGCAGTCGGACATCGTCATCACCACCGCACTGATCCCGGGCCGCAAAGCGCCGGTATTGCTCAGCGCGCAAACCGTGGCCGAGATGAAGCCCGGCTCTGTGGTGATTGATCTGGCTGCTGCACAAGGCGGCAACTGCCCGCTGACTGTGGCTGATCAGGTCGTTGTCGAGCACGGCGTCACGCTGGTGGGTTACACCAACCTGCCCGCGCTGGTCGCCGCAGACGCATCGGCCCTGTACGCCCGCAACCTGCTGGACTTCATGAAGCTGCTGTTCGACAAGGACGGTCAGCTGCACATCAACCTGGAAGACGACATTGTTGCCGCGTGCCTGATGTGCCGCGACGGCCAAGTCATCCGCAAGAACGGCTGAGGATAAAACAATGGAAGAGCTGATCTCCCCAGGTATCTACAACCTGATCATTTTCGTATTGGCGATTTATGTCGGCTATCACGTGGTCTGGAACGTAACGCCAGCACTGCACACACCGCTGATGGCCGTGACTAACGCCATCTCGGCGATTGTCATCGTCGGCGCGATGCTGGCCGCTGCGCTGACCGTCACGCCGCTAGGCAAGACGATGGGCACCCTGGCAGTGGCTTTGGCTGCCGTTAACGTATTCGGTGGCTTCCTTGTCACCCGACGCATGCTGGAAATGTTCAAGAAAAAAGCGCCGAAAGCCAAAGATGAGGTAGCGAAGTAATGAGCATGAACCTCGTCACCTTGTTGTACCTCGTTTCGGCGGTCTGCTTCATTCAGGCTCTCAAAGGTCTGTCGCACCCAACCACATCGCGTCGCGGCAATCTGTTCGGCATGCTCGGCATGGGTCTGGCCGTCGTGACCACCATTGGCCTGGTTTACAAACTGGCAGCCCTGTCCGACACCTCGGCAGGCATCGGCTATATCGTAATCGGCCTGCTGGTGGGTGGCACCGCGGGTTCGATCATGGCCAAGCGCGTTGAAATGACCAAGATGCCTGAGTTGGTTGCTTTCATGCACAGCATGATCGGCCTGGCAGCGGTGTTCATCGCCATTGCAGCAGTGGTAGAGCCGCAGTCGCTGAACATCGTGAAAAACCTGGGCGATGCTATTCCTGCGGGCAACCGTCTGGAGCTGTTCCTGGGCGCGGCGATTGGTGCAATCACCTTCTCCGGCTCGGTCATTGCGTTCGGCAAGCTGTCCGGCAAATACAAGTTTCGCCTGTTCCAGGGCGCACCGGTACAGTTCGCCGGGCAGCACAAGCTGAATCTGGTATTGGGTCTGGCTACCCTGGCGTTCGGCCTGTTCTTCATGTTCACCGGCAACCTCGCCGCATTCGCCATCATGCTGGCTCTGGCCTTCGTGATCGGTGTACTGCTGATCATCCCGATTGGCGGAGCCGACATGCCTGTCGTCGTGTCGATGCTCAACAGCTATTCGGGCTGGGCAGCGGCCGGTATCGGTTTCTCGCTGAACAACTCGATGCTGATCATCGCTGGCTCTCTGGTGGGCTCTTCCGGTGCGATCCTGTCGTACATCATGTGCAAAGCCATGAACCGCTCGTTCTTCAACGTGATTGGCGGCGGCTTCGGCGGTGCGACTGACGATGCAGGTCCGGCAGGCGCCAAAGAAGCCCGCCCGGTGAAGTCCGGCTCGGCCGACGACGCAACCTTCCTGCTGACCAACGCCGACACCGTGATCATCGTTCCGGGCTACGGCCTGGCAGTTGCCCGGGCGCAGCACGCGCTTAAAGAGCTGACCGAGAAGCTGACTCACCACGGCGTGACCGTGAAGTACGCGATCCACCCGGTTGCCGGACGTATGCCAGGCCACATGAACGTACTCCTCGCCGAGGCCGAAGTGCCTTACGACCAGGTGTTCGAGATGGAAGACATCAACTCCGAGTTTGGTCAGGCGGACGTGGTGCTGGTGTTGGGTGCCAACGACGTGGTCAACCCGGCAGCCAAGAACGACCCTAAATCGCCAATTGCGGGCATGCCGATTCTGGAAGCCTTCAAGGCCAAAACCATCATCGTCAACAAGCGCTCGATGGCCAGCGGTTATGCCGGTCTGGATAACGAGCTGTTCTATCTGGACAAAACCATGATGGTCTTCGGAGACGCCAAAAAGGTGATCGAGGACATGGTTAAGGCGGTCGACAACGCGTAGTCTCCAGGCGCGTTGAACCCGAGCCCCGGCGCGAAAACGCCGGGGCTTTTTACATTCTGCGCAACAGTGTTTTGCTTTGAAACCCGCTAATTAGAGCCTCCAATGCGACCTTGGTAGCGGGACGAACACAGTCCAACTCTCTAGACTTGGACTTCGCTTCCACCTCCGAGACAAGAATCCCATGTACCGTGATCGTATCCGCTTGCCCTCTCTGATGAACAAGGTCATGAGCGCGGCCGACGCTGCCGCCTTGATTCAGGACGGCATGACCATTGGCATGAGCGGCTTTACCCGAGCAGGTGAAGCCAAAGCCGTACCCCACGCACTGGCCGAACGCGCAAAACTGTCGCCGCTCAAGATCAGCCTGATGACCGGCGCCAGCCTGGGCAACGACCTGGACAAACAACTGACCGAAGCTGGCGTGCTGTCACGTCGCTCGCCATTCCAGGTCGACAGCACCCTGCGCAAGGCTATCAACGACGGCTCGGTGATGTTCATCGACAGCCACCTGTCTGACACGGTCGAGCAACTGCGTAACCGGCAGATCAAGGCCGTGGATCTGGCAATCATTGAGTGCGTAGCGATTACCGAAGACGGCCATCTGGTACTCAGTACCTCAGTGGGCAACTCCGCCAGCTTTGCGATCCTGGCCAAGGAAGTCATCGTCGAGATCAACCTCGCTCAGCCTCTGGAGCTTGAGGGCCTGCACGACATCTACATTCCTTCCTATCGCCCTACCCGGCTGCCCATTCCAGTGCTGCAAGCTGACACGCGCATCGGCAATCCGGCGGTACAGATCGATCCGGCAAAAATCGTCGGCATCGTGATCAGCAACCAACCCGATTCGCCCTCAACGGTATTGCCTCCGGATCAGGACACCCAGGCCATCGCCAATCACCTGGTGGAGTTCTTCAAAAACGAAGTGCGCGAGGACCGGCTGACCAACAAGCTGATGCCGCTGCAGGCAGGGATCGGCACCATCGCCAATGCCGTCATGCATGGTCTGGTGGACTCGCCTTTCCACGACATGACGATGTATTCCGAGGTTCTGCAGGACTCGACATTCGAACTGTTCGACGCGGGCAAGCTGAGTTTCGCATCGGGTAGCTCCATGACCCTGTCGGCCAGCAAACACGCTGACGTATTCGCCGACTTCGGGCGCTACAAGTCGCGCTTGATGTTACGCCCGCAAGAGATCTCCAATCACCCGGAAATCATCCGGCGCCTGGGCATCATCGGCATCAACACCGCGCTTGAGTTCGACCTGTACGGCAACGTCAACTCCACCCATGTGTGCGGCACGCGCATGATGAACGGCATTGGTGGCTCCGGCGATTTTGCCCGCAACGCGCACCTGGCCATTTTCGTGACCAAATCCATTGCCAAAGGCGGCGCGATTTCCAGCGTCGTGCCGATGGTCAGCCATGTGGACCATACCGAGCATGACGTGGACATTCTGGTGACCGAGCAAGGCCTGGCGGATTTGCGCGGCCTGGCACCCCGGGAACGCGCCCGAGTGATCATCGACAACTGCGTACATCCAGCTTACCGGGACGCTCTCAACGCCTACTTTGCAGCCGCTTGCCTTAAAGGGGGACACACCCCGCATGTGCTCCGCGAAGCACTGAGTTGGCACTCTCGCCTGGACGAAACAGGGAGCATGCTTCCCGTCTAAAGCACACAGTTGCGAGGCAGCAATACAGTTTTCTGTCTCGCAACCAGGCCAAAAAAGACAATACTGAAAAAACTGTACTGCTGTACCGGTCATTTGAAGGGGGTAAAACAGAGTTTTCACCAAATCAGCGCACAAAATGCACTGAAAACGTGCAGACCGATACAGTTGCCCCAAATAGGAACAAAACAGTGCCTTTAAACAGTTAACTGAACTCGCACAATACAGTTGAACTGTGTCTAGAGAGACTGGCCAACTCGGAGGAAGATGGGCACCAGTTAAATCACTCTCTAGCCCGCCACAAGCGGAAGGATGCACACCATGGAACGTACACTCAGTTCCGACCTTTTCCACGAAAACACCGCTACAACCGCAAAAGCTGCATGGCCTCTTCGCGCTTTCGCTAACCTGATGCTTTGGCAACGTCGCCTGTCCAGCCGCCACCAATTGGCCCGCCTGGATGCACGTCTGCTGGCTGACGCAGGTATCAGCGAATCGCAACGTTATGAAGAGCTGAGCAAGCCGTTCTGGCGCTAACTGGCGCACGCTGGTCCTGACCTTCCAAGGTCACTCACCAGCAACCCGAATTGCTTCATACAAGACCCGTCGCAGGTAACTGCCGACGGGTTTTGTCATTTCTGGAACATCAAAAACTCTGACCTCGCCTTGTAGGAGCTGCCGAAGGCTGCGATGGCGGTGTGTCAGTTTCAAAGCATTCGCAGCCTTCGGCAGCTCCTACAGGGAGTGCGCTCCCATTCGCGGTATTGGATGGAGGTAAACGGCTAAAGACCGAAATCAAAGCTCAACAGCCCGAACAAGTACAGTTATTTAAAGCCAGCATAAAACAGGTACAGTTTGTTATAAATCCCTCGACCTTCACTCCGCCACTTCACCAACTAACGCCAAGCGCGTTAGTGCTAAAAAGCCAGAACCACCACGCATGGATACGCGCATGACCCATTCTCCACCCAGCCAGCCTTCAAGCTTTGGCGCCTTCTGCATAGCCAGCCTCATGCTTTCAGTTTCTTACGGCTCAACCTTCCTCCTGACGCTACTGATCAAATCCTTCGGCGGGGACGAGCGCTATGCAGGCCAAGTGATTTCCGTCGCGATGATCAGCACTATTGCAGCCGTGCTGGGCTCTGGGCATCTGACGGATAAATGGGGACCGGCGCGCTGTATAGCTTTGGGGGCGAGCTTTCTGGCGGCGGCGTCCTTGGGATTCGCGACTGCAGACAGCCTCGGCCCGTGGCTTATGGCCTGCGCCCTGATGCTCGGCCTCGGCTGGGGAGTCTTCTATACCCTGGGGCCCATTATGGTGGCGGGCATGGTTGAACCTGCCCGCCGCAGCCATAGCTTCGCATTGCTATCGGGCAGCATGCTTACGGGTATTGGCACAGGGCCTTTGGCGGGAAAGCTGGCAAGCATCTTCGGGCTACCGATACAGACAGCTTTTTTCTGTGCTGCGGTCATGGCGGTAGCAGGAGGACTGTATTTCTGGCGGACAGGACAACGCCAGATCATCAACCGTACAGACCGCGCACAAATCAGCTTCGGTTCGGTACGCAAAGTGCTGACGTCCAGAGCAGCTTTCTCCATTTTGATGGTGGGCCTGGGTGGCGCGATTTTCGGCGGCCTGGGCAGCTTTCAGACCAGCTACGCCTCAAGTCTGGGGCTCGATTACTCGATGTTCTTCGTCTGCTTCATGGGGGCGGCCATTTGCTGCCGCTTGCTGATTGCGAGCTGGGTGGTCAAGCGCAACCCTTTTGCAGCGTCCTGCGTGTTGAGCGCCATCATGCTGATTGCCGTCATCGGCTTTGGACAGTGGGTTCACGACAGCCTGAGCTACGGCGTGGCGGCTGCAATGCTCGGCGTCGGTTATGGGCTCAACTATTCGGTCATTAACGGGCTTGCGGCGAACGAAGCGCCATCGGGGCTTACCGCGCAGTCATTAGTGCTTTTCAGCCTGGCGTATTTTCTGGGCGTGTTCGGCTTTCCTTTCATTGCTGGCAAACTCATCGTCCACGGCGGGGTCAATGGAATGCTGTTCAGCACCGGCTTGATTGCCTTGCTGGTCTGGGTCATCAGCCTGGGCCGATGGCTCAACGACGCTCTGATGGCAAATGCACGCAGAATATAGGAAACACCCTCCACAGCGCCGCCATGCTAGGCTTGGGCAGTCCCGTACCATGAGTTCTGTCACGGCCTTCACGAAACAGCCGGGTTACCCCATGTTTCTTTAATATCGCTTTCTGTTCCAATGGAGTCCGATCATGTCCCGTCTTCGCTTGCTAGGTGCCGCTGTCCTGCTGACTGCTGCTACCGGCGCCAATGCCACCAGCTTTGTTGTAACAACAGATGCCATGGTGCGCACCGTTGATTCAACGACCAACGCTACTTCTGACGTCAGCTCTTCCTTCAGGGACGACAAAATCGTTCGCGAAGCCCGCGATGACGCCGCCACGTTTGTAGGCAGCGCCGGTGAAATCCGTGGCGCCCGCCTGGAAAATGCTTTCCAGCACATTCGCCAGATCGCACCACAACTGCAAGCTTCTGACGCTCAACTGGCCCAAGCCATTCTGGCCATCTGACGTCGCGCCCTGACAGCCCGGGCATCCGCTCAGGCTGTCAGGCTGGCTCTAGACCGGCCATTGCGCTAGCCTTGCGACTCGTTTTTGCAAGTGTTAGAGAGCCATGCGTTTACTGCCGCTGCTGTTCATCACCCCGATAACGTGCCTGCTCTGGACCGCACCGGCCCAGGCGCTGGATACCACCACGCAATCTTTGGTCATAACAGGCTACGTCACCAGCAAAGTGACGACCGCGCCCTTTGATAGAAAGCTGATTGTTGCCGCGCAGGATGATGCTGCGGCTTTTGTCGCCAGTGACGGCGAACTGCTGGGAGCACGCCTGGAATCAGCGCTAATGGCTCTGCGCCAGGCTGATCCAAAACTTAGTGTCAGCGACCTCGAACTCGCGCAAGCAATCCTCGTCCAATAGCCACTTCACCTCTTCTGCATTACTTGGAGACCTTCCATGCGTACCCCCCTGATTGCTGCCACCCTGGGCCTGTTTTTGCTGGCTGATGTCGCTCAAGCACAAACCGTCGTGCAGACCAGCAACATCATCGTGCGCGCTTTCGGTCGCACCATCGACTTCACGTCCGACACCACCACCTCGATCCGCGACTCCAAAATCGTGGTCCAGGCCAAGGACGACGCGGCCAGCTACGTTGCCAGCGGTGGCGATATCCACGGCGCGCAACTCGACGCAGCGTTCGACATGCTGCGCACCCGCCTGCCAGAAGCGCGCGGTGCCAGTGATCAAGTGCTCGCCGAAGCCATTCTCGCTCTGTGAGGCGCCTTTGCGTCTGGCTGCTGGCAGGCGCATTGTCTCTGCTTGGCACGTCTGCCTTCGCTGACCTGAGCCTGTCGCTGGATGCCAGCGGCCTCAGCCCTGCGCAGCAAAAAGCCACCCAGACGCTACTGGACGAAGCGCTCGGTGCCCTGCCGCCCAGCTTTGTCAAAGATCTGGATCGACGTGTCGACGTGCGTTGGTCCACCGACATGCCTGCCAATGCATATGGCCAGGCATCCGGTCCCTATCGCCTCGACCTCAATACCAATCTGCTGGCGGGCTTGACCGACGGCAGCGCCGCGACCAAACAGACCAATCGCCCCCACGGCACGGTGCGCAGAGAAATGCTCGCCACCGTGCTGCATGAGCTGACTCACATCTACGACCGCGCGCGCCTGTGGTCACCGGCTCAACGCTCGGTGATCTTCCAGTGTGGACGACGCAGCAGCTCGCTGGGAAAAGTCGGCTTGCCTGATTACTGCCGGGGCCAGACTGACCGCCGCTTCACGCTGAGCGATGACCCGCGCCTGCTGGACCTGGCAGGCTGGCCGCAATACGTCGGCCGCCGCGGTGATCGCGAAGAACACAACGGCCAGGTTGCACGCAGCCCCGACATCTATGAAACCACCAGCCCGCTGGAATTCGTTGCGGTCAACATGGAGTACTTCCTGCTCGATCCGGCCTATGTCTGCCGCCGTCCAGCGCTGTACGCCTACTACAAAGAACAATTCGGCTGGGCACCTGCCGCAAAAGAACAGTGCCCGTCGTTCTACCCATACCTGAACGCAGGCAACGACTTCGGCCGTGAGCCACTGGGCAAACTCGACCCCGAGCGGGTGTATGAGGTGGATTACCTGCTGGCCGAAGCCAACCAGAACATGATGAGCCGCTGGGGCCATAGCATGTTGCGGCTGGTCATCTGCAAACCCGGCCGTCCACGTGGACCCGACTGCCGCCTCGATCTGGACCAACATCTGGTGCTGTCGTATCGCGCGTTTGTCGGTGACGTTCAACTGTCCAGTTGGGATGGTTTGATGGGTGCCTACCCGTCACGGCTGTTCGTGCTGCCACTGGCACAGGTGATCGATGAATACACCAAGACCGAACTGCGCAGTCTGGCTTCGGTGCCGCTGAAACTGTCCCGTCCGGAAATCGAAGGACTGGTGCAGCACGCCGCTGAAATGCACTGGAGTTACGACGGCAACTACTTCTTCCTGTCCAACAACTGCGCCGTGGAAAACCTCAAACTGCTGCGCAGCGGCACCAACAATCCCAAGCTGGTCGACCTGGACAGCATCCTGCCCAACGGCCTGCTTGAGGTGCTTAAAGGCCGAGGCCTGGCCGACACCAGCGTGCTGGATGATCCCAAGGAAGCGCTGCGCAAAGGCTACCGTTTCGACTCCTATCGCGACCGCTATCAAGCAATGTTCGACGTGCTGAGGAAGCACCTGCCGATCAAGCAGACCTCTGTTGAAGAATGGATGTCGCTGTCTGCCGAAGAGCGCAAGCCCTGGTTACCGCAAGCGGACCTGCGCACCAGCGCGGCCATGTTGCTGCTTGAGCAAGCCAGCCTGCGTCGGCAGTTGCTGTTAGCTCAGGATGAAGTCAAGCAACGCTACCTCAGTGCCCGTGAGCAGAAAGACGGCAGCGTCTCCAAAGCCACCGGCACCTTGCAGGAAATTCTCGCCAGCAGCGGCTTCCTCAGTCGTCCGGCCGAACTGCTCGACAGTGGCGGCTACGGCTTGCCGCAAACAGCAGAATGGAAACGTCTGGAAGACGAAAGCAGCCAGCGCCAGAAGCAGCTACAGCGCCTGACCGGTGACCTTGATAAAGAAGTTCGCGCCCTGCTCGAACCCGAGCGCGCCAAAGAAATCGCCGCCAACGAAGCCAACCTCAAGCAACTCAGCGAGCACTTGCGGGCCTTGCACAAAGCCGGTGGCGGGCTGGAGCTGCCTTAAGCTTTGACCGGCTGCTTTTTCTTGCGTGGTTTCAGGTACTTCATCAAGCCCTGAAACCACATTACCAGACCGGCATTGCCCTTGATCTGAATGTCTTTGTCCTGAATGCCCTGCATGAACGCCAGCTGTTTGTTCTTGGCTTGCAGCGTCGCAAAACCGTAGGCGGCGTCCTTGAAGATAATCGCGAAGCCGGGCTCTGCAATCACGCCCGAAGCACTGCTAACCCGCTGCCCACTGACTACAAAATGCCGTGCGACCTTACCATCAGCGGTCTGCAGCACGAAGGTCAATTCCTTGCCCGCCAGTTGCTGTTGAAACGCCGGATTAGTGCGACTGGCCCGCGCCATCAACAGGCCCAGCATCCAGAGTAGAAAACGAAATTTCATGGGCATGCTCGAAGGAAGATCGGGCCGCGAGTGTAGCTGCTTGTTCGATGCTATTCAGCAGCAAATTCGGAGGAGATGTATAACTTTTCGTGACTGATTGGTCACATTGAAGTCGCGCTAAACCCGGAGGAGATTCTATGTTGGCCTGCAATCCCGTAGGACCGGCTTTAGCCGGGAGGGCGGTATTTCTGGCGAAGAATATGTGGTGAATATCTCGACGCCCTTCCGGCTGAACGCGGTCTATGTGGGAGCTGGGCTTGCCCGCGATAAACGATGACACGGTCTGAGGTCGAGTTAGTCCTATCGCGAGCAAGCTCGGCCACAGGGGTCGATACGATCTACTACTGCCTCGAGAGTCAAACTCACGCCCGGCAACACATCCCCGCTTCACCTGCTCCAGACAATAGCTATATATACCGCCATGGCCCCCTGCTGAACCTCTAACCTTCGCCTCGTCGTTGCCAAATCAACGACCGGATTTGACGATCCGCAAGACTTGAACCCCAGCAGAAGCCACGTTATGGCAGCTGTGCGTGGGAGACCCTCGGGTCTGCCGGGCTTATGGGGTATCAAGTCACCGGTTCGTCAACCCGCGCACAGCCGCCACCCTTTCATCAGCCGTGGCGACATCACATCGGTCAGGAGTTTTCAGCACATGAACCACGACACCGAACACGCCCGCTACATTCCCCTCACCCAGCCCGGACTGGATCGCGCGGTACTGCTACTCGACAGCCATGCGCCGCTCAAAGACCTGCACGCCTTCGCCGAAACCCGCATCAGCCTCGCCACCCGCTTCCTCGACACCCTCGCCCACATGAACCCGACCCACACCGACGAATCCGATATCACCACATTGGCCAGCACCGCGCATTTGCTGATGCTGGAAGCCTGTGATGTGAATCGAGTGATTGAGAAGAGACTATGGAAGCGTAACGATTCCAAGATGAACATTAACTTTGCATGATCGAAAGAGAACAATAATTGGCATTGGAGCTTTAGCGCCCACAGACCCAGACGCACAACCATCCATGTAGGAGCTGACGAGCAACGCGAGGCAGCGATGGCGTTCTACCGCAAACACCTAACAGGGCGCGTCCGAACCCGACAAATAAGAAATCCCCGCGCTATAGCGCATACCGGCTGTAGGGTTTAACGTTCGCCCCACGCCCAAGCGACGACTACAGTCTCAGGACATTTCTCTTTTTCTCGGCCTCAATTCGACCATGCCAGTTCAACTGCCTTCTTCACCGCCGTCACGCGTTTCATTCACTTCACGCCTCCGGGCACTCTGGCCCGCACCCCACGCCATCGATGCACAAGAAAAATGGCGCGCCTGTTGCGGCGCAGCGCTCGGCATTTTGCTGGTCGCCGTAATGGCAGCCTTCTGGCTTGAAGGGGCACCGGCAAGCCAACACAGCCTGCTCGCCATGGCCTTGGTTGCGCCGCTGGGGGCCAGCGCCGTACTGGTTTTCGCGCTGCCATCCAGCCCACTCGCGCAACCCTGGTCGGTACTGGGCGGCAACACGCTTTCCACTCTAGTGGGCATTGCCTGCGTAAAGTGGGTGCCCGACGCGACCTTCGCTGCTGCGCTTGCGGTAAGCCTGGCCATCGCCGTGATGTTCGCCTTGCGTTGCCTGCACCCGCCCGGCGGAGCGGCAGCCTTGTTAATGGTGCTGATTGGCTGTGACCGATTCGAGTTCGCGCTGAGCCCGGTACTTATCGACTCCGCACTGCTGGTGGTCGCAGGTCTGATCTACAACAACCTGACCAAACGACCATGGCCGCATGTGCAGAAACCCGCCACCACGAAAGCTGCCAGCCGATTCAGTGACGCAGATCTGGACGCAGCCCTCGCCCATTACAACCAAGTGCTGGACGTCAGCCGTGACGACCTGCAAGCCTTGCTCGAACAGGCCGAAGTTTCTGCTTACCAGCGCAAGATGGGCGAACTGCGTTGCGCTGATGTGATGAGTACTCAGCCCATTTCGGCCCGCCAGGAAATGCCGCTGCGTGAAGCCTGGGCGTTGATGCGCAAACACAAGATCAAAGCCCTGCCGGTGATCGACAGACAGCAGCACCTGATGGGCATCGTAACGGTGGCGGACTTCATGCAACAGATTGATCTGGACGCCCACGAAGGCGTCGGCTGGCATTTGCGCGCACTGCTGCGCCACTCCCGCAAGGATCAACCTGCCAACATCGTCGGGCAAATCATGACCCGTACCGTCCGCGTCGCCAGCAGTGATCGCTTGTTGATCGACCTTGTCCCTGTGTTCTCCGAAAACGGCCACCGACACATTCCGATCATTGATGCCGAACGACACCTGGTCGGCATCATCACCCAGTCGGATTTGATCAAAGCGCTGTATGCCGCGGTGCGTGCCTGAGGAGACGTCATGAACTTGTAGGCGCTGCCGAAGGCTGCGAATTGCGGTGGGTGAGGCAGGACGCCATCGCAGCCTTGGGCAGCGCCTTCGGTTCAGGACTGATATACGACCGCGACAACAGGCATAAAAAAAGCCCCACCGACATCGGCAGGGCTTTCATGAAGCATTTAGCTTGATCAGTGACGCTTGCGATTGCTGATCAGAGTACCTACACCGGTGTCGGTGAAGATTTCCAGCAGTACGGCATTCGGCACGCGGCCGTCAATGATGTGCGAGGTGGTCACGCCGCCTTGCACTGCTTCCAGCGCGCATTTGATCTTCGGCAGCATGCCGCCGTAGATCGTGCCATCGGCGATCAGGCCGTTGACTTGCTCAGTGGTCAAGCCGGTCAGTACCTGGCCTTGCTTGTCCATCAGGCCTGCAATGTTGGTCAGCAGCATCAGCTTTTCAGCCTTGAGGGCTTCAGCGACTTTGCCTGCCACCAGATCGGCGTTGATGTTGTAGGACTCGCCGTCTGCACCCACGCCAATTGGCGCGATGACCGGGATGAAATCGCCTTTTACCAGCATGTTCAGCAGGTCGGTATTGATCCCGACTACTTCGCCGACATGGCCGATATCGATGATTTCAGGCTTGGTCATTTCCGGCGTCTGACGTGTAACA
The DNA here is from genome assembly GCF_900187575.1 of Pseudomonas sp. Irchel 3A5. Lineage (NCBI taxonomy): Bacteria > Pseudomonadati > Pseudomonadota > Gammaproteobacteria > Pseudomonadales > Pseudomonadaceae > Pseudomonas > Pseudomonas sp. Irchel 3A5. Next base: position 479,796 of record NZ_FYDU01000002.1, on the reverse strand, counting down.
GTCAGGCGCTTGGCGCGGATCAGCTCGGCGTCTTTACCGGTCAGGCCGATGGCGCTGCCGCCATGACGATTGATCAGATTGACGATGTCCTTGTTAACCTGGCCGCCCAGAACCATTTCCACCACATCCATGGTTTGCGCGTCAGTGACACGCATACCATCGATGAAGTGGCTCTCGATCGACAACCGCTTGAGCAGATCACCGATCTGAGGCCCCCCGCCGTGAACCACTACCGGGTTGATGCCAACAGCCTTCATCAACACGATGTCGCGCGCAAAGCCGGTTTTCAGCTCGTCGCTCTCCATGGCGTTACCGCCGTACTTGATCACCAGCGTCTTGCCAACGAAGCGGCGAATGTAAGGCAGCGCTTCGGACAATACTTTGGCGACGTTGGCGGCGGAATCACGTTCGAGGGTCATTCAAGGCTCCAGTCAAAGGAAAAAACAATCAGAACGGAAGTTGAAGGTCCGGCGCAACCTTTTTCAGTTCGGCGTGGAACACATCCTTGATACGTTGCAGCTCGGCTTCGGTTTCGGCCTCGAAACGCAGCACCAGTACCGGTGTTGTGTTGGAAGCGCGAACCAGACCCCAACCTTTCGGATAGTCCACTCGCACGCCGTCAATGGTGGTCAGCTTGGCATCGCCCCACTGAGCATCTTTCTCCAGTGCTTCTATGATGCTGAACTTGGTGGTGTCAGTCACTTTGATGTTGATTTCAGGCGTCGAAATATCATTCGGGAAAGTCTCGAACAGGTCTTCAGCCGATTGCGATTCCTGACTGAGGATCTCCAGCAGGCGCGCAGCACTGTAGATGCCGTCGTCGAAACCGAACCAACGCTCTTTGAAGAAGATGTGGCCGCTCATTTCGCCCGCGAGCAGCGCGCCGCTTTTCTTCATTTCTTTCTTGATCAACGAATGACCGGTCTTCCACATTACCGGGCGGCCGCCATGCTGCTGAATCAAAGGCGTCAGGCGACGGGTGCATTTGACGTCGAAAATGATATCGGCACCCGGGTTACGCTTGAGCACGTCCAGCGCGAACAGCATCAGCAGGCGGTCTGGATAGACCACGTTGCCTTTGTTGGTGACAACGCCAACACGGTCGCCGTCGCCGTCGAACGCCAGGCCCAGATCAGCGCCGGTTTCTTTAACCTTGGCGATCAGGTCCTGAAGGTTTTCCAGCTTGCCCGGATCCGGGTGATGGTTCGGGAAGTTGCCGTCCACTTCGGCGAACAGCGAAATCACTTCGCAACCCAGCGCTTCGATGAGTTGTGGCGCGATGACACCGGCAGCGCCGTTGCCGCAGTCCACGACCACTTTCATCTTGCGGGCCATGACGATGTCTTCTTTGATCTGCTTGAAGTAGCGATCAAGGATGTCGACTTTAGTGATGCTGCCTTTGGCCGAGGTCAGATTGCCAGTCTTGATGCGCTCGTGCAGCGCCTGAATCTGCTCGTTGGCGAGGGTATCGCCAGCAATAACGATTTTGAAACCGTTGTAATCCTTGGGGTTGTGGCTACCGGTCAACATCACACCAGTCTTGCCCGCCAATACGTTGGCCGCGTAATACAAGGCAGGTGTTGGCACCAGGCCAACGTCACTGACGTGACAACCGCTGTCGTGCAGACCCTGGATTAGCTGTTGAACCAACTCGGGGCCGGAAAGGCGTCCATCGCGGCCAACACTGACGTTGGGCTCGTTCTGGGCCAGGCTTTCGGAGCCAATGGCGCGACCAATCCAATACGCCGTTTCGGCGCTAAGGGTGTCACCCACGATGCCGCGGATGTCATAGGCGCGGAAAATATCGTCAGGAAACTTTGGTGCCACAGATGCTGGATTGCTCATAACTGGGGGGTGCTCCGATCTCAGGAAGTCCTGGTTTTCGTCGAGGATGTCGATATCGAGAATGTCGGTATCTTGAAACAGCGGATCGGTCCAGCCGTCACCCGTGGCAACATGTGGAGCCGATGCTGAAGCACTACGTGTCTTTAAGTCGGTCATCTTGGAGCCAGGAGCCAAGCCTGACTCATCCCTCTTATCAACGATTTCCGTTACCGGTTGTTGAATGGAAGGTGAAAAACAGGCAAGACGTCTAGCCAGCCCATTGAGGACCGGCAGGCCCAAACCGAAGGGTTTGACGGCTTTTCCGCGAGAGAGTTCTTCGAGCAGCTGATCCAGTTGTCGGACATCGGCGCAAATGCCCCGTTGTAGAGCCCTTTCATTGAGGTAAAGACCCAGCAAAACACTGGCTAGAGCGACTAATGCCGCCAGCGTCAGCAATAGCCAGGGAGGTGAGGAAGCAAGTGCCGGGCCGGGCGTGAACTCCAGCTTCCAGTTCGCATACCCGGTGTCCAGCCGTTGCGGTTTAGCGCCATCAGCTTCGCCGCGTTGCAGTAAAACCTGCTCTGGACCGTTGCCAAACTGCTGAATCAAACGTATCCGGCCCGTGGATTCAGGCATAACTGGAAGCGCATTGAGCAGGCGTTGCGGATCGAAGGCCAGCAACAGCGTGCCACCGACCGGGGCGGCTGGATCAGAGCGCAACGGCGCTGCGCTGTAGATCATCCAGCGCTCGCCGACTGCGCGAGCCTCAGGCACAGGCTCCTCGCCACGAGTGACTTTGTTGAGCATGTCCAGCGTGGAGAAACTGACAGGCAACCCACCCTGGCTGCCGATATCCGACATGCCTAAAGGATTGAGACGAGCGCCGAGTACGCCGTCGCGAAACCGCATCCGGTTTTGCGCTTCGTCGATGAGAGAAGGGTTGCCGCTTTGCAATGCCTGAAGCAGCGCAGGATCCCGGGCCGCGGCCTGCGTCTCGGCACCGATCTGCTTGAGAGCCAGCGCCACCGCCGAGGCCTGAGTACCGCCCCACGCTTGCTCAAGGTGCTGACGACCCAGAGGATTGCTGGTCAGGGCGAGATAGACCAGAGTGCCGGCGATGATCAGAGCGATCAGCGCAGGAAAAATACCGGGAGCCAGCACAGCCAGACTTGGCGCCGGAGGCTGGATATCGGATGTTGCATGCTGTTGGCTGCCTTGCACCTGAACGCTCCCCGGTCATTCATCCTGAAGCTGGACAGTCACTCACCCGACGCCTGCCAGCCTCAGGCTGGCAGGCGACGAGTCATCGGCTCAAGGTCAGTGACTGCCTGAGTGACCGAAACCGCCAGCACCGCGTTGGCTTTCATCGAACTCTTCAACCAGTTCGAAATGCGCCTGCACCACCGGTACCAGCACCAGTTGAGCAATGCGCTCGCCAATGGAAATATTGAAAGCAGTCTGCCCGCGATTCCAGCAGGAGACCATCAGTTCGCCCTGGTAATCGGAGTCGATCAGACCCACCAGATTACCCAGCACGATACCGTGTTTGTGACCAAGACCCGAGCGCGGCAGGATCAATGCCGCCAAACCAGGATCACCGATGTAGATCGACAGACCGGTTGGGATCAACAGCGTCTGGCCAGGCTCAAGGACAGTGTCTTCCTTGAGCATGGCGCGCAGGTCGAGCCCGGCTGAACCGACGGTGGCATAAGCCGGCAAAGGAAATTCGCTGCCAATGCGAGGGTCGAGGATCTTGGCTTGTAGAGCGTGCATTCGTAATTAAACCTGGTTCATTCGTTCGGCGATAAAAGTGATCAGCTGGCGGGCAATCTTGCCCTTGCTGGTCTGGGCAAAAATCGTTGCATGCAACGCGCGGTCGATCACGCTGCAAGCATTCTCTTCGCTGTTGAAGCCGATGCTGGGGTTGGCAACATCGTTGGCGACGATCAGATCAAGGTTCTTGTCCTTGAGCTTGCGTGCAGCATAGTCGAGCAGGTGTTCAGTTTCAGCGGCAAAGCCCACACTGAAAGGGCGATCCGGGCGGGTAGCGATGGTCGCCAGAATGTCCGGGTTACGGACCATCTGCAGCAACAGGCCGTCACCCGTGGACGGGTCTTTCTTGAGTTTGTGCGGGGCAACCACTTCAGGACGGTAATCCGCGACCGCCGCGGAGGCGATGAACAGGTCGCACGGAATGGCGGCCTCGCAGGCCGCCAGCATGTCCCTGGCGCTGACCACATCGATGCGCGACACGCGATCCGGGGTTGGCAGGTTAACCGGGCCGGTGATCAGTGTGACGCGTGCGCCAGCCTCAATCGCAGCCTCAGCCAGGGCAAAGCCCATTTTGCCGGAGCTGTGATTGGTGATGTAACGCACCGGGTCGATGTTTTCCTGCGTCGGGCCCGCCGTGATCAACACATGCTTACCGGTCAGGGACAGACGCTGGAAGCAATCGGCGGCGGACTGGGCCAGATCGTCGGGTTCAAGCATGCGCCCGAAGCCGACATCGCCACAGGCCTGGCTGCCGGAAGCGGGGCCGAATATGCGGAAATCACGTTCTTCCAGCAAGCGGATGTTGGTCTGCACGGAAGCGTCGCGCCACATCGCCTGATTCATTGCCGGAGCCACCGCCACAATGGCGTCGGTGGCCAGAACAATGGTGGTCAGCAAGTCATTGGCAATACCTTGTGCCAAACGCGCAATAAGGTCCGCAGTGCCGGGCGCAATCAGTATCAGATCGGCCCACTTGGCCAGTTCGATATGCCCCATCGCTGCTTCTGCGGCCGGGTCGAGCAAATCCAGATGAACCGGGTGCCCGGACAAAGCCTGCATGGTCAGCGGGGTGATGAACTCAGCGCCACCTCGGGTCATGACGACACGCACTTCAGCACCTTGGTCACGCAAGCGTCTGACCAGTTCTGCGCTCTTGTAGGCCGCGATACCGCCGCCAACGCCAAGAACGATGCGTTTTCGATACAGCCGCTGCATAGGCCTGCCTTTTAGTCGAGTGGTACGCAGCGGCGATGGGCGTTTCCCCAGGCCGATCGCCGCGCAAAAAAGATGGGCTAAGATAGCACAGCGACCGTGCTGGAACAGCGGTCCCCACACACATGGAGGTGGTATGAGTATTCGCAACTGGCCCGAGGCCGAACGCCCGCGTGAGCGGCTGCTGGAGCTGGGTTCGGCAAGCCTGTCCGACGCAGAGCTGCTGGCTATTTTCCTGCGTACCGGGGTGGCCGGAAAAAGCGCTGTAGACCTCGCCCGTTACCTGTTGAATCAATTCGGTGGGCTGCGACCGTTACTGGATGCTGACCTGACCATGTTCAGCTCACACCTGGGGCTTGGGCCCGCCAAATTCGCGCAGTTGCAGGCTGTCATGGAAATGGCTCGCCGACACATGGCAGAAACCCTGAAACGCGATTCCGCCCTGGAAAGTCCGGAACAGGTGCGCAACTACCTCAAGGCGCTGTTGCGCCACGAACCCCATGAGGTATTTGGCTGCCTGTTTCTGGACAACAAGCACCGGGTTCAGGCTTTCGAAATACTGTTCCACGGTTCGATCAACTGCGCCCACGTGCATCCCCGGCAGGTGGTCAAACGCGCTTTGGCCCACAACTCGGCCAGCCTGATCCTCTGCCACAACCACCCTTCGGGCATCACCGACGCCAGCCAGGCCGACATAGACCTGACCAAACGCCTGCGCGACGCGTTGTGGCTGATCGACGTGAAAGTGCTGGATCACCTGATCATTGGCGACGGTGACCCGCTGTCGATGGTGGAGTGCGGGTTGATGTAGGCGGAGGCAGCAACGCTGTCGCGAAGCAAACTCGGCTCTATGTGGGAGCGGTGCTTGCCCGCGATAAGGGCGACGCGGTTTTAAGGGGAATTGCGGTGTTCTTATCGCGGGCAAGCACCGCTCCCACATGGATATCTGTTTGCTGCGCGACAGCGCGGTATCAGTGACACTGGGGCGGCTCCTACAGGTTAAGCAATTCAATCACTCAACAAACGTCACAACCCCATCTGCCAGGGATTTAACCCGAGCCAGCGACTCGACGCGATAACCCTGCGCGTCCAGCTCGGCGCGGCCGCCCTGGAAGGATTTTTCGATCACGATGCCCAGTCCGGCGACAGTAGCGCCGGCTTGCTTGATGATGGAAATCAGCGCTTGAGATGCCTTTCCGTTGGCCAGGAAGTCATCGATGATCAGCACCTTGTCGCTGCTGTTGAGATGGCGAGGCGAAATCGCAACGGTGCTTTCGGTCTGTTTGGTGAACGAATACACCGTGGCCAGCAGCAAGTTTTCGGTAAGGGTCAACGACTGGTGCTTACGGGCGAAAATCACCGGCACACCCAGCTTCAAACCGGTCATCACCGCAGGCGCAATACCTGAAGCCTCAATGGTAACGATCTTGGTCACGCCCGAATCCGCGAACAGCGCCGCAAACTCGTCGCCAATTTGCTGCATCAGCACCGGGTCGATCTGATGATTGAGAAACGCATCGACTTTCAATACCTGATCGGAAAGTACGATGCCTTCTGCGCGAATCTTCTGATGCAATGCTTCCACGTTGCTTCCTCGGGTGCGCGAATCTGCGCAATCAATAGTAGGAATTACTTTTTCAACATCGCGCGGATGTCCGCCAATGCGGTATTGCCGCGCACTGCCTTCACTTCGGTCGGGGTGTCGTCGTTGCCTTCCCACGCCAGATCGTCGGGCGGCAGCTCATCAAGGAAACGGCTCGGCGAGCAGTCAATGATCTCACCGTACTGCTTGCGCTTGGCAGCAAAGGTGAACGCCAGGGTCTGCCGCGCGCGGGTGATGCCCACGTAGGCCAGACGACGCTCTTCCTCGATGGTATCGGCTTCGATACTGGAGCGGTGAGGGAGAATTTCCTCTTCCATGCCCATGATGAACACGTACGGAAACTCCAGGCCTTTGGAGGCGTGCAGCGTCATCATCTGCACGCCTTCTGCGCCATCCTCTTCCTCCTGTTGACGCTCGAGCATGTCACGCAGGACCAGCTTGCCGATGGCTTCTTCGATGGTCATTTCACCTTCTTCGTCTTTCTCGAGGGTGTTTTTCAACGCCTCGATCAAGAACCAGACGTTGCCCATGCGGTAGTCGGCAGCCTTGTCGCTGGAGCTGTTCTGACGCAGCCAGTTCTCGTAATCGATGTCCATGACCATGCTGCGCAGCGCAGCAATCGGATCGTTCTGTGCGCACTGCTGACGTACGCCGTCCATCCAGCGCTTGAAGCGCTGCAAACGGTCGGTGTAACGGCTGTCCAGGTGCTCGCCCAAGCCGATTTCGTCGGTGGCGGCGTACATCGAAATTTTTCGCTCGGTGGCGTAGTTGCCGAGTTTTTCCAGCGTCGTGGAACCGATTTCCCGGCGCGGCACGTTGATTACCCGCAGGAAGGCGTTGTCGTCATCCGGGTTAACCAGCAAGCGGAAGTAGGCCATCAGGTCTTTAACTTCCTGACGCCCGAAGAAGCTGTTACCGCCGGACAGGCGATACGGCACCTGATGATGCTGCAACTTCAGCTCGATCAACTTGGCCTGATAGTTACCGCGATAGAGGATCGCAAAATCGCTGTAAGGCCGGTCAGTGCGCAAGTGCAGGCTGAGGATTTCAACAGCCACGCGCTCGGCTTCGGCGTCTTCGTTGCGGCAACGAATCACACGAATTTCATCGCCGTGCCCCATCTCACTCCACAGCTGCTTTTCGAACTCGTGGGGGTTGTTGGAGATGAGCACGTTGGCGCAACGCAAGATCCGGCTGGTCGAGCGGTAGTTCTGCTCCAGCATGACCACCTTCAACGACGGGTAATCTTCCTTGAGCAACATCAGGTTTTCCGGACGCGCGCCACGCCAGGCATAGATCGACTGGTCGTCGTCCCCTACCACGGTGAACTGATTGCGCATGCCGATCAGCAGCTTCACCAGCAGATACTGGCTGGCGTTGGTGTCCTGATATTCGTCCACCAACAGATAGCGGACCTTGTTCTGCCACTTTTCCAGAATGTCGGCGTGTTCCTGAAACAGCTTTACCGGCAACAGAATCAGGTCATCAAAGTCCACCGCGTTATACGCCTTGAGCGTGCGCTGATAGTGGGTGTAAACGATGGCAGCGGTCTGTTCCTTGGGATTGCGGGCGTTTTCCAAGGCTTCAGCGGGCAGGATCAGGTCGTTTTTCCAGGAGCCGATCATGTTCTTGATCTCGTCGACGCCGTCGTCGCCCGAGTATTCCTTCTGCATGATGTCGGTCATCAGGGCCTTGACGTCGGTCTCGTCGAAGATCGAGAAGCCTGGCTTGTAACCCAGCCGCACGTGCTCCTTGCGGATGACGTTCAGCCCCAGGTTGTGAAACGTCGATACGGTCAAGCCGCGACCTTCGCCAGCGCGCAGCAAGCTGCCAACCCGCTCCTTCATCTCCCGGGCGGCCTTGTTGGTAAAGGTCATGGCGACGATGTACTGGGCGCGAATGCCACAGTTCTGGATCAGGTGGGCGATCTTGCGAGTGATCACGCTGGTCTTGCCGGAGCCTGCACCGGCGAGCACCAAAAGAGGGCCGCCGACGTAGTTCACGGCTTCTTGTTGCCGAGGATTGAGTCGGGACATGAAAAAAAGAGTCACTAACGAAATGGGTGGGCATTTTAGCAGGCTATGGCGATTGTGCAGCGACCGTCCGCCAATGAGTGACGTCTTATATCGCCCGCCGCTATCTAATTTTTTTGGTTTTGTTACATTTGCTCATCCGAATGCTGAACTAATGCTCTGTTTGACCCCTTCTCCGGGGCCTACTGTTTGTCTCTTTTCGAGTCTAGGGAGCTAGCTTGCCTACGCCTGTCCAACCCTTGCGGTTGTTAGTGCTGGCCCACGAGCCGGAATGGCTGGTATTGCTTCGCAGTTGCCTCACGCAAGAGCAGAATCAGGCAAATCCGTTGTTCTTTTCGCACTGGAACGACATTAATGCCGCACTGGTTAATGACCACCATACTGTCTTACTGACGACGCCAGAGCTTCAGCCTCCGCCCGGCCGCTGCAATTTGCCAGTGGTCATGCTGCTTGAAGAAGAGCCACTGATCACGCCGCTTGGCGCCAGTGACTGGTTGATTCGTAGCGAAATGACGCCTTCGGCACTGCGCAACTGCCTGCGTCACGTGGGCGAACGCGCCTTGCTGGAAAACACCCTGCAGCGTCTGGCCGAGCAAGACACGTTGACCGGCATCGCCAATCGCCAGGGTTTTCAGACCCTGTTGGCAGCACGCCTGCTGGACAACGATGGTCGCGGCCTGGCGCTGGGCCATCTGGATCTGGATAACTTCCGCCGCGCCAACGACGCACTGGGCCATCAAGCCGGTGATCGACTGATTTTGCAGGTCGTGGCGCGACTCAAAGGACAACTGGAAGTCGGCGACCAGATTGCCCGATTGGGCAGCGATGAATTTGCCCTGCTGATCGATACCCGCCGCGCCCCCGAGCGCGCCGAGTGGATGGCCGAACGCATCACCGAAGCCTTGTCCGAGCCTTACTGGGTTGACGGTGAGAGCCTGCTTATCGGTTGCAGTCTGGGGATCGCCCATTCCCGCGCCGAGGCAGGCGCCGACCCGCTGATGTGGCACGCGCATATCGCCATGCAGCAAGCCAAAGGCATCCAAGGCTGCACCTTCCACATCTTCAACGACCGACTCAATCGCAATGCCCGTAGCCTCGCTGACCTTGAAGGCGAGTTACGACGCGCATTACGTCGCGATGAGCTGGAATTGCACTACCAGCCGCGGCTCTGCCTGACCAGCGGCCGTATCGTCGGCCTCGAAGCGCTGGTCCGCTGGCGACACCTGGAACGAGGCTTGCTGCCGCCCAGCGAGTTCGTGCCGCTGGCGGAACAAAGCGGGCTGATTGTGCCACTGGGCTACTGGGTGATATCCCGGGCGCTGCGCGACATGCAGGCCTTGCTGGAAAATGGTCTGCCGCAATTGCACATGGCGATCAACCTGTCGTTCCGTCAGTTTCAGGACAACCAGCTACTGACGACATTAGGTCGATTGATCGCCGAACGGGGCATTGACGCGCAATGGCTGGAATTCGAACTGACTGAAACCGCCGTCATGCGCCGCAGCGATCTGGTCAAACAGACCATGGATGCGCTTGGACGCTTGGGAGTCCGGTTCTCGCTGGATGACTTCGGCACCGGATTTTCATCGTTCGTACACCTTAACAACCTGCCCATCGCGCTGCTGAAGATCGACAAAAGCTTCGTCGGCGAAATGGAACAGCGCGAAGAAAATCGCAAACTGGTCCACGCCATGATCAACCTGGCTCACAACCTGAGCCTTGAAGTGGTCGCCGAAGGCGTAGAAACCGCTGAGCAACTGGCGCTGTTACGCGGTTTTGGCTGCGATCAGGTTCAGGGTTACCTGATCAGCAAACCGCTGCCGCTGCCGGAGTTGATCAAGTACCTGACGCTGGACAAGCAGGAGCCGGGGGCGTTGAGCGGGGTTTGATTTCCTGCCTACATGTCGCTGGATTACAGTTTCTGCAGGCGATTCCATGTTTGCCCGCGAACTGACGTGGGACCGGCTTTAGCCGGGAAACCGGTGTATTTGCCGATGAAGATGTACTGACTGTACGGGCATCTTCCCGGCTAAAGCCGGTCCCACGGCATCGTGCCAATATCCAGAATCGCGCAGGACTTTTGGACGCGGCTCTTCACCCCATCACCGCCACTGCCGACGCTTCCCGGCGCAACAACTTCGAGGTCTTTCTTTCGAAGGCCACGGTCAGCGCAATCGCTGAACACAGCAGCCCCAACGCCAGCCCCCACCAAACGCCCTCGGCACCGTGGTTGGTGTAAAAACCGAATATCCACGCCGCCGGGGCCGCCACCAGCCAGTAACTGGCAAGCCCGATAAGGAAGGTGGTCCGCGCATCCTTGAAGCCACGGATCGCGCCCATGGCGATGGTTTGCGCGCCGTCCAGAATCTCAAACCAGGCGGCAATCGCCAGCAGCTTGACCGTCAACTCGACAATCTCGGCGAATTTCGGGTCCTTGATATCAAGGAATAGGCCGATGACCAGATGCGGTGCCAGCCAGAACAGCATGCCGAACATCAGCATGACCAATGAGCCGAAGATAATGCCCGCACGCCCGGCAGTGCGAGCCAGCAGCAGATTACCCGCGCCATAGTGCAGACCAATTCGCATGGTCACTGCATAAGAAATCCCCACCGGAATCATGAACGCCATCGACACCGATTGCAGGGCGATCTGGTGCGCAGCCATTTGCGCGCTGCCCATCGCGCCCATGCAGAACGCGGCAAAAGTAAACAGACCCACCTCAACCGCGTAGGTCCCGCCAATAGGCAAGCCTAGCTTCCATAGCTCTTTAAGGTGGCTGCGCGACAGCTGCCAGAAACCTTCGCGGATCGGATAGGCCGCATAGGCAGGATGGCGACGGATATGCAGCGCGAGGATCAACGCCATACCGTTGGTGACCACCGCAGTAACCAGGCCAATGCCCATCAGGCCCAGATTGGGCAGCCCGAACATTTGATGGATAAAGGCGTAGTTGAGGACGAAGTTGGCAATCGCCCCACCCACGCTGATTGCCATGACCGGCCCTGCACGCCCCAAGGCACTGGTAAAACCGCGCAAGGCCATGAACGTCAGCAGGCCGGGTAACGCCAGCGGCAAGGTGATCAAAAACTGACCAGCCATATGCACATTGGATTCGGTCTGGCCGAAATGCAGGAGGATCGGTTCGAGGTTCCACAGGATCAGCATGGCAATCAATGCCATGCCCCACGCCAGCCAGACACCGGCCTGAACCAGTTGCGCGGCGCCTTTGCTGTCCCCTGCACCATGGCGGATGGCGACCAGCGTACCCACAGCGGCCATCACCCCGACGCAGAAAAAAGAAATGAAGTTATAGGTCGCCGCCCCCAATCCCCCGCCTGCCAAGGCTTCCGGGCCAATGTGGCCCATCATCACCGTGTCGGTGAAGACCATGAGCATGTGCGCCATCTGTGAAGCGATCAGCGGCCCGGCGAGGCGCAGGATGATCCAGAGTTCTTTGATGGCAGGTTGTTGCATGGCGCGACGCTCGATTTCAGGGGCATTTATGAGCCACCCATTCTCGGTACTTAAGAGGGCGGGCACAAAGGGATAATAAAGATCGTTAGCATGAGTAAAACTCATCTGTTAGCTTTTTAGCTAAAATCGCCGTCTCCCACGGTAGGAGCGTTCTGAATGCCTCGTAGTCTTCCTCCTCTTTATGCATTGCGCGCATTTGAAGCGGCGGCAAGGCACAGCTCGTTCACGCGGGCAGCCGAAGAACTGTCGATCACTCAAAGTGCGGTCAGTCGACACATTCGCACCCTTGAAGAACACTTTGCCTGCCGACTGTTTCAGCGCATCGGTCGTAACATCCAGCTGACCGAAGCCGCGCGGACATTATTGCCAGGCGTGCGTGATGGCTTCTCTTCCCTTGAACGCGCTTGCAATACGCTTTCCGTCGATGAGGGCATCTTGCGCATGAAAGCGCCGCCCACCTTGACCATGCGCTGGCTTTTGGCCCGGCTGAGTCGCTTCCGCCACCTGCAGGCAGGTAATGAAGTGCAGTTGACCAGCGCATGGATGGAAATCGACGTGGTGGATTTCAGTCACGAGCCTTTCGACTGCGCCGTGCTGCTCAGCCGCGGCCATCTCCCCGCTGAGTGGGAGGCCATACGCTTGTTCCCGGAGCTGCTGATTCCCGTCGGCGCGCCAAATCTGGTCGATGATCAGCCCTGGGATATCCAGCGACTGGCCAGCGCAGAATTGCTGCACCCGACGCCGGACCGCAGGGACTGGCGCAGTTGGCTTGAGCGCACGGGCCTGTCGGAGCAGGTGTCACTCAAAGGCGGACAGGTGTTCGACACGCTGGAACTCGGCATGATCGCCGCCGCCCGCGGCTATGGCGTCTCCATGGGGGATCTACTCATGGTCGCTGAAGATGTTGCCCAGAACCGTTTGAGTCTGCCTTGGCGTACCGCTGTTTATAGCGGTGAAGATTATTATCTGGTTTGGCCAAGAACCCGGCCCGGCAGCGAACGCCTGCGCCGGCTGGGAGATTTCCTGCAGAGCGAGGTCAACGCCATGGAATTGCCTGAGGTGCAAATCCTCAAGGGATAGTGGCATTGCGACACATGCCGTAAACTAGTCGTCTAATTCCGGGAACCTTGCTCAAGTATTGAAGTCCCGGGCCGATGTTAGAATCGACGCCCCTTTGTACAAATTCTGTACAACCAAGGCTACTTTCATTTAATTACATTCAGCTGAACGGCTATTAGAGGTCACTTAAGACCCTCCGTTCGGCCAGGAGCCGTCATGTCCAAGCCCCGTGCACGAATTGCATCGCAACTCGGTATTGCTCTGGCCGTTATTCTGGCAATTGTCATCTCCGGCAGTACCGTGTTCGCGTTGCGCTCGCTGGACTCCGCCAACCTCGTCATTCGTGAAGAGCACATGGCGAGTGAGGCCCGCTTGCTGGCCGACCAGCTCAACACGTTTCACAGCACGCTGCGGGTCAGTACCCAGCGCCTGAGTGGGCTGTTTGAAAAGCGTTTCGCCAGTGGCCTTACCGTTCAGGCGGACCAACCGATTACAGTCGCCGGGACACAGACACCCAGCCTGATCCTGGGGGACCACGCGCTGAACAACAACTTCAAGGAAGTTGACGAGTTCCGTCAACTGACTGAAGGCGTGGCCACGGTATTTGTGCGCAGCGGCGACGAGTTCATCCGCATCAGCACCTCCCTGACCAAGCAGGATGGCAGCCGCGCAATCGGCACCATGCTTGACCGCAAGCACCCTGCATACGACCGCTTGATGTCAGGACAGGGCTACGTCGGTAAAGCCGTGCTGTTCGAGCGCTCCTACATGACGCAATACACCCCCGTGAAAGACAGCTCCGGCAAAGTCATCGCGGTGTTGTTCGTCGGCTTCGATTACACAGACGCAGAAAATACCCAGTTCGAAAACCTGAAGAATTTCCGCATCGGCAAAACCGGCTCCCTGGCCCTGCTCAGCGATCAGAACCGCTGGCTGGTACCGCCAGCAGGCGTGCAGGCACTTGATCAGGCCGCCAAAGCGGTCGCTGATTTCGGCAAGCAGCCCGGTAAAGGCCAGTATTGGAGCGACACCAGCGAGGACTTCTACAGCGTTGCCCAACCTTTCAGCGGTGGGCCGTGGACTGTTCTGGCCACCATGCCCAAGGACGAAATCAGCGCCGTGACCTGGAACGTCGGTACGCAACTGGCCATTGGCAGCCTGTTGGCGATGTTGATTGCCGTGGGTTCCGCCATCTGGTTGCTGCGCAGCAAACTACGTCCGCTGTCTGAGCTGGTGCGTCAGGCCGAAGCACTGGGTGCCGGTGATTTGAGCGTGCGTTTGAACATCAGCAGCCATGACGAAATTGGCCAACTGGCAACCAGCTTCAACAAGATGGGTGAAGCCCTTTCGAACATGGTTTCGCACATCCGCACGGCGGCTCAACAAGTCAGCAGCCGTGCCCATGAACTGTCCGGCCTGTCTGGCGGTGCTTATCGCGGTATGGAACAGCAATCGGGTGAAATCGTCAGCATGGCGGGCGCGGTTGAGGAATTCAGCGCCACCTCGCTGAACATCGCCGACAACATGGGCAACACCGAGCGTTTGGCTCAGGAAAACGCTCAGCAAACCCGTATCGGTCGTGCGTCGATGCAGGAAGCGTCGTCGTCCCTTGAGCAGATTGCGGCCTCCATCAACAGCACTGCATCGGTCATCAATACCCTGGGGCAACGCTCTCAGGAAATCGGCAGCATCGTCGGTGTGATCACCTCGATCGCCGACCAGACCAACCTGCTGGCCCTCAACGCAGCTATCGAAGCAGCGCGGGCTGGCGAACAAGGCCGCGGATTCGCGGTAGTGGCTGACGAAGTACGTAGCCTGGCAACCCGTACGCGGGATGCCACAAACGAAATCTCCGGGATGATCACCAGCATCCAGCAAGAGACCGGCAACGCCATTTCCACCATGCAACAGGGCAATGCCCAGATGCAGGAAGGTCTGGCACGTAACGCCAAAGTGGCTGCCGCGCTGGAGCAGATCGACGAGCAAAGCCGCTCGGCTGGTCAGCAATTCGCCGCGATCACCACCGCCACTCAGGAGCAAAGCAGCACCGCCACCTTGTTGAGCAGCAATCTGCAAAGCATCGCCCTGGCCAACAGCGAGCAACGTGAAGTTGTCTCGCATCTGGCAGTGACCGCAGAAGAACTGAACACCCTGGCCGCTGATTTGCGCACCGAGGTTGACCGGTTTCGTTGAGGGTTAAGCGATAAACAAAAACGCCCTTCGGGGCGTTTTTTTTGGACAGAACATGGTTGCGCGGCGAACGTACATCCGTAGGAGCTGCCGAAGGCTGCGATGGGGGTGTATCAGGGATAACGCTATCGCAGCCTTCGGCAGCTCCAACAGGGAATGCATTTCAACGCGAGAGATTGCATGTTGGGTTCTACAGGGCAACCGGAGCCGCAACAAATTCCACATACCCACTCACCACCACATACACCGCGAAGTAAGCGAAGATCAGCGCTGACGCAATGTAGGTGTACTTCATCAGCTTCTCACCGATGAGCCGACCGCCCTGCCAAGCCACTGCGCACAGTGAAATCGACCACAGCAGACCCGCCGCAAAAAAGCCTGACAGGAACAGGCCTGCGCTCGCCACGTCATGCCCCTGACGCGCAATGATCGCGCCGCCCACAGCGGCAAACCACAGGATGGCGCTGGGCGAAGACATCGCCAGCATGACGCCCCTGGAGAACAACGCCAGATTGGTCTTACCCCATTGCTCACCGCTCTGCTGCATCGTCCCGTCAGTCTTGAAAGCGCTGAGGAGCATTTTCACACTCAGGAAACAGAGCACCAGCGAGCCGCCAATCCAGAGCACCCAGCGCACAGCCTCGAATTGCAACAACACTGCCATGCCCATCATCGCCAGCACGGCATAAATCAAATCGCCGACACAGGTGCCCAGCCCCAGCCAGACACCCTGCGCGAAACCACGCTGCATGGCGATATTGATCATCGCCATATTGGCCAGGCCAATTTCCAGACACAGCGACAGGCTGAGCAGGAAGCCGTTGTTGAATTCCATCTGGATGTTTCCTCACTTAAGTGCGCGACACTTTAAGCAGGAGGCAGATGTGTCGCAAGATACAGTGCGCGATGCCCACTGTATGGCTTACGCCAACAAACGTCGCCACCATGAAGTGGTCTTCCCGGCGTTCTGCCGAGAACGCTCCAGCAAGATCTCTGGCATGTCCCGCACGCGAATCCACGATTCGTTCTGCCAGTTCAGCAGGCTCAGGGTCATCTCCGGCCAATGCATCAAACCCAGCACCGGGCGTTGCGATGTCGGGACTTCATGCCTGTCGCGCAAGGCCTGCACCACATGATGCTCAAGCCATTGGCGCAGCGGCCCATTTTGAGCGCCGTGCTGATAGAGCAATAGCATGTAGGCCCCGGACTCGCTGATCATCAACGTGTCCTTTGTCACGCCATAGCGCTCCAGCAAAACGGTTTTGCGCTGGTCGGGTGCCAGTTTGCGAGCACGGTGCTCATCCAGAAATATCCCCATCAGATAGCCAAGGTCGCGCGCGCAGAACCAGACCTGGCCTTCGAGGCAAATGGCGTGCATGTGTTTTTTCTGGCGGATGAAGAGCATGGGGATGTGGGGTGGCTGAATGTGTTTATCCATCAGGTAGAAGTTCTCTAGAAGAAATGACTCCACCGCCTAGACATCGCCAAACGAATAGGTGGCGGCTGTGTGCAGGTTGGCGAACCGGGGGAGAACCATTCCGGCAGACCCTAAGATCTCCCGCACACAACAGCCATAAAGCTTGGGCAAGATCTGCCCACACTTAATAGTCAATGTATTGGTTCCCAACCAGATCGCCAAATCCAGTAGCTGAATATTCAGCCGGGAGAGAGGTTAATCCGTTGAGGCGGACACGACTGTCGGCACAGGACGCTGGCGATCTGTGGATAACTCCGCTCCGGCTGTAGGAAACCAGCCTGTGGAAAACTTGAGGAGCGCACACAGCACTATGGTTGGTCGCTGTCATGTGGGAGCCGGGCTTGCCCGCGATAAGGGCACCGCGGTCTGCCAGATAAACGGAGTCGCACTTATCGCGGGCAAGCCCAGCTCCCACAGGTTTTGCGCAAGTCCTTGGATCACATCACACACAGATGGCGCCAGCCTGTAGATGCAAACCTTTCAACTACTCCCCGGCCGATGCTGTAACGCATCGGCCACATGACTGCGAAGGATGACAAGCCAAAAACAGCTATAAATCTTTATAAGCCTGCTCCGCCTCAGCAATTTTAATCCCCAAGCCAAACTCATAGGGCCATTGATCTACAATTATTTTCGCCAAACCAAGATTGCGATCACTTTTTTCAGGAACACTGCCGAGATTTATTTTATTTAACGTCGCAGCTAGCACCGCTTTAAATTTTTCCAACTGCTCATTCGTTGTAAATGACAACATATCATTACTGTTGCGCATGACTTCTTCAGTAATCGCCTGAATGACTATCTCGATCTTTTGCACCGCTTTTTCTGAGTCCTTCATTGCCTTGTCCGGTCCGATAGTTCTGATATATATTCCGAGCCTAGCCGCTCCACAAAGCCTGAACCTTCGGCTGAAGCGACGCCCTCAGCCATGCGACGAAGGAAGAATATAATGAAAAAGTTTGTTGCGTCGACCATCAAGTGCTACGAGGAAGACGGGGTATTAATAGTTGCTTTGGGTGATGACCCAGAAACTCCTGCAAACTTCATGATTATTACCCGCCTGGACGATGAAGATAACGCGACTGTAAATGATGGTATCGGCTTTCAAACACATGAAGCAGAATATGAGATGGCAAATGCACTCGCAAAGGTTAGTTTGCGCTCAGACAGTCTCGAAGTGGTAGTCAAACCGGAGTTTACCGATTTTTTTGGTGATTCATGTTTTGTTGCAGAAATACCGAAAGGGAGTAACGACTCGTCAACGCAGTTCTCCGCATTAAAAAACGCATTGCAAACTATATTCAGCGGCGCTGAGGTCGAACTGGTTATTTAGTTATGGTGGACTGTACCGAGCGGCGTCCATGGCGCCGCGCCGTCTGCCAGCAAACACAGACCCTGTAGGAGTGAGCTTGCTCGCGATTCGATTTCTTGGTCGACGACTTTATCGCATGAACTGACGCTTATCGCGAGCAAGCTCACTCCTACAGAAAAGCACTTAAGTTCAGTTGATTATTTCATTTTTAACTAGAGCGCTTGCCCGCGATAGCGTCAGCACAGCTGATATATATCAGCTGACAGACCGACTCGCGGGCAAGCGCGCTCCTACAGGTAAAAGTATTCCAAATCAGATGATTGAATATTTTCTGATAGGCGCAATCCCGCAGAACCTCCAATTTCAACCACTCGCCGGCCGGTACTGCAACGCCTCCGCCACATGGCTGCGATTAATCTCATCCACCTGCTCCAGATCGGCCAACGTCCTTGCGACCTTCAGCAGCCGATGCGCCGAACGCAGCGACAAGGTCAATCGCTCACATGCCGTTTCCAGCCAGGCCTCGTCTTCTCTGGTTAACACGCAATGCTTGCGCAACCCGGGCATATCCAGAAACGCATTCGCGCACCCCTGACGCTGGTTCTGGCGATCGCGTGCCTGGGCGACGATTGCCGCAGCGCTGGCCGTGGTTTCACCGCCTTGTACAGTCGGGTTGAGGGCGGTGGTTTCTCGGGCGACGGTCAGGTGCAGATCAATACGGTCCAGCAACGGACCGGACAGTTTGTTGCGATAGCGCTGAATCTGCTCCGTCGAACAACGGCACCTTCCGGTCGGCTCACCAAGATATCCACAAGGGCAGGGGTTCATGGCGGCGACCAATTGAAAGCGCGCCGGAAACCGAACCCGATCCCGCGCTCGGGAGATCACGATATGGCCTGACTCCAGAGGCTCGCGAAGCACCTCAAGTACCCGTCGATCAAACTCCGGCAACTCATCAAGAAACAAAACACCGTGATGGGCGAGGGTGATTTCGCCGGGCTGTGGACGGCTGCCTCCGCCTACCAGCGCGGGGCCTGACGCCGAATGATGAGGCTGACGAAAAGGCCGCTGCGGCCAACTGGTCAGCGGGATCTGACTGGCGACCGACTGAATCGCCGCCACTTCCAGCGCTTCATACTCATCCAGCGGCGGCAGCAAACCCGGCAAGCGGCTGGCGAGCAGGGTTTTACCGGTGCCAGGAGGGCCGCTGAACAACAAATTATGCGCGCCAGCAGCGGCGATGATCAGCGCCCGTTTGGCGGCGGTCTGACCCTGCACTTCACTGAGATCCGGATAGGGCTTGGCCTGATGCAAAAGCCCGCTGGACTGATACGGCGTGATCGGCGTCTGCCCGTTGAAGTGCGCCACCAGTTCCAGCAGATGATTGACCGCAATCACCTGTAAGCCCGACGCTAGACACGCCTCTTCAGCATTGACCGCCGGGATGATCAGCGTCCGCTGTGCAGCGCGGGCCGCCAAGGCCGCAGGTAACACACCCTGAATCGGCCTGATCGCACCCGACAGCGCCAGCTCGCCGAGGCATTCCACATCCTGCAATGCCACCAAAGGCACCTGACCACTGGCAGCTAGCAAACCCAAAGCGATCGCCAGATCAAATCGGCCGCCATCCTTGGGCAGATCAGCCGGAGCAAGGTTGAGCGTGATACGCCGATCCGGAAATTTCAGCCCCGAATTAAGAATCGCACTGCGCACCCGATCCTTGCTTTCCCGCACAGCACCTTCCGGCAAACCCACCAGCGTAAGCGCAGGCAGACCGTTGGCGAGGTGCGCTTCGACCGTGACAGCAGGTGCCTCAACGCCCACTTGGGCACGACTATGAACAATGGCCAGAGACATGATTCTTCCTTGAAATAGCGACCCTCGCATCCTGCGACATCGGGCTGATCTTTGAAGGAATGAATGGATACAGGGTGTTAATGCATGCCCGCGATAAACCTCTTTTATGCCTGACACTGCGCCGCCGCGTGGTTTATAAATGACCTGTAGGAGCGCACGAGCACCGCGAGGCCGCGATAGCGGTGTATCAGACAGGACGCCATCGCTGCCTCGCGGTGCTCGTGAGCTCCTACAGAAAATCATTCAAAAATCAGTTAGTTCCAAACAAAAAGAGCCCTGAATGCCAACCCCAGCCCAATCCATCGAACACTACATCCTTGCCAAAGACGGCAATCGTCCACACCTGCTACGCCAGGCATTCGTCAGCGACGCAACGCTGGAAATGGTCGTCCACACCGGGGCCATTTCATTCCCGCCCACAGTCGAAGGCAGGGACGGTATCGCGGAGGTACTGGTTCGGCGTTTCGGGCAGACCTATGAAAACGTCTACACCTTCTGCATCGGTGAGCCGCCGGCCGAGGGGGCGACTGAGTATCACTGCAAGTGGTTGGTGGGGATGTCGGATAAGGCCACTGGGGATTTACGCTTCGGTTGCGGGCAATATGACTGGCAGTTTGATTCCGGACTGGCGACGCACTTGAGGATCACCATTGAGCAGATGCTGGTCTGCCCGGCGGCAGAGGTGGAGCCGGTGATGGATTGGTTACAGCAAGTCAGTTATCCATGGTGCCCGGCCGGGCAGTTAATGTCCGCACCGCCACTGGCCAGCATCGAGAGCGTCCTGCAATACCTGAGGGCATAAGCCACACGCGGCAGGCGTCCCATCCCTTAAGCAGTTGCAAATTGTGCAGCGCTTTAACACAATGCGACTCATTATCATTTACACCGCGCTGGGATGGCGCGCCTTGATGCCTTCTCATCACGCTACACTGCGTTCGCTCTACATCGATCATCACGGCTGGCTCAACACCTGGCTGCGCAGCAAGCTGGGCAATGCAGCCGATGCGGCGGATCTGGCGCAGGATACTTTTGTCCGGCTGCTCAATCGCCACGAACTGCTTGAGCTGAAGGCGCCCCGTGCGTTTCTGCGCACCGTCGCCAAAGGGATCGTTATCGACCATTGGCGACGCGAGGAACTGGAGCGCGCCTATCTTGAAGCCATCGCACATTTACCCTGCAACGAGTCGCCTTCGCCCGAGTCCCGAGAGCTGGTTTTCGAATTGCTGGAGAGCATTGCGAAGATGCTTGATGGCTTGAAACCCAAAGTCCGCCAAGCCTTTCTGCTGGCGCAGTGTGAAGGCATGCCCTACAAGCAGATTGCCGAACGAATGAGCGTGTCAGTGCGCTCGGTAGAACGCTATGTGGCCGACGCGCTTTATCACTGCTATCTGTTGCGGTATCCAGCGTGAGCGGCGTCTCTGCTCATGCGCGCTCGCAAGAGCCTTCGCCGCAGGTCGTGAAACAGGCGATTCAGTGGTCGATACGCCTCAACAGCCAAGGGCATAACTCACAATTGCGTGAGCAATGTGAACAGTGGCGTGTTGCACATGCAGATCACGAATGCGCCTGGCAGCGTATCCAGGCGTTGAACAGCGATTTCAACAGCCGTTTTCAGAATCTTCCTGCACCGGGTGCAGCCATCGAAGCGCTAGAGAACAGCGCCCAACGCCTGAGCCGCAGACAAACCCTGAAACTGTTGTCCGGTCTGGTCGTTGTGGGCTCCAGCGCCTGGCTATCGCGAGAGGTTGTGCCCTGGCAACAATGGAGCGCAGATTTCGCGACCAGCGTCGGGCAGCGTGGGCGCTTTCAGCTCAGCGACGGCTCAAGCCTGCAATTGAACACCGACAGCGCGGTGGATCAGGACTTCAGCGCCGAACGCCGTCTGATTACCCTGAATCGGGGTGAGATTCTTGTGGGGTGCGGTGCCGATGTACAAAGCACGACCCGCAGACCGCTATTGGTGCACAGTCGCCACGGGTTGTTCGAAGGCATCAGCGGACGCTTCGTCGTCAGGCAGTATCAGGACCAGACGCGTATCAGCGTGCTTGAAGGCCAGTCGATTATCCGCTCACCTGCGGCATCCCCCATCACTGTCAGCGCCGGGCAGCATTACCTGGTGTCGTCTCGCAACGCGGTCCAATTGCCCGCACTCAACATGGACGCGGGTGCCTGGAGCGAAGGCCTGATCGTGACCCGCAACATGCGCCTCCGAGACTTCCTCACCGAGGTCGGAGCTTATCGCCACGGTCATCTCGGCTGCGCTGACGATGTTGCCGACCTGCGCCTTTCCGGTGTGTTTCGGCTGGAAGACACCGACAAATTGCTCACGGTCGTTACCCAGACGTTGCCCGTCCAGCTCAGGTATCGCACGCGATGGTGGGTCACGTTGCAGCGCGAGGTATGATTTCTGAAATTTTTTGGCGGGTTTTGCCTACAAGTCCGGCTTAGAGATCAGCCCCTCTGTTCTCTTCACTGACTTTACGGAATCGCCCATGACCCGGCCTCTAGGTAAATCGCAATCAAGCCTGCAAAACGTCGCCGTTGACGCGTGCGCAACACACCTCGCCACAGCGGTGCGCGCAACATTGATGTGCGTGGCGTTGGGCACTGCCGCGCTGCCTGTAGCTGTTCAAGCCCAGGACGATACAGCGGAGATAGGTGCTGTACGCAGCTATTCCATCGCCGCCGGCCCCCTGGGTGAAGCCTTGAACCAGTTCGCCCGGCAAGCGGGTATCACATTGGCCGCCACTCCAGCGCAAACTGCCGGCAAGCAATCGCCGGGCCTGCAAGGCAGCTATGCACCGACTCAGGCGCTAAGCATTTTGCTCGGCAGTAACAGCCTGCAAGCCGTCACCGAGAACGGCAGCAGTTATGTGCTGCGCGAAACGACGGGTGACGCACTGGCTTTACCCAGCACCGACATTCGTGGCTTTGCACTGGGCAATGCCTTGGGCAGCATGGAAGGCTACAACGCGACTCACAGCCAGATCGCTACCAAGACCAGCACGTCGGTGCTGGAAACGTCGCAATCAGTCTCGGTGGTGACGCGCCAGCAAATGGATGATCAGGGTTCACAAACCGTCGCACAGGCCATGCGTTATACGCCAGGCGTGCTGACCAACCCTTACGGCGCAACTCATCGCTATGACTATGTGGCCCTGCGCGGTTTCAACGACGGCTCTGTGGATAACATTTACCTGGACGGCCTCAAGTCCATGGGCGATAGCGGCACCTACAGCACGATGCAGGTTGATCCGTACTTTCTGGAGCGGGTCGACATTCTGAAAGGCCCGTCATCGGTGCTTTACGGACGCAGTTCGCCGGGTGGTCTGGTGGCCTTGACCAGCAAGAAACCGCTGTATGAGCCGTATCATCAGGTTCAGGCCACGCTTGGCACGCAAGGTCAGCGCGGCATGGGGTTCGATTTTAGCGGGCCTGTGGATGATGACAAGCGCATTGCCTATCGCTTGACCGGGCTTGTGGATAAGTCAGACACGCAGTTCGATCACGTTGAAGAGAAGCGCTATGCGCTGGCACCGACCGTCAGCATCGACTTCAGCGAAGACACATCGCTGACCCTGCAAGCCTATCTGCAACACGATCCGGAAGGCGGCTATCACGGCGGCGTACCGGCCAGCG
The DNA here is from genome assembly GCF_900187575.1 of Pseudomonas sp. Irchel 3A5. Taxonomy (NCBI): domain Bacteria; kingdom Pseudomonadati; phylum Pseudomonadota; class Gammaproteobacteria; order Pseudomonadales; family Pseudomonadaceae; genus Pseudomonas; species Pseudomonas sp. Irchel 3A5. Next base: position 456,340 of record NZ_FYDU01000002.1, on the reverse strand, counting down.
GCACACTGCGTAAGCGCAACGGGCAACGTATCTCCGAACACTTCTTCGATGGCGAGCCTGGCGTCGATGGCTTCAGCCGCAATCAACAGTCTTTCGGGTATCAGTTCGAGCACCGCTTCAACGACGTGTTTACCGCCAGACAGAACTTCCGTTATCTGGACTCGAAGGTGAAGAACGATCAGATCTACGCCTACGACTGGACGACGCCCACCAGCAACGAACTGACGCGCTATTACTCCGGCGGTGACGAGCGGCTGCACGCGTTCATCGTCGATAACATGTTGCAGGCGGAGTTCTTCACTGGCTCGGCCAAACACACAGCGCTGCTCGGAGTTGACTACCAGCGGCGCAAGACCGTGGTGGACTGGACCAGTGGCTCGGTCGCCTCGCTTAACGGTTTCGATCCCGTCTACGGCAATTCGGCGATCAGTTACTTCAGCCCAACCAGCTATGTGCGCCGTCTGGAGCAAACCGGCGTGTATGCACAGGATTTGATCGAGCTGGATAAATGGCGCTTCTCTCTGGGGTTGCGCCAGGACTGGGTAGAAACCTCGGATGAGAACCGATTGGCAGAAGCCGGGCGTCCAGAGGGCACCGAAATCAGTGATCGACGTACCAAACTGACCGGTCGGGCAGGCGTGCTGTATCTGTTCGATAACGGAGTTGCACCGTACTTGAGCTATTCCGAGTCCTTCAACCCCAACTCGTACGCCGACAGCGACGGCAACCCTCTCGCGCCAACAGACGGCACTCAATGGGAAGCAGGTATCAAGTACCAACCACCGGGAACGGACAATCTGTTCACCGCCTCGGTATTCCGCATTGATCAAGAAAACCTCGCCTCCAAGCTGCCGCAAGAGAATTTCTATCGCCCGATTGGCGCGGTTCGCTCTCAGGGTCTGGAGTTGGAAGCGCACGTGCAGTTAACCGATAACTTCAAAGTGCTGGGCGGCTACACGCTGACCGACATCGAATACTCCAAATCAATGATCAGCACGTTGAGCACGCCGACCAATGTCATCGAGAACAAAGGCAACTCGCCGACCCAGGCGCCTAAACACATGGCGTCGCTTTGGGGCGACTATGCCTTCAACAGCGGTGCGCTGGATGGTCTGCGGCTGGGTGCAGGCGTTCGCTACGTCGGCTATAGCTGGGCGGATTCTGAAAACACCCTGAAGGTGCCGTCTTACACATTGTTCGACGCTTCAGTCGGCTACGACCTGAGCAAAGTTGGTCTCAAAGGCGTAGACGTGCGGGTTAACGCAAACAACCTGACCAACGAATCCTACGTCGCGTCCTGTGCAAGCCTGAGCTACTGCTATCTGGGCGAAGAGCGAAACGTCAGCGCCACTGTCAGCTACAACTTCTAACCAGCCGTTAAACCAGCCTGTTCCTCCTCGGGGAACAGGCCTGGCTGCGGGATAACGGCAGCGCCGTCGTGTACTTCAACTGTTCCATGGCGAAGCTGGAGGTAATGGTCGAAAGACCTTCGGTGCTGCTGATCAGCTTTTTGTAGAAGCGGTCGTAGGCGGCCATGTCAGTGACCACCAGTCGAAGCATGTAGTCCCATTCACCCGCCATTCGGTAGAACTCCATGACCTGTTCGTACTGCATGACGGTCTGGGCGAATTGCTCAAGCCATTGGGTGTCATGGCGCTGGGTCTTGATCTGAACGAAAACCGACAAACCCAGCCCGAGTTTTTCCGGGTCGAGGAGCGCGACTCTGGATTTGATGTACCCGGCTTCTTCGAGCTTTTTGACTCGCTTCCAGCACGGCGTAGTTGAGAGGTTGACTGCGTCAGCCAGGTCTTTCAGCGCAGTGGTGGCATCACGCTGCAGAATGCTGAGGATATGACGATCAAGACTGTCCATTTTTCAAATCAGTCCTTTTGGAGAAAAATTTTCTATTAAGTAGGCAAACGAGTAGAACAAAAAGAAATTATTTTTCCCAGTGATCGGTAACATTTGCCCTTAAGAATAGATGTGTTTTTGCCGGGGCGCAGAATGATGAATGACTGGATTCGTACCGCGATCAAAATCCTTGACTGCGATCAGCGCCGCTCGGCCGATACGCATATGCTCAAGCTTGATATTCCGGCGTTGAGCGGTATCGATATTTATATCAAAGACGAAAGCACTCACCCCAGCGGCAGTCTGAAACATCGTCTGGCGCGCTCGTTGTTTCTCCATGCGATCTGCAGCGGCAAAATTCGCCAGGGCACGCATGTGGTGGAGGCCTCTTCCGGTAGCACAGCCGTATCGGAAGCCTACTTCGCAAAACTGCTAGGGCTGCCTTTCACAGCGGTCATGCCGCGCCATACCGCCAGCAGGAAAATCCAGCAGGTCGAGATGCTCGGCGGGCGCTGCCACTTCGTGGAGCAATCCTGCGACATGTACCCCGAAGCAGAGCGGCTGGCTCGTCTCGACAACGGTCATTACATGGATCAGTTCACGTACGCGGAACGGGCTACGGACTGGCGGGGCAATAACAACATTGCTGACAGCATCTTTGATCAGTTGAGTGGCGAAGAACATCCCGTCCCGACCGCAATTGTGATGAGCGCAGGAACAGGCGGTACGTCGTCGACCATCGGCCGGTTCATTCGCTACAAGGGCCACGCCACCAAACTGATCGTCGTAGACCCGGAGAACTCGGTGTTCTACGACAGTTACCGCAGCGGTGACGCCGGCCTGACCAGCCTCAAGGGCAGCCGTATCGAGGGCATCGGGCGACCCAGAGTCGAAGCGTCGTTCTTGCCGGGGGTCATCGACGACATGCTGCAAATCCCTGATGCGGCCAGCATCGCCACCCTTGGCTGGCTGGAAAAGCTGATCGGTAAGAAGCCCGGCGGCTCGACGGGGACCAATGTCTGGGGCGCGCTGAAGGTGGCGCTGGACATGCAGGCGCAAGGCTTGAAGGGTTCGGTGGTGACGCTGATGTGCGACAGCGGCGAGCGCTATCTGGATACGTATTACGACCCTGAATGGGTCGAGCGCACCATAGGTGATCTTTCGCCGTATACGAAAAAGCTGGAGCGGTTGTTGATTGCGCGGTGAGCTGACAAGTTGAAGTGTGCACCGTTTCGGGGACTCACTTCGGAGTAGCAGATGCATCACGAGCGTGATGCGACCTCGAAATTGTCGTGGGACCGGCTTTAGCCGGGAAGGCGGCGTTTCAGACACCACACATGTGTTGTATTTACCGGCCTCTTCCGGACTAAAGCCGGTCCCACGTCTGCAACGCGACGCTATTTATTCACCCGCAGGTGGATTCGATTTCGCTTCCATCTCTGCAACCTTCGCCTCCAGCGCTTCGAGGCGGGCTCGGGTGCGGGCGAGGACGGCCATCTGGCTGTCGAATTCTTCCCGACTGACCAGATCCAGTTTGCTGAAGCCGCTTTGCAGCAGGGCTTTGAACTGGGTTTCAAATTCATTACGCGGGATTGGTGTTTCGCCATTGAACAAGCGCGAGGCGTGGCCGCTCAGGGCATCGAGAAAAGCTTTGGGCGCGAGCATGTCTACCTCCGGTTTCAGATGGGCGGCAGTGTAGCACGGACCGTCTATAGTCATTTCTAGCGAAGGCTGACGCACGATAATGGCGCACCAGCGCGTGCACGGACGCACTTTAGTTGTGCGCCTAGGCACTTCGCGGGGCGGCTCTGGTGCCTGAAACAGGGATCAAGAGCCTGTATTCAATGAAAAATCAGGAGATGGCAAGCTTTCTGCTTAGTCGCTGATGACCCATGCACTGATGCAGTCGCGTTGACGATTACAGTGCGGCAGGCGGAGCGGGGAATGTTTCGTCAAAAGCGGTTTTCTGGGGTTGGTCGGACCTCCTTCAGGCGACCGATGCGTTACAAAGCCAGGCACTGCGCTTAGACTTGAGTCGGGTTTGTTTTCCTGGGGCAAGTCCACCAATTCGGGAGAAAGTTTCATGAAGCTAGTCACTGCCATCATCAAGCCGTTCAAACTGGACGACGTGCGCGAGTCGCTGTCCGAAATCGGCGTGCAGGGCATCACCGTTACTGAAGTCAAAGGCTTCGGACGTCAGAAAGGCCACACCGAGTTGTATCGCGGTGCGGAATATGTAGTCGACTTCCTTCCCAAGGTGAAGATCGACGTTGCCATTGACGATAAGGATCTGGATCGCGTTATCGAGGCGATAACCAAAGCAGCCAACACCGGCAAGATTGGTGACGGCAAGATCTTTGTTGTGAATCTGGAACAGGCAATTCGCATCCGTACCGGCGAAACCGATACCGACGCAATCTAAGCCGCCAACCCAACGCCCCAGGAGAAAACAATATGACTCTGCGTCAATTCGCAGGGCTAGGAGCCCTGTTGTCCCTCGTAACCCCTGGCTTGGCCATGGCGGCAGACGAAGTGGCAGCCCCAGTACTCAACTCAGGCGACACCGCCTGGATGCTGACCTCGACAGCCTTGGTGCTGTTCATGACCATCCCTGGTCTTGCGCTGTTCTACGGCGGTATGGTCCGCTCGAAAAACATTCTTTCTGTGATGATGCAGTGTTTCGCCATCACCGGCCTGATCAGCATCCTGTGGGTCGTTTACGGCTACAGCATTGCGTTTGACACTACCGGTATGGAAGCAGGCGTCGTCAACTTCAACTCCTTCTTCGGCGGTATGGGCAAAGCGTTCCTGGCAGGCATCACGCCGTCCAGCATCACCGGCGCTGCTGCACTGTTCCCTGAAGCGGTGTTCGTCACCTTCCAGATGACCTTCGCCATCATCACTCCAGCCCTGATCGTCGGTGCTTTCGCAGAACGCATGAAGTTCTCCGCGATGCTGATCTTCATGGCTATCTGGTTCACTCTGGTCTACGCGCCAATCGCGCACATGGTCTGGGGCGGCGTCGGCGGCCTGATGTGGGACTGGGGAGTCCTGGATTTCGCAGGCGGCACCGTTGTTCACATCAACGCGGGTGTAGCAGGTCTGGTTGCGTGTCTGGTACTGGGCAAGCGTAAAGGCTTCCCTACCACTCCAATGGCTCCGCACAATCTGGGTTACACCCTGATCGGCGCGGCAATGCTCTGGGTAGGCTGGTTCGGCTTCAACGCCGGTTCCGCTGCTGCCGCCAACGGTACTGCAGGGATGGCGATGCTGGTTACCCAGATCGCGACCGCCGCTGCTGCTCTGGGCTGGATGTTCGCCGAGTGGCTGACCCACGGTAAGCCAAGCGCACTGGGTATCGCTTCGGGCGTGGTTGCTGGCCTGGTTGCCATTACTCCGGCTGCCGGTACTGTTGGCCCAATGGGCGCGCTGATCATCGGTCTGGCTGCAGGCGTGATCTGCTTCTTCTGCGCCACCAGCCTCAAGCGCAAGCTGGGCTACGACGACTCCCTGGATGCTTTCGGCGTTCACGGCATCGGCGGCATCATCGGCGCAATCCTGACTGGCGTGTTCGCAGCCCCTGCTCTGGGCGGCTTCGGCACCGTGACTGATATCGCAGCTCAAGTCTGGATTCAGTGCAAAGGCGTCGGCTTCACGATCATCTACACCGCGATCGTGACCTTCATCATCCTCAAGGTGCTGGACGCGGTCATGGGCCTGCGTGTCACCGAAGAGGAAGAAGCTGTAGGCCTCGACCTTGCGCAACACAACGAGCGTGGCTACAACTTGTAAGCCACTGTAAAAAAATGCCCGGTTTACCGGGCATTTTTTTGTCTGGCGTTTGTCGATAGATTGCTTGGTTCAAACCTCTCACCCCAGTACATCAATAGCTTTGCAAGGGGCATTCCTGACAGTTTGCGGAGAGACTGGTCAAGTTAGCGAACAAGCGCTGATGGCTTACAGAAAAGACGGATTATTGCGCGCTTTGCTTTTTCTGCCAGCGCGTTAGAATGCGCGCCGAATATGCGGAGAACTGTATGTGGCAACAGACCAGAATTACCCTGCGGGCAAGACCACGCGGGTTTCATCTGGTAACCGATGAAATTCTCGCAGGCTTGCCGGAGCTGCGAGAGTGTCGAGTCGGGTTGCTGCATTTGTGGCTGCAGCATACCTCGGCTTCGTTGACCATCAACGAGAACGCCGACCCGGCTGTGCGTCGTGACTTCGAGCGCTTTTTCAACCGTCTGGTGCCACAAGGCACCCACGGCTTTGAACATGAAGACGAAGGCCCCGACGATCTGCCGGCGCATTTCAAGGCCAGTTTGCTAGGCTGCCAGTTGGTATTGCCGGTTTCGGCGGGTCGATTGGCGCTAGGCACCTGGCAAGGTGTTTATCTGGGTGAGCATCGTGATGCTGGCGGTGCTCGCAACGTCCTCGCCACCCTTCAGGGTGACCAGGCATAACCGCTGTTTTGCAGCGGATGTTGAATTTCTTCCGGCAGCATTCGTAAACGTACGCAGCTGGGCTATAACTAATCTGCTTTCGCAAGTCATGAGGTAGAACATGAGCGACGATGACAACGACGATCTGGTTGATGATCTGGAAGGTGAAGAGGACGGTGAGGAGCTTGCGGCTGCTCCCGAAGAGGATGGCGCTGATGCCGATGACGGTGCGGAAGCTACGGTAACCCCGACCAAAGGCAAGGCCAAGGCTGCTGTCTCGGTTGATGAACTGCCTAGCGTTGAAGCCAAGAACAAAGAGCGTGATGCTCTGGCCCGCGCCATGGAAGAGTTCCTCGCCCGCGGTGGCAAGGTGCAGGAAGTGGAGGCCAACGTGGTCGCCGATCCGCCCAAGAAGCCGGATAACAAATACGGCAGCCGCCCTATCTAAGGGTGTCTGATGCCGTATAAGAAAAAGCCCGCTGTCGCTGCGGGCTTTTTTTTTGGCAAAAATCTGACCGCTTGCCCGAACACGTGGGAAATTTTTTGATAGCACGCAAGCGGATGTGAGGACGTGGGACCGGCTTTAGCCGGGAAGAGGCCGGAACGACCGCAACATATTCATTGGCTGAAATGCCGCCTTCCCGGCTAAAGCCGGTCCCACGTCGTCACCCACATTGAATCTCTCACAATCATCACCAACCGCAACACCAGCTACATCCAACTACGCAATACATCCGGCAGCTGCGTCAGGCTGCTGATCTCTGCATCAGGCAGTTTTTCTGCTTCCCACGGTTTACCCGCCGGGTTGTACCAGATCGCTCGCATACCGGCTTGCTGGGCGCCTGCGATGTCATCGCCGGGGTGATCGCCGATGTGGACTGCGGCGCCAGCATCAACGTTGGCGCGCTTGAGTGCTTCCACGAATGGAGCAGGGTCTGGCTTGCCGATGCCCAAGTCTTCAGCACACAGCGCGAAGGCGAAATAATCGGCCAACCCCAGGCGACGCACGTCAGCATTGCCGTTGGTGATCACACCCAACGTAAAGGTCGCGGCCAGAATCTCAAGGGTCGGATGGACTTCCGGGAAGATCTCGACCTGATGACGGCCATGCAGGAACACTTCAAAAGCCTGATCAGCCAGCGCCTGAGCCTCAACCGAGGGATAACCGGCGTCTTCCAGAGCATGGAACAGCACGCGCCGCCGCAGCTCGCTGATGCGGTATTTGAAGCCAGGGTCAGCTTCCACCAGGCGCGCGCGAATTTCCCCCAGATGCTCGACAGGCACCGGGCCAAGCTTGGGCGCATTTGCAGCAAGCCACTCGCGCAGGGTGGCCTCAGCGCTGACGATGGCCGGAGCGGTGTGCCACAGAGTATCGTCGAGATCGAAGGTGATCAGCTTAATCATGGTCAGAACCTTTGCGTTTGGCCCGCGGGTGGGCGCTGTCGTAGACCGACGCCAAATGCTGGAAATCCAGATGGGTATAAATCTGCGTGGTCTTGATGTCAGCGTGGCCGAGCAACTCCTGCACTGCGCGTAGATCCTGGGACGACTCAAGCAGATGGCTCGCAAACGAGTGGCGCAGCATGTGCGGGTGCAGGTTTTGCCCCAACTCACGCTCACCGACCGCTTTGACCCGCTTCTGAATAGCGCGCGGCCCAAGACGTCGACCTTGCTGGCTAATGAACACGGCGTCATCTTCAGGGTTGGCCAGGGCGCGCAATGCAATCCACGCCTGCAGCGCTTCACGGGCTTTCCTGCCCACTGGCAGAACCCGGGTCTTGCTGCCTTTACCGAGCACTTGCACCAGGCCTTCGCTCAGGTCCAGTTGCTCCATGTTCAAGCCGGTCAGCTCGGACAGACGCAGGCCCGAGGAATAGAACAGCTCCAGAATCGCCTGATCGCGATGGGCGAGGAAGTCGTCTTCAACGCCGCCGTCCAGCAACTGCAGGGCACGGTCGGTATCAAGGGTTTTCGGCAGGCGTCGTTCACCTTTGGGCGGCGACAGGCCGTTGGCAGGGTCGTGCTCGCAGATGCCTTCGCGATTGAGGTAGTGATAGAGCCCGCGTACCGCCGAGAGCAGACGCGACAGACTGCGCGAGGACTGCCCCTGCTGATGCTGACGGGCGATCAGGCTGCGCAGATGTTGAATATCCAGCGCAGCCCAACTGCTCAGCTGTTGCTTCTCGCAGTACGCCAGCACTTTGTTGAGGTCGCGGCGATAAGCCTCGAGCGTGTGTGGCGACACTTGGCGCTCACTGCGCAAATGTGTGCAGTAAGCGTCCAGTTGTCGTTCCATCACTAGCGAACCGAGCGTAAAGAGTGGGTGAAACGCGGCAGCAGACGGCTCAGTACATCGGCGATGTAGTTGAGAAACAGGGTGCCTACCGAGCTTTTGTAATGCTGCGGATCGCGGCTGCCGATGGCCAGCACGCCATGCAGGCCAAGATGATTAAGGGTCACAACGGCGGTAGAGCCGACTTCCTTGCCTTGCTCGGCACCAAACAGGAAGGTCAGTTCGTGCTCACGCAGCGCGCCGCACACGGTCTTGTCGCCGATCAGACCACCGATAGCTTTTTGCGCATCGACGCTGCTGACCCAACGACCAACCGGCATCGCGCTGTCACTGAACAGGATCAAGCTGACAAAGGGCACCTGAAAGTCCTGCCGCAGGCTGTCTTCAACAGCAATCACAATTTCTTCGAGACTGCTGGCGTCCATCAGCGCCAGGTTGAGGCGGCGGGTCTTTTCGAACAGCCGGTCATTGTCCCGGGCGACGTCCATCAGTTGCGACAGACGATGGCGCATCTCGATGTTGCGCTCGCGCAGCAGCTTGAGTTGACGCTCAACCAGCGAAACGGTGTCGCCGCGCTGATGCGGAATACGCATCGACACCAGTAACTCGTCGTGCTCGGCAAAGAAATCCGGGCGGTCGAGCAGGTAAGCGATGATCGCCTCTGCTTCAAGTTTCGGCACTGCGGCATCGACCGGCGATTCGCCAGGCTTGCCGGTTGAAGTCTGAGGCTTGTCAGTCATCGCTTTTGCTCACTCATAGACGAACCTGGCCTTCATATACCCGGACAGCGGGACCGGTCATCAGGACCGGATGGCCCGGCCCGGCCCACTCGATAGACAGACGTCCGCCCGGCAGATCGATCAGCAATGGCGAATCCATCCAGCCCTGGCTGATAGCCGCAACGGCTGCCGCACACGCACCGGTGCCACAGGCCTGGGTTTCCCCGGCTCCGCGCTCCCAGACGCGCAATTGCGCACGCTGACGATCGACGACGTAGAGAAAGCCTACGTTGACCCGCGCCGGAAAGCGCGGATGGTGTTCAATTTTCGGACCCAATGCATGCACGGGCGCATTGTTGATGTCGTTTACACGCAACACCGCATGGGGGTTGCCCATGGAGACAGCGGCCAGCTCGACCGTCTGCCCGTCAACATCAACGCTGTAGCTCAATGCCTGCTCGGTAGCCTGAAACGGAATGTCCGCTGGTACCAGCCGTGGCGGCCCCATATCGACGCTGATCTGACCGTCGTTGCGGATTTCCAGCTCGATGATGCCGCTCTTGGTTTCGACTTTGATCAGGCGTTTGGCGGTCAGGCGCTTGTCCAGCACGAAGCGGGCAAAACAACGCGCGCCATTGCCGCACTGCTCAACCTCGGAGCCATCGGAGTTGAAAATCCGATAGCGGAAATCGACATCCGGGTTGGTCGGGGTTTCAACCAGCAATAGCTGATCGAAACCGACGCCAGTGTGCCGATCACCCCATTGTTTGGCGTGCTTGGGCAAAATATGCGCGTGCTGGCTGACCAGGTCCAAAACCATGAAGTCGTTGCCCAGGCCGTGCATCTTGGTAAAACGCAGCAGCATGGGTTACTCCGGCAGCAGGCTTTCGCCAGCAAACAGCTCGGCCACGGTCTCGCGGCGGCGGACTTCGAAAGCCTGCGAGCCGTCGACCAACACTTCAGCGGTGCGACCGCGGGTGTTGTAGTTCGAGCTCATGACAAAACCATAGGCACCGGCCGAGTGCACGGCCAGCAGATCACCTTCAGCCAGGGCCAGTTCGCGGCCCTTGGCGAGGAAGTCGCCGGTTTCGCAGATCGGGCCGACGATGTCGTAGGCGCGAGGCGCGCTGTCACGCGGGCGAACGGCTGTGACGTCCATCCAGGCCTGATACAGCGCCGGGCGAATCAGGTCGTTCATCGCCGCATCGACGATGGCGAAATCCTTGTGCTCGGTATGCTTGAGGTATTCGACCTGAGTCAGCAGCACGCCTGCGTTGGCAACGATGAAGCGGCCGGGCTCGAAAACCAGTGACAGGTCACGACCTTCCAGACGCTCACGCACTGCCTTGATGTAATCAGAAGCCAGCGGTGGCTCCTCGTCGCGATACCGCACGCCAAGACCGCCACCCAGATCGATGTGGCTCAGCAGGATGCCACAATCACCAAGACGATCCACCAGGGCCAGCAGACGATCGAGCGCGTCAATGAACGGCTCGAGCGTGGTGAGTTGCGAGCCGATATGGCAGTCGACACCGACGACTTCCAGGTTAGGCAACTGTGCGGCGCGGATGTAGACGTCTTCAGCATCCGCAATGGCGATGCCGAACTTGTTTTCCTTGAGGCCCGTGGAAATGTACGGATGCGTGCCCGCGTCAACATCCGGATTGACGCGCAGCGAGATCGGCGCACGAACGCCCATTTCGGCCGCGACAATCTGCAGGCGCTCAAGCTCGTCGGTGGATTCGACGTTGAAGCAGTGCACGCCCACTTCCAGCGCGCGGCGCATGTCGTCACGGGTCTTGCCGACGCCGGAGAACACGATCTTGTCGGGACGGCCGCCTGCAGCGAGCACTCGCTCCAGCTCGCCACGGGACACGATGTCGAAGCCCGAACCCAGACGCGCCAGAACGTTGAGCACGCCCAGGTTGGAGTTGGCTTTGACAGCGAAGCAGACCAGATGCGGCATGCCGTTCAGGGCATCAGCGTAGGCGTTGTATTGCGCTTCGATGTGAGCGCGGGAGTAGACGTAGGTCGGCGTGCCGAAACGCTCGGCAATGGCAGACAACGCTACACCTTCCGCGAACAGCTCACCATCGCGGTAGTTGAAGGCGTCCATGTAATTCCCTTAAAGATGCTTGTGCGATTGCGACTTGGCCTGGTCGTCGGGAGACTTCTGGTCATCCGGCAGGTACAACGGGCCTTTCTGGCCGCAGGCAGTGACAAGACAAGCGACCGCGACAAGCGCAGCAAGCGAAGAGATCAGGCGCTTCATGGCGAAATCCTTTGTAAAAGCATTAATTGCGCCCGAGTATACCGGCCACCCAGCGGCTTGCCTACGTAGCCGGGTTCCCGTCCGGCGGGGCTTTGACGCTACGCGACTGATTTAGCACTGAGAGAGCGAATTATTGGCGCTGTGTTGTTCGTTGGGCGGGTAAGCTTTGCATTTGCCTCGAAGCGACCGTATCTTGCGTCGCTGCGCCAACAGCAGACACTTTTTGAGGTTCCCCTGATGAGTTTGACCGAAGCCCGCTTTCACGACCTGGTCGATGCCACCCAGCAAAATCTGGAAGATGTTTTCGACGAGAGTGGTCTGGATCTGGACATTGAAAACTCGGCCGGTGTGCTGACCGTCAAGTTCGAAAATGGCACTCAACTGATCTTCAGCCGCCAGGAGCCCCTGCGTCAGCTGTGGCTGGCAGCGCGTTCCGGCGGCTTTCACTTCGACTACGACGAGGAAGAGCAGCGCTGGGGCTGCGATACCAGCGATGAGCTGTTGAGCGAAATGCTTAAGCGCTTCACGCTGGAGCAGGCTGGCGTCGAACTCGACTTCGACGAGATTTGAGCGTGACCGCTACTTCAGTCCGACCGCCCAAGCCGCTGTACAGTAACGTCAGCCCGGCAGTGCCTTCGCCTTGCATCAGCCTGTGCCGGCTGGACGAGCAGAAAGTGTGTCTCGGTTGTTTCCGCCATGTGGAAGACATCCGTGAATGGCGCTCGGCGGACGACAATCGCCGCCGACAGATTCGCGCCAATGCAGACCAGCGCCGAGAAGTGGCTGACGCCAGTCAGTCTCCAGACGCATAACGGTCTTGCCGGGTTGTGTAATACCCCTGCTGTGTTAGTGTCCAGACATGCTTCATCGATGAAGCCCTTCAAAACCCCGCCACTCCAGGCGGGGTTTTGTTTTATGCAGCGCAGAAAAAGGAGCCTGCCAACATGTCGACACAACCTACCATCATCCTGACCCGGCTGGACGTGCAGCGTCTTGAACAGTTGATCGAGAGCCTTGAGGAAAGCACTCCCGGCCTCGAAGCCCTGCAAGCCGAACTGGACCGCGCCGAACAAGTGGTTGGCCACGAAGAAGTGCCCGCCGGTGTCGTGACCATGAATTCAAAGGTGCATTGCCGCGAAGAAGTCAGTGGCAAGGATTACCACCTTAAACTCGTCTACCCGAAAGATGCCGGTGCCGAGGACACAGTCTCAATCCTCGCACCGATTGGCTCAGCCTTGCTGGGCCTGCAGGTCGGCCAACACATCGACTGGCCCGCCCCGGGCGGCAAGACCCTCAAGCTGACCCTGCTGGCGGTGGAGTATCAGCCGGAGGCAGCGGGGGAGTATTTGTAGGCTTCAGACCCGTTCGAAAATCTAAACCGTCCCTGTGGGAGATTCTACGTTCGTCCGCAAGCTAATTCGACGACGTGGGACCGGCTTTAGCCGGGAAGGCGGTATTCCTGCCGATGAAGATTCATCGCCTGCCCCGGTCTCTTCCCGGCTAAAGCCGGTCCCACGTCATCAGTGATTCCTGTAGGAGCAGAGCCTGGCCGCGATGTTGTGGGCTGATGCGAGACAGCGCGGCGTCTGGACGACGGGGCCGCGCCTGTCAAAAAGTGCAACTACCTGACTTGGAATGCTTTTCTGCAGGAGCTGACGAGCACCGCGAGGCCGCGATTGCGGTGTATCAGACTGAAAGCCATCGCAGCCTCGCGGTGCTCGTCAGCTCCTACAGGTTTGTGCTTGCCGCGCGATGCGGCGGCTCCCACAAGATTACGCCCTGTGCAAAGTCGCCAGGAAACCAGCCGCGCCCACGAACAGACCGGCAAAGGTACGGTTCATGCGGCGTTGCTGTTTTGGGGTCTTGAGTGCGCGCAATACCTTCGAGGCCAGCCCGGTGTAGCCCGCCATGACAATCATGTCCACGGTCACCATAGTCGCCCCGATCGTCAGGTACTGAGCGAGCAACGGTGCATTCGGGTCGATGAACTGCGGCAGGATTGCGAGCATGAACACCAGCGCCTTCGGGTTGCTGATGTTCACCAGAAATCCGCGGACGACCAGCGCCATGGGTTTACCCACAGGCCGAACGGTCGAGTCTTCGGACAGATCGGCAGGCAGTGCCCGCCATTGCTTGATGCCCAGATACACCAGATACGCCACACCAAACCATTTGATCAATGTGAAGGCCATGTCCGAAGCAGCGAGCACAGCGCCAAGACCAGCCGCGACAATCGCAATCTGTGCAGCCAATGCGATTTGCAGGCCCAGTGCGTTCCAGTAGCCGCGCCAGAAGCCATAACGCAAGCCGCTGGACATCGACGCAATCGCGCCCGCACCCGGCGAAAGACTGATCACCCAACAAGCAGCAAAGAAAGCCAGCCATGTATCGAAAGACATTACACACCTCGGACAAACACCAATGCCCGATAAGCTATTAGCTTCTCGGGCAGTTGACTAGGTTCAGCAGGGGGTGCCGCGAAATTAATTTTCCGGCGTTTTGTCGACTGCGATAGTCGGGAAGCCGTCCGAACCGCGCCAGCGGCGCACCGACTTCTGGAAAAACTGGCTATTGGGGACCTGCACCAGTGCGCCACCGGCCTCCGCAGGCTCGATCAGCGTGGTAAACATCAGGTTGATTTCCAGCACGCGGCCTTTGACGCCCGGCTTGTCGAGCGTATCGACCAACTCGACCACATCGCCAATTCGAAACGGCCCGATGGTATAGATCAATACCGCGCAGAGCAGGTTGGACAGCACGCTCCACATGGCGAAGAAAGCTACGGCAGCCACCGCCACGAAGCCTGAAAGTGCGGTCCACAGTACGGTGGCAGAAACCCCGAGCTGGCCCAGCACAATCACGAACGCACTGCCCATGATGAACCAGCGCAAACCGCCGCGCAGCGGCAGCAGCAGTTCAGGTGGCAACGGATAGCGCTCGCCGAGGCGGGTCAGAAAACGCCCCACAAGCCGTTGCGCCATGTAGCCGGCCACCAGGATCAACAGGATCTGCAACCCCAGCCAGATCGGCTCCACCCAGTGTGGCGGAACCAGTGATCCAAATGCTTCCATCAATCCCTCGCCTTGTTCACGAAAGTGCTTCCAGTTCAGCCTGCATGGACTCCAGCAACTCCAGAGCCTCCATCCACGACTCTTCGAGCTCGCCTTCGCTCACCTTGAGCTTCGCCTGTTCGGCCAGCAAATCACGCAGTTTGTCTTTGTTGGCCGCTTCGTAGTTGGCGCTGTCGGCCAGTTCCGCTTCAACCTTGGCAAGCCGCTCGTGCAAAGTACCGAGGTCGCGCTCCAGCTTGTCGGCCAGTTTCTTGTGCGGAGCCAACTGCTGACGCAGCGCAGCCGCTTGCTGGCGCTGGGCCTTTTTATCGGTCTTGTCGACGTTGATGGGCGTGTTGCTGACCGGTGCGTTACGCAGCCGGTAATCAGCCAGCCAGCGCGCGTAATCTTCAAGGTCGCCGTCGAACTCCTGAACACGGCCGTCAGCGACCAGCAGGAAATCATCGGTTGTACTTTTGAGCAGATGCCGGTCGTGAGAGACCACCAATACCGCACCACTGAATTCCTGAAGGGCCATGGTCAACGCCAGGCGCATCTCCAGATCCAGGTGGTTGGTCGGTTCATCGAGCAGCAACAGGTTCGGCCGGTCCCACGCGATCAACGCCAGGGCCAGGCGCGCTTTTTCACCGCCCGAGAAGTTCAGCACCGGTTCATCGAGACGCCCGCCGCGGAAGTCGAAGCCACCCAGGAAGTCACGCAACGTCTGCTCGCGTTCTGTCGGCGCGATACGCTGCAGGTGCAGCATTGGGCTGGCCTTGGCATCCAGCGAGTCCAGCTGGTGCTGGGCAAAGTAACCCACCACCGTGTTCTCGCCCCGAGCCATGTGGCCGCTCAAGGGTTCGAGTTCACCCGCAAGGTTTTTGATCAGGGTCGATTTACCCGCGCCATTCGGGCCGAGCAAGCCGATGCGGGCGCCTGGGGTCAATTGCAGTTTGACCTTCTCCAGTACCGCTCTGTCGCCATAACCCAAGCGCGCATCGGACAAGTCCAGCAGCGGGCTGGAAATCTTGCTGGACTCACGGAAGGTGAAGTCGAAAGGCGAATCCACATGCGCGGCGGAGAGTTCTTCCATCCGCTCCAGAGCTTTGATCCGGCTCTGGGCCTGCTTGGCTTTGGTGGCCTGAGCCTTGAAGCGCGTGATGAATTTTTCCATGTGCGCGCGCTGCGCCTGCTGCTTCTCGTAGGCCTGTTGCTGCTGGGCCATACGTTCCGCACGGGCGCGCTCGAAAGCGCTGTAGCCGCCGCGATAGAGGGTTATTTTGCGCTGATCGACGTGGGCGACATGATCAACCACAGCGTCCAGAAAATCCCTGTCGTGGGAGATCAGCAGCAATGTGCCGGGATAGCTTTTCAGCCAGTCCTCCAGCCACAGGATCGCGTCGAGATCCAAGTGGTTGGTCGGTTCGTCGAGCAACAACAGATCCGAAGGGCACATCAAGGCTTGCGCCAGATTCAGACGCATCCGCCAGCCACCTGAAAAGTCACCGACCGGCTTTTCCATCTGTTCGTTGGTAAAACCCAGCCCGGCCAGCAGCTTGCGGGCCCGTGCATCGGCGGTATAGCCATCGGCGCTGTCGAGTTCCGAGTGCATGCGTGCCTGGGCTGCGCCGTCCTGAGCCGCTTCCGCTTCGCCCAGCAAACGTTGCACTTCGCGCAAACGCAGATCGCCATCGAGGACATAGTCCACGGCGATGCGATCAAGGGTGTCCACCTCTTGGCGCATATGTGCGATACGCCAGTCGGCAGGTAGCAGACAGTCACCGGCATCGGGGGTCAGTTCACCCCGAAGCAAAGCGAACAGGCTGGATTTACCGGCGCCATTGGCACCGATCAGGCCGGCTTTCTGACCGGCGTGCAGGGTCAGCTCGGCGTCTTCTAGCAGACGTTGCGGGCCACGCTGTAAGGTAAGGCTTTGAAGTCGAATCATAATGGCGGCGGAGTCTACCAGCTTCGTCTCAAACAGGTAGCGCACTATGCCTTCAGACCTTTGGAGTTTCACCCTCGATTTGTACGCCCGGCCGGGTGTCGAACAGGCTTGTCTGAGCCTGCAGGCCAGCGGCGCCAATGTTTGCCTGCTGTTGTGCGGCGTATGGCTGACCCGGCGCGGTGTCGTTTGCACCACCGAACGCGCGCTGGAAATCGGACAGTTGGCCACGCCCTGGCATGACAACGTGGTGCGCCCGCTACGGGAATTACGCACGCAGTGGCGCAATAGCGCTCAGCACGACACACCCTTGAGCGTGCTACGCGAGCAAGTCAAAACGCTCGAGCTGGAGGCGGAACGAGAACTGCTGACGAGGCTGGAAGCGCAGACACTGAAGTGGTCAGCACAGGAAACCGTAGAAGAGGGGGATTGGTTGATTTGCCTGGCGGGCGAAGCCGCCGGGCAAAATCACGACGCGCTGCAGGCGCTGCGCGTCGCGATGGACCGGCCTTAGGAGGCGCTGGTCGGAGCGCTGCTGTTGGATGCCGACGGCGCAGGTGTCGCTGGCGCAGCGGGTGCCGCAGCAGGCGCTGGAGTCGCAGCAGGCGCAGCAGGTGTTGCCGGCTTCGCAGCGGCTGGTTTGGCAGCAGCAGGTTTAGCGGCTGGCTTTACTGCTGGTTTCGCTGCTGCTGGCTTGGCGACAGCGGGTTTAGCGACGGGCTTGGCAGCTGCTTTGGCTGGAGCCTTGGCCGGGGCTTTCACAGCAGGCTTGGCGGCAACGGTTTTAGCCGCTGGCTTGGCTGCGCTGGCAGCAGGCGCTTTGACGGCAGGCTTCGCAGCGGGTTTTGCCGCGGCAGGCTTGGCTGGCGCTTTCGCTGCGGCAGGTTTTGCAGCTGCAGTTTTGGCCGGGGCTTTAGCGGCTGACGCTGGCTTTGCAGTCGTCGTTTTCGCAGGGGCTTTGGCTGCCGTTTTAACGGCTGGCTTGCTCGCTGGTTTGGCTGCAGCAGCCGGTGCTTTGGCGGCAGGTTTTACTGCTGCTTTGGCTGGCGTTGTTTTAGCGGGAACAGCCTTGGCCACCGTCTTCGCGACTGGCTTGGCGGCCGCTACTTTGGCAGGCGCTTTGGCTGGAGCCTTGGCCGCGGTTTTAGCGGGTGCTTTTGCAGCAACGGTTTTAGTCGCAGGTGCTTTGGCTTTTGCAGCGACCGCTTTGGCCGGTGCTGCTTTGGCAGGAGCCGGTTTAGCTGCGCGGCTATCCAGCGCTTTGCTGACGGCTTCCTTGACTCGGCCAACGCCTTGAGCCAGTTTCAGGCTTTCCTGGGCGTCGCGTTTGAGCTGCAGAATGTAGCCGCGGGTTTCGCTCTGACGCTCTTTCAGCGCGTCCAGCAACTCTTCCAGCTCAGCCACGGCAGACTTGGCCTTGCCTTGGGCCTTGGCTTTGCCAGCGGTGGCTGCGTCTTGCAATTTGGTACGCGATTTGTGCAGTTTTTCCTGCGCTTTGCCACGTTGTTTTTCAAGCTTGGCGAGCAGTTTTTCCGCATCAGCCAGCGCTTGGGAGCAGGCGTCTTCGAGGTGTTCGAGCAGGCTGCTCGACAGCTGTTGTAGCAAATGCAACGGAGTATTTACTGGCTTGTTTTTGGCCGACATGACTTACCTCCAGGCTGACTGATTTGCGGCCCATACTAGACCTCTGCCCGCAGCGCCGCTAGGGCATCTTGACAGCATGAAACGCTCCCTGTTGCATACCCGGATAAATGCTTGTTGCAGTCACTGCCAATGCAGTGCGAAATTCATCTTCAAACACTCATCACACACAGGCCATTGCACTGGCATAATCGCTGCCTTCCCAGGCCGGAGAGCATTCATGTCGCGCTACCTGTTAACGTCGTTGTTCTTGTTGTTGCCGGTGGTTCAGGCTGTGCAAGCCGCACCTTCCAGCGAGGCACACGATCTCGCTTACAGCCTTGGCGCAAGCCTGGGCGAGCGCTTGCATCAGGAAGTGCCAGACCTTGATTTGCCTTCCCTGATTGAAGGTTTGCAGCAGTCTTACCAAGGCAAACCTCTGGCGCTGAAGAAGGAGCGCATCGAGCAGATCCTGCGCGAACATGACGCCGCCGTGGCTGAAGCCGAAGCATCAGGCAACGTCGAGCCGCTCAGCGAAGCTGCGATGGAAGGCGAACAGAAATTCATGGCCAGCGAAAAAGCCAAACCCGGTGTCACCGAGTTGGCAGACGGCATATTGATGACCGAGCTGGTCGCTGGCAAAGGCCCGAAGCCAAGCGTTGATGGCCGGGTTCAGGTTCGCTATGTCGGGCGTTTGCCAGATGGCACAGTCTTCGATCAAAGCGCCCAGCCGCAATGGTTTCGCCTCGACAGCGTAATCAGCGGCTGGACCACTGCCCTGCAAAATATGCCAGTCGGTGCCAAATGGCGCCTGGTCATCCCTTCGGCAGAAGCCTACGGCGCAGAAGGTGCAGGCGACTTGATCGACCCGTTTACGCCCCTGGTATTTGAAATCGAGCTGGTTGGGGTGTCGCAGTAGGAGCAACGTGGGACCGGCTTTAGCCGGGAAGGCGGCATTCCAGACGATGAAGATGCAGTGACTGACACGGCCTCTTCCCGGCTAAAGCCGGTCCCACGTCGGAGCCCGGAATTCTCAAGCCAATCCGCAGAAACGAAAAAGGGGTGCCAGTTGGCACCCCTTTTTTATTCACACAGAAATCATCAGGCTTGAGCGGCCGCTTCTTCCTTGTGAGAGTTGTGGAGCACCTCGATCAGGCAATCCTCCAGCTCGAAGCGCTCATGCAACAAGCTGCCCAGTTTGTTGAATTCCGCAGCAACGACAGTGCAATCAGAGCAGTCACCGTTGTCGCAGCGGTCATTGAAAGCCAGCGCGGACTCGGTGATGACTTTCAAACGCGGGTAGATGGTATCTGCCAGCTCAAGACCACGTTCATCATTGAACGCCTTGGCTTCGCTGTTGAGTTGCTCATAGATTTCGAAATGCCCGGCCGAAACATAATCGACCAGTACTTCACAGAATTTCTGCAGGCCTTCACGATCCGCCGCCAGGGCTTCGGGTGTGTCACCGAGGGCATCGTAGACGCGGATCAATTCAAGGCGATCCTGCAGCCAGCGATCAATCAGCTTATTGACCCCGCCCCAGCGTTCCTGTGCGTTCTGACAGCTTTCCAACATGATGATCACTTCCCTTCAGGGGCATGCAGTCTGCGCTGGCCTGGTTTTGATCTCGTCGGCGTCGACGACACAGGTTTTGAGGGCAACAGATGATGCATATATCCAATTACGCTTGCGGGCCAGATTATGCCCGCACGACCAGCCCATCAAGGTACGCAGGAGATAAAGTTCATACAAGTGTTTAATCCCCGGCCCGACTTTCGGCACTTGGAGTTCTGACCGAAGCGTTGAACAGTGCGTACAGCATGACCAGCGCAAGGCCCACGAAAGCCAGCAGACTCCACTCAGGCAGGCTGATGCCAAACAACGACCAGGAAATTTCCGCACAAAACGTGGCATCGCTGCGCAACCTGTCGATATGCGAATAAAGCGAGAGCATATCCAGCAGCCGTTCGACATGCGCAATCACTTCGATGGTCTGGTCGACGGTTGCCGTCTGCAGCCAGACTTGACCCCCTGCTATTGCCGCACCCGACAAGGTAAACAGCAGAATGACGGCACTGTATGCCCGGCATCCTCCCCGGCCTGGCGCATGAAAGGTGGCAACTAATGCCAAGAGACCACTGACCACAAACACGGCACGTTGCCACAGGCAAAGCACGCAAGGTGAAAGCCCGGCTACAACGCACTGCAGGTAAACAACAGAGCCGACGATCATTGCACAGGCAATAAACACCAGAAAAAACAGGGAGCGCGTGCGAGCCAGTTGCATGGCAAATCCGTAACCAGAGACGAAGGCAGTTACGGTAGTGAAAGCGCTCACCCCTTTCAAGGCACCGGCGTAAGGATACGTCCCTGTTTAAGTGGGCATTTGCGGACGATTGATGACTGCTTCGGGACTGTTTCTTGAAGGAAATTACCTACAAGCAGCAAAAGCTATGGACTCTTCCTACACAAACGACCAAAAACACCCGTCGGACGGCCAGATATCCTGGCCGCCCGATCAGCTCGCCAATGCCGGAAGCGGTCGTGCCAGCAGTCGCTCGTCAAGCAAGCCCAAGCCTTCCTGGAACAGCTGGTTGCTGCGCTCGGTCTCGCCCAACTGGCCCAGCAAACGGGCCAGCTCCGCGCAGGTTTCCGGGTTGCGTTGCAAACGAAGGCTGGTTTCGAGGTAGTCCCGCGCCTTTCCCCACAAACTGCTTTGCAAGCACAGTCGGCCCAGAGTCAGCAGCAGGCTCGGATCATCAGGATGATTTTTCAGCCAACCTTCTGCGGTTTGAAGCTGACGTGCAGGATCGCTGCCACGCACCAACCCGTACAGGCGAGCGAGGTGACTGTTGTATTCACGTTTGAGCGCAGCACGCAGCGCCTCTTCGGCCTGTGCGTCTGCACCCAGGCGGCGCAGTTGCTCTGCGTAGGCCAGCACGAGTTGCGGCTCCTGACGCTGCGCCGAGGTCAAACCTTTCCAGGCGCTATCGAGCCCAGGCAAGCCCGCGGAGCTACCGTCTTCATCCTGCTCGCGGTAAGCCGCCAACGTGAGGTTTTCACCCCAGGCACGCCTCTCCAGTTCCGCCAGTTCCTGCGGCGGCAGAACCTTGTCTTTACGCAGCTCAGGCATAAGCTTGATCAGCGCAGACCATTCACCACGCGCGCGATAAAGACGCTGCAACTGACGCAGGATTTGCGCATTGTGTGGATGGCGTTCGTTCATGGCCTGTAATGTCACCAGAGCGCCATCGCTGTCACCACGGTCCTGTTGCAACTGGGCGTGGCTCAACGCAATCGCCAGTTCAGCTTGAGGCTGACGCTCAAGGGCACGTTCCAGCAAGCTGTCGCTTTCGTCGTAACGGCCTTGTTCATTGGCAGCACGAGCCGCCCCAAGGTAATACAGCAACGGCTGCGGCTCTGACTCGGCGGCACGATGCAGATGACGCTGTGCGCTGGCCCAGCGGCCTTCGACCAGATCCATTTGCCCCTGCTCAATCGCAACCTGTACGCGTCGACTGCGGTTGCGCCGCGACCATGGGTTGGCGACTGAACCGGACGTCGTGAGCAGCCGGACCAGCAGACGCACCACGACCAGCACAAGCCAGATGGCAAACAGCAGGCCTAACGTGGCCCACAGGCTGGACTCATAGCGAAAGTTTTTATAGGCGATCAGGACGTAGCCGGAATGCTCGGCAATGGCTACACCAATCGCTGCAGCTACGGCGATCGCGATGAACAACAGCACATAGGCGCGTTTCATGGGCTCGTCCCCTGCCGGGTTTCAGCGGGTTGGCTATTGACGGCTCCCGGCGCATCGGCCGAGGCATGACGCCGCTCAAGATAGGCCTGAACAGCGCTGAGGCTCTGCGCAAGGTCAGGCGTCATCACCGAAACCGGCTGTTTGGAAAGGTCGTCCAGACGCGCGGAGAGCATTTTGCTCTGGGCGTCGTCCTGATTGAAGTTGGTGCGCAGCACCTCTTTCGCTTCGGCCAGAGCGTGTTCAAACACTTGTGGCTGACCATTCAGGGCTGCCCACTGCGCCTGCTCAAGCGCCAGGCTCAGCGCGAGGCGAACCTGGGTCAGGCTTTGCCCGGCCAGTAATGGGCGGATGTTCTTGTCGGCGTTGAAATCGATACGAATGTAGTGGGAGATCTCATTCCACCACTGCACCAGATGACTGTCTTCGCTTTTGGCATCGGTCAGACCCAACAGCGACTCGCCCTTGTCTTTGTATTCCGGGGCCAGCTCATTGAGCTGCGCGACTTGATCGCGCAATGCTGCGAGCTGCAGGAACAGGCCGGTACGGTCCGGTTGATCGATGCTGCGCAGCGACGCCAGGCTTTTCGCCAGTTGATCACGGGCGGCAAAGGAACCTGGATCATCCTGCTCTCGAAGAATCTCGTCAGCGCCCTGCACCAATGCCTGAGCGCTGTTGATGTCCTGCAAGGCGGAGAGGCGCAAGCTCGCCAGGCGCAGCAAATGCTCGGCCTCGGCAAGACGCCAGTCCTTGCGGCTGGCACCCAGTACGGTTTCCAGTCGCTGGCTCAAGCGCTGCTGATCGCCCTGCAACTGCGCAACCAGACGACGACGCTCTTCCAGCTCATCGGCAGGAGGCAACTGTGCCAGCCGCTCAGAGAGCTGTTTTTCGCCGGTTTGCAAAGTCAGGGTTTGCGCGGCGATATCCTGCATTTGAGTGCGCTGCAGTTGATGGCTGGCCTGCACAGCGCGCAGTTGCCATACCCCCCAACCGGCGACGGCGATGCCAGCAACGCCAAACAACAAGGCCAGCACCACCAGCCCGTTGCTGCGTCCGGCCGGACGCTCAGGGCGCAATGGGTCGGGTGTCGGTGGTGTCAGCACAGATTCGGAATCATCTTTAGGCAAGGCTGTTTCGCTCACGTATCCATCCTTTGCATTTGGGCGTAATCGGTAAAAGAGAGCACGTCGATCAATACGCCTGAAGGGCAGGCACAGGGTGTTCCCGTAACGCTGCCAGCAAAGCCGCAGCGCTGGCGCCGCGGCAATTCAGAACTGTTCGGGCTCCGGCTTCGCGCGCCATGTCGGCAACACGTGGGCTCGGCACGAATATAGTTAAACGCGACAGTTCAGGCCAGGCATCGCCCGCCAACTGACGCAAGTGTTCAAAACCCTGCCCACTGCTGACCACTACCGCGTTCAAGCGTTCCGCCTGGACACGCTCGGCCAGCGTCGACGATGGATAATAGGGCAGGTTACGCGTGTAGAGTTGCAGATAATCAACACTGGCGCCAAGGCCGCGCAACCGCTCGGCGAGTAACTCCCGACCACCTTCACCGCGCATGATTAACACGCGCGAGCCGGGTATGGCGATGGATTGTTGCAGCCGGGGCAGATCCAGCAACGCTTCACTGTCATCGCCGCTCTCGGGCCAGCTGACATCCAGACCATAGTCCTGAAGAATTTGCGCAGTGCCTGCACCGACGCTGAACCAGGGCAGGAGAGGGGTCTGCGGCCAGAGTTGCGCAACCAGCTTCAAGCCCAGTCGCGCAGCGGGTTTGCTGACCACAATCACTGCGCTGTAGAGGTCCAGATCCTGAACCAGCGAGTGCTGCTCGGGGCTGGGTGGCAGCGGCTCGATGTCGAGCAATGGCAGGCTGCTGCTGAACACCCCGGCATCCGCCAGAGTCTGCGCCAGCGCGGCAGACTCATCTGCCGGACGGGTCAGCAGCAGCCGCCAGCCACTCATTCTCGTTCCGCCACGCCGTAGACGGCCTTGAGGATGGCTTCTGCGCCTTGTTCCAGCAATGCGTCGGCAACTTGAACACCTAGCGCTTGAGCATCAGCCTGTGGCGCACGCGCTTCGGCACGCAACAACACTGCACCGGACGGATCGCCCACCAGACCGCGTAACCAGATCTGATCACCTTCAAGTACGGCGTAGCACGCGATGGGCACTTGGCAGCCGCCATTTAGGTGCTTGTTCAGCGATCGCTCGGCGACCACCCGGATCGCCGTGGCGTCGTGATGCAACGGCGCGAGCAAGGCGTGAATTTCAGCATCGACGCTGCGGCATTCGATACCCACTGCACCCTGGCCACCGGCTGGCAGGCTGTCGTCGACACTGATGCTGGCGGTGATCCGGTCTTCGAACCCGAGGCGAATCAAACCCGCCGCGGCCAGGATGATCGCGTCGTATTCACCCGCATCGAGCTTGGCCAGACGGGTGTTGACGTTGCCGCGCAGAAAGTGAATTTTCAGGTCAGGACGACGCGCCAGTAATTGGGCCTGACGACGCAAGCTGGAAGTACCGACAATGCTGCCCGCAGGCAAAGCCTCAAGGCTGGCAAAGTGGTTGGAGACGAAGGCGTCGCGGGGGTCTTCGCGCTCACAGATACAAAACAGCCCAAGACCTTGCGGGAAATCCATTGGTACATCTTTCATGGAATGCACCGCGATGTCCGCACGATCTTCCAGCAGAGCGGTTTCCAGTTCCTTGACGAAAAGCCCTTTGCCGCCGATTTTCGACAGCGGCGAGTCGAGCAACTTGTCGCCACGGCTGACCATTGGCACCAGGGTCACGATCAGCCCCGGATGAGCCTGCTCCAGACGGGCTTTGACGTATTCGGCTTGCCAGAGGGCCAACGCACTTTTGCGGGTGGCAATGCGGATTTCGCGAGAGGACATGGATCAATCCGTACAGGGTAGTTGCGACGGATGATAACAGTTCAGGAAAAACGGCTCAGCGGTGTGTGGTCGCACCTGTGCAACGCATCATCCCGGTCAGTGAATTCTCAACTTGGAACACATTGTGGGAGCGGTGCTTGCCCGCGATCAGGCTGGATGCGGTTCACTTTAGATCGCATCCACCTTATCGCGGGCAAGCACCGCACCCACATATAGATCGTATTTCAAACAGCCTCAAAGCTGCTGCATCATCTTGCGCACACCCGCCACATGCCGACGGCTGACGATCAACGCATCGCCATTCAGACCTTTGAGGAACAACTGGAAATGCCCCAGAGGCGTGCGCTGCAGGCGCTCGATACGTTCGCGGGCAACCAGTGCGTTGCGGTGAATACGCACAAAACGGTCGCCAAACTCATCTTCGAGTGCTTTCAAAGGCTCATCCAGAAGGACTTCGCCCCCTTCATGTCGCAAGGTGACGTACTTGTGATCCGCGATGAAATAGATCACATGATCCAGCGGGATCAACTCGATGCCTTTACGGGTCCGCGCACTGATGTGGCTGCGTGGTCCGTTGCCGCTTTCTGCCGCAGGGCGCGTCATCGCCGCCAACTGCACACGGTTTGGGCGCTCGGCCTTTCTCAGGGCATCGATCAAATGCTCAGGCCGCACAGGTTTGACCAGGTAGCCAACCGCGCTGACCTGGAAAGCTTCAAGGGCAAATTCGTCGTGCGCAGTACAAAAGACGACAGCAGGCGGAGTTTCCCGCTCGCACAATCTGGCAGCGACTTGCAGGCCATCAATACCTGGCATGCGGATATCCAGCAAAACGATATCCGGCTTGTGGCTTTCAATCAGCGCCAAGGCTTCTTCGCCATTGGACGCACCGGGTTCCAGAACCCGATAGCCCTCAATTTCACTGACCATCCGGCTAAGCCGTTCGCGGGCCAGGGGTTCGTCATCAACGATCAGGACATTCATATAGCTCTGGCTTCCTGCGTGAGTCTCGCACAAGGATAGCGTAGACAGGTGTAGTGACGACCGTCACGGCGCTCCACGCTCAGACTGGCGTGCGGACCAAAAAGTGCCGTGAGGCGCGCACCGATATTTACCAGTGCTTGCTGAGTGCCGTTGGAAGTCTGCCGACTGGCAACTTCGTCATAGGGATTGCTTACACACAATATGAACTCCCCCTTTTCATAATCTGCTTCTACCTTTACGACACCTCCATCGACGCGAGGTGCAATCCCATAAAGCAAAGCGTTTTCGAGTAGTGGCTGCAAGGTTAGCTGGGGAATTGGAAGATCGTCTGGAATTCCACTGATCACCCAGTCCAACTGTAGACGCTCGCCAAGACGATATTGCTCAATCGATAAATATCGTTTTGCCAACTCAAGCTCATCGCGCCAGGTGACGAGGCTTCCAGGCTTGGCCAGACTGGCCCGAAAAAGGTCGGAAAGATCCAGCACCGCCTGCTCGGCCTTGGCCGGATTGGTCGCCACGAGGCTCGCGATGCTATTAAGGGTGTTAAACAGAAAATGCGGCCGGATACGTGCCTGCAGCGATTCGATGCGCGCACGCAATTCGCCTTGCTGCTGCTTGCGCCACTGACTCTGCAAATAAAAGTAGCGCAGCATCAGGGCCGACATGATCAGCGCGATGAGGCCATAACGCACGTAGCGTTCGACCATCACACCAAACGTTACTCTGCCGGTCAGTTGGCAGACGTCGGTGACTGCGGTGCAGAGCAGGGTAATCGCCACAACCAGCAAGCAACCGAATACCCCCGCACGGCCAGCAGGCAAACGCGCCAGCCAAGGTCGAAGCCCGCACAACAAGGCCGCCGACAGCAGCACAATCCACTGTACGAACAACGACATCAGCGCCAGCCGCACCCAGTCGAAACCCAGACGCATGGGCTCGACCAGAACCAACACCAGGACCAATAATTCGGCGAGCAGGACCAGTACCAAGAGCGCCTGCGGAAGGCATAGCTCAGGGAGGAAAAATTCTTTGCCTGGCCCTTTGGGCGAGGGTTGTTTCAATAAGCTATTTCGCATGAGCCCAGTCTCGACTGTGCTGGCCCGTGCGGCAAGCTGCCCACAAATAAAAAAATCCCAACCTGTTATGATCGCGAGTGCCCGGCGAGCAGACGCGGGCATGTCATTCTTCAGCAGATCACGAGCGAATCCATGAGCACCGACAAGACCAACCAGTCCTGGGGCGGCCGCTTCAGTGAACCCGTCGACGCTTTCGTCGCGCGCTTCACGGCCTCCGTCACCTTCGACCAACGCCTCTATCGCCACGACATCATGGGCTCCATCGCCCACGCAACGATGCTGGCCAAAGTCGGCGTTCTTACCGATGCCGAGCGCGACACCATCATCGACGGCCTGAAGACCATCCAGGCCGAGATCGAAGCGGGCAGCTTCGAATGGCGCGTCGATCTGGAAGACGTGCACATGAATATCGAAGCGCGTCTGACCGACCGCATCGGCATCACCGGTAAAAAACTGCACACCGGCCGTAGCCGTAACGACCAGGTGGCAACCGATATCCGCCTGTGGCTGCGTGACGAGATCGACCTGATCCTGTCGGAAATCACTCGTCTGCAACAAGGCCTGCTGGGTCAGGCAGAGCGTGAGGCCGACACCATCATGCCGGGCTTCACGCACTTGCAGACCGCGCAACCGGTAACCTTCGGTCACCATATGCTGGCGTGGTTCGAAATGCTCAGTCGCGATTACGAGCGTCTGGTCGACTGCCGCAAGCGCCTGAACCGCATGCCACTAGGCAGCGCAGCACTGGCCGGCACGACTTATCCGATCGACCGCGAACTGACCTGCAAACTGCTGGGCTTTGACGTCGTAGGCGGCAACTCGCTGGACAGCGTTTCGGATCGTGACTTCGCCATTGAGTTCTGCTCGGCCGCCAGCATCGCGATGATGCATTTGTCGCGCTTCTCGGAAGAGCTGGTGCTGTGGACCAGCGCCCAGTTCCAGTTCATCGATCTGCCGGATCGTTTCTGCACTGGCAGCTCGATCATGCCGCAGAAGAAAAACCCCGACGTACCCGAACTGGTCCGCGGCAAAAGCGGCCGCGTATTCGGCGCACTGATGGGCCTGCTGACCTTGATGAAGGGCCAGCCACTGGCCTATAACAAGGACAATCAGGAAGACAAGGAGCCGCTGTTCGACGCCGCTGACACCCTGCGCGATTCGTTGCGTGCCTTTGCCGACATGATCCCGGCAATCAAACCAAAGCACGCCATCATGCGCGAAGCGGCGCTGCGCGGTTTCTCCACGGCGACTGACCTTGCGGACTATCTGGTGCGTCGTGGCCTGCCGTTCCGTGATTGCCACGAAATCGTTGGCCATGCTGTGAAGTATGGCGTCGAAAGCGGCAAAGACCTGGCTGAAATGAGCCTGGAAGAGTTGCGCAAGTTCAGCGATCAGATCGAGCAGGACGTGTTTGCCGTGTTGACGCTTGAAGGC
Organism: Pseudomonas sp. Irchel 3A5; assembly: GCF_900187575.1. NCBI lineage: Bacteria > Pseudomonadati > Pseudomonadota > Gammaproteobacteria > Pseudomonadales > Pseudomonadaceae > Pseudomonas > Pseudomonas sp. Irchel 3A5. Next base: position 427,988 of record NZ_FYDU01000002.1, on the reverse strand, counting down.
TCGGTCAACGCCCGTGACCACATCGGCGGCACCGCTCCGGCACAGGTCAAGGCAGCAGTGGTTCGCGGCCAGGCGTTACTCGCTGCGCGTTAATCCCAAATCTGTTGGAGCGAGGCTTGCCCGCGAATGGGTCACCTCGGTTCAACAGGTAAACCGCGTTGCCGTTATTCGCGGGCAAGCCTCGCTCCAACAGGCGAATATCGCCGCCCAAAGGAAACACCCCATGACCGACACCCTCGACAACGATGAAGAAGAATTCGCTGAATCGACTCTGGTTCAGGCAATCGAAAACCAGATCGAAAGCGACAACCCTCCTGCCGCCAAGGCGACGTTCAACAAGCTGACGCTGGTGGGCTATGAGCGTGAAGAAATCCTGCAGTTGATGGCCCATGTTCTGGCTATCGAGATTGACGCACTGCTGGAAGAAGACCGCCCGTTCAACACCGAATGGTACGAGACAGCCTTGCGTGCCTTGCCTGAGCTACCGCCAGAGGCTTGAGCTGACGCGCACACCGGCCAACTGACGGCCGGTGGCTAACCTCAGAAAATCGGGCTCGGCAAAATCTCCAGACCAGGTCTACACTGCAACTGCCTCGCTGCCACTAGAACGACGGGGCTTCCACGCCGAGCCGGCTTTAACGGTCATCCAGAACCGACGAGCGCAGCACAGACACGTTGATTTCAGGATTCCGCCAGTCAGTGAGGCGTATTACTAGAAAAAGTCTGGAGCATCTATGTCGTATACCCCTGAGCTGGTTGCCGAACTGGAAATCCTCGCACTCTTCAATCTGGGCAATACCCTTGAAGGACTCAAAGTCCATCACGTGGCCGCCCCGACGGCTGTTGCGGCTGCACAAAGACTCTTCGAAAAAGGCCTGACCACTCAGGTTGATGGCGGATACCTGACCAGTCTTGGACTGGAGGCTGCCGAACATGCCCAGTCGCTGCTGACAATCCTGAACGTTGCCAAACAAGCCGCTTGATCCCCGCGAGGGTCCGCATTCCAAAAAAGGTTTAGCGGACCCTTCATTTATGAAAATCTGCGCCGATAGTAAAAAGTTGGCGCCAGAACAATAAACGGACTGAAAGCTTCAGGCTCTCACGTCGTCCTGCCCGCCGTCTGACTCACTACTTCCACGCCGCCCCTTTCGAGCCCGGCATCCGGTTTGAGTTGCAATGACGCGTAATTCCGAAATTCGTCCTGACCTGGATGAAGGCATCGACCGCAAGGTGCTTTCCCAGCTCCGTAACCGTTTCCTGACCCTGAACAGCGGGCGGCTTGCGCGTGCCCTTGAGGGGCTGTCGACTCGCCAGCAAACCGTATTGAATTTGCTGCCGCTGTTTTTTCACGTCAACCATCCGCTGTTGCCCGGTTATGTTTCCGGCAGCACGCCTGCGGGCGTTTCCCAATACGAACCCAGTAGCCTGGCACTGGCTGAAGCCCAGCGCCTGACCCGATCGTTTTCGTACAAAACCCGGCGTGGCCATGCGCGCAATCCCATTCACGGTCTGTTTCTGATGGGCAGCCTGGGCACCTTTGCCCAGGCCGACCAAAGCGACATGGATGTCTGGGTTTGTCATGACTCAGAATTGACCGCCGAGGAAATTGCCGAGCTGCACAAGAAATGTCAGGCGCTGGAAGCATGGGCCGACAGCCAGGGTGCCGAGGCGCACTTTTTCCTGATCGACCCGCAGCGCTTCATTGCAGGTGAGCGCGATACACAGCTCAGCTCGGACAACTGCGGTAGCACGCAGCACTACCTGTTGCTGGATGAGTTCTACCGCACCGCCATCTGGCTGGCGGGTCGCACGCCGATGTGGTGGCTGGTGCCGAGCTATGAAGAACAACGCTACGCCGACTACACCCACACATTGCTGTCGAAACGCTTTATACGCCATGACGAAGTGCTCGACCTGGGTCATATGGCGCTTATTCCGCCTGGAGAGTTTCTCGGCGCGGGCCTGTGGCAATTATTCAAGGGCATCGAGTCCCCTTATAAATCGGTGCTCAAACTGCTGTTGACCGAGGTGTATGCCAGCGAACACCCCAAGGTCCGCTGCCTGAGCCTGCGCTTCAAGAAAGCGGTGTTCGCCAATCGGGTGGATCTGGATGAGCTGGATCCGTACATGGTCGTGTATCGGCGCATCGAAGAGTATCTGATCCAGCGCGGCGAGCTGGAACGCTTGGAGCTGGTACGCCGCAGTCTGTATTTGAAAGTGAATAAAAAGCTGACCGGCACGTCGCGGCTGCGTAACACCAGCTGGCAGCGGCAGTTACTTGAACGCCTGACGCGGGAGTGGGGCTGGGACGAGCGTCAGTTACTCCTGCTCGACAGCCGCAGCAAGTGGAAGGTGCGTCAGGTCGCCCATGAGCGCCGCGCACTGGTTAACGAGCTCAATTACAGCTATCGCTTTCTGACCCAGCTTGCCCGTCAGCAAAACGTGGCCAGCTCGGCCAACGCCCGTGACCTGAACGTACTCGGCCGCAGGTTGTACGCCGCGTTCGAGCGCAAGGCAGGTAAGGTCGAATTCATCAATCCGGGCATCGCTCCCGACCTGGCGGAAGACACGCTGACGCTGGTGCAGTCACCCAACAAGCGCGAGCCGGGGAAAACTCAATGGGCACTGTATAACGGCAGTCTGGGCGCTCATGAATGGATCGACTTCTCGCCGATCAAGCGCAGCCGCGAATTGCTTGACCTGCTGACCTGGTGCCACCGCAACAACATAATCGACAGCACTACGCGGCTGGCACTGCACCCAGGTAGCAGCGACCTGAGTGAATTTGAGCTGTTCAATCTGCTCGGGGCGCTGCAACAGCAGATCCCTGTTCCGCTCCAGGCGGTCAGCGAAGAGCGCCTGCTAAGCCCTGCGGTACCCAGCGAGATTCTTTTGCTGGTCAACGTTGGGGTTGATCCGCTGAGTCACCATCGAGACCTGAACATCCTGATGACCACTGAGCGAACTGACTCGCTGAGTTATGCCGGGGTCAGGGAAAACCTCGTACTGACTCTGGATCAGATCACGCTGAACAGCTGGAACGAAATCCTCGTCAGCCGCTATGACGGCGTTCATGCACTGCTCGACTGCCTGAGCGAGCTACTCAGCACTTTGCCTGAGGGCGCGGCGCAACCTGTAGTTCGCGTGCGTTGCTTCTGCCACAACCGCGCTCCCGCCATCGCCCAACGGGTTGAGGAGCTGGTGGCCACGGCGCAACTGCTGCATGCCGCACGCCTGAACCATCGCTACCTGATCCAGGTGCAACAGCAGTATCACGTACTGGAAATGGTGCCGACCCAGCCCGTCACTCATGTGGTGATCAACAGCCTTTCGGGACTGTTCGAGTATCTGGGCGAAGAGCTGCCGTGTTACAGCCCGCTGCATCTCGACCCGCACGCGCTCAGCGATCACGATCTGGCGCTGATCCTGCCCCACGGCCAGCCCGAATGTGTTCAGGTGTTTTACAGGGTCAACGAAAACGAGGCCGATCTCTACGCCCTTGATGAGCACAATGCGCTCTGGCATCAGCGTCTGGCTTATCACGATGAGTTGAGCCTGTTGCAGCCACTGCAGCGTTTCTTCCAGGCGCTGGTTTACCGCCGCAGCGCGATGCTGCCTGTGGGCGACACTGCCGCGTCCACTTTCCTTGAAACGCTGTATTACCAGATCATGCCATCCGGGGCAGGGCGAGCCCGACGTATCGAACCACGCAGTGCGCCAACCGCTACAAGCAAGTCGTTCTACGACGTGCAGGCGATCGTCGAAGAAGCATCGCCAGGTCAGGTCAGCGTTACGCTTTATTGCGATAACAACGAGTTCTCCGAGCTGGAGCATGGTGATCAGCTGTTCAGTGTCGTGGCCAGACAGATCCTGGAGCGACGCACCGAGCCCGAACGCTATCGCTGCTACATCACCGATCTGGACCTGTCCGGCTTACTGGACGACGCTCGCGGCCAGACGATTCTGTACCTGCGCTACAAGGCGCAGTTAGAGAAGTCACTCAACGACGCCATGGCGCAGGCCTGAGCCAGAAACAACAAACCCCGGCATGCCGGGGTTTGTTAGCGGGATACGAAACCTGTGGGATGACCCTATGTTGGCCTGCAATCCCGTAGGACTGGCTTTAGCCGGGAGAGCGGTATTCCTGACGAAGAACATGTGGTGAATGTCCCGACGCCCTCCCGGCTAAAGCCGGTCCTACGGAATAGCGCGGCTTAAGTGCGAGGCTTGCCCGCGATTCAGGCGACGCAGTATGTCTGTTTGACCGCGTTGTTCTTATCGCGGGCAAGTCCGGCTCCCACCAAGCGAATTCGTTCGCGAAGAGGCCGACAGATCCGCAGCATGTATCGCCTGAAATACCGCCTTCCCGAATGAATTCGGTCCTACCGGTCCTGCGTGAGCTTGAGATCGCTACCAACCTGTGGGGAGCCTTTATGCGTTGTTCGACGACACCGGCTCAGCCCCCGGAACCGCTTCCTTGCTGCGCCAGTGCGGCAGGGAGTTCCAGTAGCGCTCGCCCTTGGCATCGTCGTACATGCCTTCCCAACGCGAGATGACCAGCACCGCCAGTGCGTTGCCGATCACGTTCAATGCGGTACGCGCCATGTCCATGATCCGGTCGACACCGGCAATGAACGCCAGACCTTCCAGCGGAATCCCCACGCTGCCCAGCGTCGCCAGCAGCACCACAAAAGAAACGCCCGGCACGCCTGCGATACCTTTGGAGGTCACCATCAGCGTCAGGACCAGCATCAACTGTTGGCCGATGGACAGGTCAATGCCGTACAGCTGGGCAATGAACATAGCCGCAATGCTTTGATAAAGGGTCGAACCGTCGAGGTTGAACGAGTAACCGGTCGGTACTACGAAGCTGCAGATCGCCTTCGGTGCGCCGTAGGCTTCCATCTTGCTGATCACACGAGGCAGTGCGGTTTCGGAGCTGGCAGTGGAGTAGGCCAGGATCAGCTCATCCTTGAAGATGCGCATCAGTTTGAGCACCGAGAAGCCGAACAGGCGGGCGATCAGCCCCAGCACCACAAAGGCAAAGAACGCGATAGCCGCATAAACCAGAATCACCAGCTTGGCCAGAGGCAGCAACGAAGCAAAACCAAAGTTGGCTACGGTCACCGCAATCAGAGCGAACACGCCAATCGGGGCGTAGTTCATGATCATGTGAGTGACCTTGAACATGGTTTCCGAGATGCCCTGGAATACCTTCAGCACCGGCTCACGCACTTCGGCATCCAGGCTGGCCAGCCCCAGACCGAACATCACCGAGAAAAAGATGATCGGCAACATGTCGCCCCGCGCAACGGCGGCGAAGATGTTGGACGGAATCAGGTTAAGGATAGTGGCAATGAAGGCATGGTCATGCTGCACTTCAGCCGTGGTCGCGGTGTATTTGGAAATATCCACCGTTCCCAGCGTACTCATGTCGATACCGGTACCGGGATGGAAAACGTTGGCAAGCACCAGTCCAACCAGAATAGCGATGGTCGTGACGACTTCGAAGTAAAGGATGGTCTTGAGCCCAATACGCCCCAGTTTCTTCGCATCGCCTACACCGGCGATCCCCACGACCAGCGAGGCAACCACAATCGGTACGACGATCATTTTGATCAGGCGAATGAAGATATCGCCCGCCGGTTGAAGGATGTTACTGATCCACCAGGCCTTCTCTGCACTGAAATGGTTGAGTAGCGCGCCCAGCGCAATCCCGAGCGTCAAACCGATAAGGATCTGCCACGCCAGGCTCAGCTTTGCCTTCTTCATGTCGTTACCTTTTTTCAAGTGGCTCGCACTTCTCTAAGCACACATGCACGACGTTGCTGATCCAAAGCAGCGGCGAAACATCGGTTACCGGTTAGAGCAGTGCCGAGTAGATGCAGCAAGCGAGCATCCGGCTCTGTAGCTGACGAAAAAAGGCGCAACTATTCCCACGCATACGCGCAACGTCTAATGCCGTAAACGACTACCCCATACCGAATCGGCATAATGCGAGCGACAGGAAACATGCCTAAAAGCGACCAAGACGTACCGCGAATCGGCTCAAAGGTGGCTAATTCGCCCTATACAGCCCATTCAAAAAGTTACGAAGAAGAAATCAGCAGGAATATCGCGGGGATGGGAAGCTGACAATTCCTACAAGAATTGTCGGATGTGCGGAGATGTCATGCGAGGTGAAACGATAAAGCGCAACGCAAGACAGCCGATGGTTTCCCGAAGATTCGAGATCACTATCATGGACTTGCGTCGCGGTTCTTCCTGACCCGGCCCTCATCGGGAGTACTCCCTGTACTCCTAGGTCACTCCGATCCAAACGATCAAAGCGTCCCGGCCCCTTGGTCATACGCGATTCTTTTCGAACCGCGCAGCTAAAGAGCACCCCGAACATGGATGCTCTCTGTTCTTGAATACCGTGAATCAGTACCAGTTCGGATCCTTGCGAAGCTGCTCCTGGAGCATGCCTTGCATACCCTCGTCCGGTTCACCCAGATAACGGTAGGTTGCGTGACGCGTCGGCGACTTGTCCGAAGGCAGGCCAGCTGGCACATCTACCAACAATGCATAGGCTTCGTCTTTGTCGAGGCTGAACGCCACGAGTAGACGCTGGCTCTTGCAGGTTTCAGCGGTTTCGCACAAAGGACCAACCAGGTAAGGCTTCTTGTCTTCGGTCACAGCGGTCATCTGCTGCTCGCTGGCACCGGAGAGATTGATCACCCAATCGGGCAAACGCTCTTCCTTCTTGATCACTGAGCTCCAGGTAGACCGGTACTCGGGGTCAGATCCCAACAACTGATTGACCCGAGACTGGCCGTCATTGGCAGCCATCGCCATTACGCTACCGCCCATTAACAGGGCGGCTGCGATTGAGTGCAGAGACGTGCGCATGTTTAACCTCGGCCGCGACGGCCAAAGAAGAACGAAACAACGAACATGACCAGGAACACGACGAACAGGATCTTCGCGATACCAGTTGCGGTGCCGGCGATACCACCGAAACCAAGAACGGCGGCAACAATGGCGATGATCAGAAACGTGATTGCCCAACTCAACATGATGACTCTCCTTATCTGCTTTTAATGGATGCTGCGTTTACTGCTGCGGGTCAAAAAACCCAGGTTTGCTGGTGCTGTACTTCACTTACAGGTGCCTTGCGGTCAACCGGGGTGAGGCTCAGCGCGGTATCGCGAGCCATGGATGCACTGACGTTGCTGTAAGTCTGGCTGTAAGTGAACGGCTGCTTGATCTGTGCAGCTTCACGGGAATTTTCCCAATGCTGAAACTGCTGAATTGCAATCAGAGTGACCATCAGCGCCAAGGTGGCGAACAAGCCTTGCTGAAGGTGCAAGGGCGAAATACGCAATTGAGTAAGACGCTGGCGGTTCATCTGGTTGCTCCTGACACCACGTTGGGCTGTCAAACTTGATCTTGTTGCCGGTAACTTCACGGCTTCTATAAACAAGATATTGCAGCCTGCATGCCAGCTTTCAATTCAACAAAATATCCTTATAAATCAATTAGTTGAAAACGCTAAACAATTTCAGCTGGTAGCATCCTGCACGATCAGCCCTGACGGGTCGTGCAGGATGCACGAACGTACCAGCCCAATTGATCAGCCGGTCGTACGGGTCATCACTTTCAGGGCATCCGCGTTCACGCCCTTCACGCCGCGAATATTTCGCGCGATCTCGACAGCGAGCTCTTTTTCCGCATAGTTCGCAACGATGCCGTTAAGGCTGACCAAACCGCTTTTGGTGTCGACCTTGATGTTCAGGCCATCCAGATTACGGCTGTAGATCAGGCTTGATTTGACCTTGCTGGTAATCCACACATCACTGATGTCTTCAGCCGGGCTGGTGGCTTGCGGATCAACCCGCGAGGCAATGGAATCGGCAGCACTGATGCTGATCAGGTTATTCACGGTAACCACGCCATCAGTGTTGGTCGCCAGATTACCGGCCACTTCCTTGGCTTCCGGGCTTTGCGCACGACCTTTGAGCGTCACGACGCCGTCTTTGGCGTCCACATCAATGTTGAGTGCTTCAGTGACGCTGCTCCACAGCAGTTTTGACTTCACAGTCGCAGTCAGCGTGGCGTCTTCGAATCGCTGCGCCATATTGGCCTTGGTGCCAGGCTCGGCGGCAACATTGGGGTCGATCTCCAATTGGTTGTCGACCTTATCGATGCCCTTGGTGTCCAGCGCAATGCGTTCGGCCAGCTCACGATCAACCTGGTTTTCAACTTTGCCCTTCAGGACAGCCGTTCCCCGCTCGACGCTGACGTCGATCTTGAACGGGCTCAAGTGTTTGTTGAGGGCGAATGCGGTCCAGATCGAACCTTCCTGACGCGCTTCGGCGAGCTGGCTGGGCAAATCGCCCTGAGCAGCACTGGCCATCAAAGGGTTCAAGCCCAGCACGGTGATTGTGGCTGTGGCCAGAGCGAGCTTTTTCAGCGGGTGCATGGCAGTTCTCCATCTTCATAGCTGTGTAAGGGTTTCGAGCCAGTCCTCCGGAGATGCATCTCAATTCAGAGGCTTGCATGTGTCTGATCAGCAAACGCCAAGGAAGTGCAGAACCGGGGTCGAGATGGACGCGTTGAGAATCACGCGTCACCGTCACTCAGCGCACCGAGATCGGTAGAACTGGCTTCATTCAACGTGAAAAGCCACCGAAACCAACGAACTGTGCCTCAGGCACTTATCAGGATTATTTTTCATTAAAATCAGATAGTTATGCCTGAATGAATTACAAGGCTAGCATGCACCTCGCATAATCAATCAGAATCAACCATGCAACTTGCCCGATTATTCCGACACTAACGCAAGACAATTCATTAAGGAGCGTAGGAAAAATGGAAGCAGCCACTGAGAATCAGGGCCGTATTCTGCTTGTGGATGACGAATCCGCGATCCTTCGCACGTTCCGTTATTGCCTGGAAGATGAGGGCTACAGTGTCGCCACCGCCAACAGCGCATCCCAAGCGGAAACGTTGCTGCAGCGCCAGGTCTTCGACCTGTGCTTTCTGGACTTGCGGTTAGGCGAAGACAACGGCCTCGATGTACTGGCGCAAATGCGCGTTCAAGCCCCCTGGATGCGGGTGGTGATCGTTACTGCCCACTCGGCGGTCGATACGGCAGTCGACGCTATTCAGGCCGGTGCTGCGGACTATCTGGTCAAGCCATGCAGCCCGGATCAACTGCGTCTGGCCACCGCCAAACAGCTGGAAGTACGTCAGTTGTCGGCGCGACTGGAAGTGCTTGAAGGCGAAATTCGCAAGCCCAAGGACGGTCTGGATTCCCACAGCCCTTCGATGATGGCGATTCTGGAAACAGCCCGCCAGGTAGCAACCACCGACGCCAACATTCTCATTCTGGGTGAGTCAGGCACCGGTAAAGGCGAACTGGCCCGTGCCATTCATGGCTGGAGCAAGCGCAACAAGAAATCCTGCGTAACCATCAACTGTCCGTCGCTGACTGCCGAGCTGATGGAAAGTGAACTGTTTGGTCACAGCCGCGGCGCGTTTACCGGCGCAAGCGAAAGCACATTGGGGCGTGTCAACCAGGCCGACGGCGGTACGCTTTTTCTCGACGAGATCGGCGATTTTCCGCTCACGTTGCAGCCAAAGTTGCTTCGCTTTATTCAGGACAAGGAATACGAGCGAGTCGGTGATCCCGTCACTCGCCGTGCCGATGTCCGTATTCTTGCGGCTACAAACCTGAACCTGGAAGACATGGTACGCAATGGTCGCTTCCGTGAAGACCTGCTGTACCGTCTCAACGTGATCACGCTGCATTTGCCCGCGCTGCGCGAGCGTACTGAAGACATCCTGACGCTGGCAGACCGTTTCCTGGCGCGCTTCGTCAAGGACTACGCCCGCCCGGCACGGGGTTTCAGTGATGAAGCCAAAGCCGCGCTGCTGAATTACCGCTGGCCAGGCAACATTCGTGAGCTGCGCAACGTCATCGAACGCGCCAGTATCATCTGCCCGCAAGAGCGGGTTGAAGTGGCCCACTTGGGGATGGCCGAGCAGCCCACCAGCAACGCGCCCCGGGTCGGTGCCGCGCTGAGCCTGGATGAACTGGAAAAAGCCCACATTGGCGCGGTCCTCGCCACCAGTGACACACTGGATCAGGCTGCCAAGACATTGGGAATCGATGCTTCAACGCTGTATCGAAAACGCAAGCAGTACAACCTATGACTAACCCGGCATGAAACTGGCGATGAAGTTACGCACCAGACTTTTCTTCAGCATTTCGGCATTGATAACGGTAGCGTTGCTGGGGTTGGTGCTTGGTCTGGTTAGCGTGATGCAGATGGCGAGCTCACAGGAGTCGTTGATCCAGCAGAATTTCGTGACGCTGGATACCGGCCTGAAGCTTCGGCAAAACCTCGGCGACCAACTGGTCATGATGCTCAATGAAACGCCCAATCCTGAGCGTCTTGGCAAACTGCAGGATCAATTCCGGGTTTTACTGGAGCAGGGTGTCGAGAACGATGAACTCAACAATGTCGACAATGGCTTTCAGGAAGCCAGGGTGGATTACCAGAAATTTATCGACGCTTTCGAAGAGTCCCGCCAGTCCACACGTTCGATGCGCGACAACACGAAACTGACTGAAGCATTCAACAACCTGCGCAACAACCTGCTGATCGCCCACCGCCAGTCGCTGGACAACATCAGCAAGGTGGAAATCCACTCCCGCGAACGAGCGTTATGGGTTGCAGGTCTGCTTGGGCTGGTAGGCATCGCAGTGCTGTGCATCGGTTTCATTACGGCTCACGGCATCGCTCGTCGTTTCGGTGCCCCCATCGAAGCTCTGGCTAAAGCGGCGGACAGTATCGGCAAGGGCAACTTCGAAGTGACCCTGCCGATTGCGTCGGGCGCTGAAATGAATTTGCTGACGCGACGTTTCGGGATCATGGCCGAAGCGTTACGTCAGCACCAAGTCACCAACGTCGATGAACTGCTGGCCGGTCAGCAGCGCTTGCAGGCTGTGCTGGACAGCATTGACGACGGTTTGTTGATGATCGACCGTCAGGGTCGTCTGGAACACCTCAATCCAGTTGCTCAACGGCAACTGGGCTGGGACGAGCCCAAGCTTGGCCAGGGGCTCGGCGCGGCATTGGAACGTCCTGAGCTGGACGAGCAGTTGTACCTGACTCTGCGCGGCGGAACACTTGAGCGTGCGCCGGAAGATCTCTCCATTGAGGTCGATGGAGAGTCGCGACTGCTGACCTATAGCCTGACCCCCGTCAGCCACACCAAAGGTCACATCCTCGGGGCGGTGATGGTGCTGCACGACGTCACCGAACAGCGCGCATTCGAGCGTGTGCGTAGCGAGTTTGTCCTGCGCGCCTCCCATGAGCTGCGCACGCCGGTCACCGGCATGCACATGGCGTTCGGTCTGTTCCGCGAGCGGTCTAAATTCCCGCCAGACTCCCGCGAGTCGGACCTGCTCGATACAGTCAACGAAGAAATGCAGCGCTTGATGCAGTTGATCAATGACTTGCTGAATTTCTCCCGCTATCAGAACGGTTTGCAGAAGCTCACGCTGGCACCTGTGTCGATTGAAGACATGCTGGAAGAGGCGCGGCAACGCTTCGAAGAAAAGGCCCATGAGCAGAACATTGTCCTGTCGATCGAAACCCAGGAGCCATTGCCTCGACTACATGCCGATCGTGCCCAGCTTGAACGGGTATTGGATAACCTGATGGACAACGCCCTGCGCCACACACCGGAAAATGGTCTGATTCGCCTCCAGGCACGACGTCATGGCGAACGCGTGATCATTAGTGTGGAAGATAACGGCGAAGGCATCGCCTACGGACAGCAGGGCCGAATATTCGAACCTTTCGTCCAGGTCGGCCGCAAGAAAGGCGGCGCAGGGCTGGGCCTGGCGCTGTGCAAAGAGATCGTGCAACTGCACGGCGGGCGGATGGGCGTCTATTCCAGACCGGGGCAGGGCACCCAGTTTTATATGGCGTTGCCGTTGTAGGAACGAACGGGGGCTGTGACGTGGGACCGGCTTTAGCCGGGAACGCGGCATTCCTGACAATGAAGACTCAGCGAATGTACCGGCCTCTTCCCGGCTAAAGCCGGTCCCACGTCATAGACCGCGCAATCCCGTGGAGCCTCAAGCCACATCCTCAGCCCGCCGCCCCTGACTACGGCGGCCGCCGGTGACCAGTTCGCTGAATTTACGCGCGCTCAATGGCCTGGCAAATAACCAGCCCTGTCCGTACTTCACACCTTCACTCATGAGTAGCCGGGCCTGGGATTCGAATTCGATACCTTCGGCAATCACCCGCAATTGCAGGGCATGAGCCATGCGAATAATGTGAGGGGCCACCCCGCTGCTGGCGGCATCATGTCCCAGGGCATCGATGAATGCCTTGTCGATTTTCAGGCAATCCACGGGCAGCGTCTGCAGGTAAGCCAGGCTGCAATATCCCGTACCAAAGTCATCTATCAACACCGGATGGCCTTTGTCGCGCAGCGCCTGCAAGTGATTGCGGGCAATTACCACGTCGATCAATCCCCGTTCGGTCACTTCAAAAGCAATCTGCCGAGCCGAGACTTTGTGCAGTGCCAGCAATTTGGCCGTAACCCGGCCAATTCGCGGAGCCATCACATCGCACGCTGCGAGGTTCACCGAGATATAAAGCTGCGGGTTGGCTCGCAGCAGCGGGCCCAGTTGCTCAAGCAACTGCTGCAGCACGAAATCCGTAATCTGCCGAATCTGCCCCGTGTTTTCTGCCAACGGAATAAACAGGTCAGGACTGGTCAACGTGCCATCCGGCCTGCGCCAGCGAACCAGTGCCTCAGCCCCGACACACACACGCGAATGCAGATCAAAAATCGGCTGGAAAAGCACTTTCAACTCGCCGCGCCGCAAAGCACCCTGCAACTCCCCCCCTAACGACTGGCGCTGACGAACCAACTGCAGCACCAGCGCACTTATACACAAGGCAATCAGCAGGCTCGTCGGGACCAGCAACCACCAGGCTCCCGCCACCTTTTGCTGGAGACCGGCGCGAGGCGCAATCATCACCAGTTGGTACTCGGGGCTCTCGGTCGGCATGCGGTAGATCAACTGTGTGTCGGTGATGATGAGCTTTTCAGTGCTGCTTGATGACCAGCGCACGCCCGGCGGCCAGGATTGATCAGGTCCCAGCACGGTGACGGCTTTGACGCCGTGATTCAGCACCACAAGCAAACTGCCACCGCTGGGCAAATCCACCACATCGGTCAAATGCCCCCGCGAAGTGGAAACCCTGAAACCGCCCCGGCCCAGCACCAACGCTGCAAGATTGTCGTCAGGCTGGGCCGAGGTATTGAGCCAGTAATCATAGGTGGGCCCGCGAATATCCGGCTTGCGGGGCAGGCCGAGCTGACTGTCCCGCGCCCCGCTGGAACACACCCTGGCATCGCCAACAAACGCGGCCTCATAGATGAATCGATAGCTGGAGGTGATCTGCCGTAATCGGTCGACCATCTCCGGATTACAGCGGCGCAGAGGCTGGGCCTCCAGTTGATCAAGACCGGTGCGCAGTTGGCCAAACAGCTGCTCCAGCCGCACCAGAAAACGCCCGCCCTGCGCGTTCATCTGTTCACTTTCGTTCTGTCGCGCCTGATGCAAAGCCAATGCAAAGCTGCCCGCCAACAACACGGCAGCACTCATCAAGGCGGCGAGCAAAGCCATCAGCCAAGGACGATAGAAGGTCTTGCGAAAGGGTGTTGCCGCATCGCGCATCAGTTGATACCCGGAGGAATACCTCTAGGTATAGCAACAAACGCGGAAATAGCCCGCTGGATCGGGGCGGCGGCAACGAATTGGCGCAATCAGCGCTGGCGATTCAGCACTTTCAGGATCGCCGCGCTTTGCACATCAGGCTGCCCGTCGAAACGTGCGGGTCGATAATGCATCTGGAAGGCGGCCAGCACATCCCGCGTGGCGACATCCAGTTCACCCGTCTGCGGCGTGGCGTAGCCCACGCGAGCGAGCTGCTGCTGAAACCAGGCAATATCCGGCACGCTATCGAGCATAAGTGCCTGTTGTTCTGCCACCAGACGCTCGTCCGGCCAGACACCCAGCCCGGCCTCCGCCAATCGCTTCCAGGGAAACAGCGGCCCCGGATCCAGCTTGCGTGCCGGTGCGATGTCGCTATGGCCAATGATGTGACGCGGGTCGATATGGTTACGCTTGACGATATCCTTGAGCAGCACGATCAGCGCCTGAATCTGCCCCTCGGTATACGGATACCAAAGCCTGCCCGTCGGTGTGTCGCGGTAGCCGGGATTGACGATTTCGATACCGATCGATGCAGAGTTGAGCCAGGTACGCCCCTCCCACTCACTTTCACCGGCGTGCCAGGCCCGGGCGCTTTCATCGACGAGTTTGTAGATAGTCGGCGGCGTATCGCCAATCAGGTAGTGCGCGCTGACTTCGCCGTGGGTGAGCAACTCAAGAGAACGCTCAAGCGTCGCCGAGGTGTAATGCACCACGACAAACTGAACGCGGTTATCGTAGTTCACCGACGGATGACTGGTGTCGAGTCGCGGTCCGCTGGTACAGGCCGTCAACGTGATTAGCAGCAGGGCAGATAAAAACAGCTTCATGAAAACCTGAACAAAGAGGCAAGAAAGTGAGCAGCATAACGCACTGTTGTGGAATCACTCAGTACTGTCGAGCCATATGTCAGCCTTGCTCCACACGGTTGCGGCCGTTTTCCTTGGCGCGGTACAAAGCCTGATCTGCGCGCTTGAGTGCTACATCGCTGCGCTCACCGGGCCGTAACGCCGTCACGCCAGTGGACACGGTGATGGTGACGGGTTCGCTCTTGAAGTGAAACGGGCACTGCTCGACTGCCGTGCGCAGTTGCTCAAGTAAAGTCAGACCCGCTGTCACCTGAGTCGCAGGCAAGAGGATGACAAACTCCTCACCCCCAAAGCGCGCAATGAAATCCGTCGGCCGCAGCTGCTTCTTCACGACCTTGGCAACAATCTTGAGCACCCGGTCACCGGCCAGATGCCCATAGCCATCATTGATACGCTTGAAGTGATCCAGGTCCAGAATACAAACCAGCAGGTTGGTCTTGTTCTTCTGCCAGACGGCCATTTCATGCCCGAGACGCTCTTCCCAAGCGGCCCGATTGGGTAACCCGGTCAATGGATCGATCAGTGCCTTCTGCCGCTGCTCTTCAAGATTGGCCCTGAAACCCAGCGCCTCCTGCTCCATGGTCGCCACTCGACTGGCCAGGCCTTGCAGACGCGCCGCAACGTCCTGCTCGCGCTCGTCGCGGGCCTTCTGATGTTGGTCCATGGTGCCCAACAGACCTTCCAGCCGGTTCTCCAATACCTTTTTCAGGCTCGGTAAATCGGCCGCGTCCTGGACGCTGCTTTGCAAACCGTCCACTTGCAAACGCAGCTCATTGTTCAGCTCACGGGAGGCGGTCTGCTGGCCCACGTAGTCTTCGCTGGCAGCCTGCAAATTGCTCTGGAATGACTCGAGCCTCTCATTGAGCTGCTTTAGATAAATCTCGAATTCATGCTGACCGCTGTCCGTGATCGCCAGCATCAAAACTGCAAGATCATCGAGGATGGGCAACAGTTCGTACCAGTTCAGACCATGTTCGAGGCGCTGACGCATTGCTTCGGCTTGAGGCCGATGGTGCTCCGGCAAGCTCAGGTCGTTGAGCAGGCCCAACAGGGTATGTTCGATATGCGCAGCCACGGAGCTGTAGCTCGGCTCTGGGGAACTGGGCAGCGCGTAAGTCGAATCCTCATCGCCAGGCGCTGCCTCTTGCGGCAACTCATCTTTTTCGGTGGCAGCGCTGACCGGCTCTGACACGTATTCGTAAGGAACAACCGGGATCGGGGCGAGCAAATCCTCAACCGGGATGGATTCAGTGACTGGCGCATCCAGCGGGGCAGCAACGGGCTCGACAATGGCCTGAACTTCATGGCCAGGATCAGGGATGGCTTGCTCGGGCGCATCGACTACAGGCTCGACTTTCGGCGCCTGCACGTCTGGCGGCGGGGCTGCTGGTTCTGGAGGCAACTGCCGGGATTCAGGAGGAGCGGAGACCGCCGCTATAGGTGCGACAACAGATGGTGGCGGTGCTGAATCCACCGGTTTGGCCGGAACGTCAGGCTCGTCCCAGTCATCGGCCTCGGTTGAATCAGTCGCACGTTCAGGTACGCCTTCGGGAACAGCGGCTACGGTATCACTGGCGTCCTTTGCCGGAGCATCGCCCGCTTCATGTCCACCAAACAACCGCTGCAGCAATCCCGGCCGGTGCGGCTCTTCAGGACGCTCAATCACATTCAGCGCCTGCCCCTGCAGGCCACTAAGCTCGCCGAGCAACAGTGGCAGCTCCCTCGCTTGCGAGGCGCGCTCTTCAAGGTCTTTGGCGAAACGCTTCAGCGGCTTGCGCACGTCTTTGGGTAGTTGCAGGGCCTGTAGCTGCGTGACCAGCGACACCAACGCGCTGCTGACCTGCGCGGCACGCTCTTCGCGGCGCTGCTCGGAATCCAGTACCGCCTTTTCCAGCTTCGGAATCAACGCTGCAAGGCCTGCGTCCATGTCGTCCTTACGGACGATTTCGCGCATTTCCTTCATGCACTGGTCGACAGCCCGGTCCGAACCCTCGGCCGCCAGACTGCTGCGCACCAGACCGCGGCGCAGCAAGTCGAGACGGGCATTCCAGCGTTTTTCAAGCTTGTCTTGTTGCTCGATGCCTTTGAGGTATTTCTCTCGCCAGCGTTCGGCTTCGTCACTCATTCAGGAGATCCGCGATGACTGATAACGGGCAGCGAGTCGCCACTCAATGAAGCAGGCAAGCGGATCTCTACTGCAACGGGCAAATGATCAGAGATGGGCTGAGCCAATACCTGAACCCGTTCCAGAGTGAGTGTAGGACTGAGCAGAATATGATCAAGGCAGCGTTGCGGTCGCCAGCTGGGAAAAGTCGCCTCAATCTGCGGAGCAAGGAGACCCAGGTCACGTAATGGAGATTTTTCCAGCAGGTCGAGGGCGTGGGTGTTCATATCGCCCATGAGTACCTGATGACGGTAGCCACCGATCAATTCACGGATATACGCCAATTGCCGGGTGCGGGTGCGTGCGCCAAGCGCCAGATGCATCATCACCACGACCAGCGCATCTTCACCTTCGCCAAAGCGAACCAGAATCGCGCCGCGCCCGGCGGGTCCGGGCAGCGGGTGATCCTCGATCGCCCACGGCCGCAAGCGGCTAAGCACGCCATTGCTGTGCTGACCCAGACGACCCAGGTTGCGATTGAGTTGCTGATACCAGTAAGGAAAGGCACCGAGCTGGGCAAGGTGCTCGACCTGATTGACGTAGCCGGAACGCAAACTGCCGCCATCGGCTTCCTGCAAGGCAACCAGATCGAAGTCGCCCAGCAAGTCACCTATCTTCTGCAGATTACGGGCTCGCCCAACGTGCGGCAGCAAATGCTGCCAGCTGCGCGTGACGTAATGCCCATAGCGGCCGGTGCTGATGCCGACCTGGATGTTGAAGCTAAGCAAGCGGAGCCGACCGTCAGCCGGCAGCCCACTTGCTTGCAGATGATGCTCGTTGACCCGCGGATCATGCAGGCCAACGCTTCGTACTGCTTTCTTGCGCAGCATGGCAGGCGCTGCTTACTTGGCCGCTCGCTCTTTGGCGATGAGCTGATCAGCCACTTGCAGGGTCTGCTCTGGACCACCGGCAGAACCCAGGTCGAAACGGTATTTGCCGTTGACGATCATGGTCGGTACGCCAGTGATTTCATACTTCTTGGCCAGTTCCTTGTACTGGGCGATCTTGCCCTTTACAGCGAACGAGTCGAAAGTCTTCAGGAACTCATCCTTGTCGATACCCTGGGTAGCCACGAATTCGGCCATGTCGTTCTTGTCGGTCAGACGCTTGCCGCCTTTCTGGATCGCCTCGAATACCGCAGCGTGAACCTTGTGCTCTACGCCCATGGTGTCCAGAGTGATGAACAGTTGACCGTGTGCGTCCCAAGGGCCGCCGAACATGGCAGGGATACGGACGAAGTGAACGTCAGCGGGCAGCTTCTCAACCCATGGGTTGATGGTCGGCTCAAATGCGTAGCAGTGCGGGCAGCCGTACCAGAACATTTCCACAACTTCGATCTTGCCTGGCTCGGAAACAGGAACGGCGCTGCTCAGCACGGTGTACTGCTTACCGGCTTCGATAGGCTCGGCAGCGTGTGCCGTAATACCGAAAAGACTGGCGGCAACCAGTGCGGCGCTGAGGATCAGATTACGCATGCTTTACTCCTGAGGCTGATTTGAGTCGCCTTGCAACGACCGGACTTCGACCGGTCGACAAGACGCGAGTTCGCTAGTGTAACGCTGGCAACAACAAAAAAGGGTAGCCGACGCTACCCTTTTTAAATGGAAAACCTGTTGGAATCGGCCTTGCCCGCGAAGAACGGTAACGAGGTGTTTCAGGATTTGTGCCGTGACGTTTCATGCGAGCCGCCTCCAGTCCAAGTCATTGTGCATAACCAATGGGCGATTCTATATTTGCCCGCAAATAATATGACGACGTGGGACCGGCTTTAGCCGGGAAAGCGGTCTTTCTGCAGATGAAGACTCAGGGTTTGTCCCGGCTTCTTCCCGGCTGAAGCCGGTCCCACGTCATTGTGCATAACCAATGGGCGATTCTATTTGCCCGCAAGTGACGTGGGACAGGCTTTAGCCGGGAAGGCGGTAGTTCTGCAGATGAAGATTCAGGGTTTGTCCCGGCTTCTTCCCGGCTGAAGCCGGTCCCACGTCATTGTGCATAACCAATGGGCGATTCCATATCTGCCCGCAAATAATGTGACGACGTGGGACCGGCTTTAGCCGGGAAGGCGGTAGTTTTGCAGATGAAGATTCAGGGTTTGTCCCGGCCTCTTCACACGTCATCAGTGATCCTGGGGATCAGCCGTCAATGAAGCCCCTGGATGTACTGCGAAAGCGCCTCGATATCCTTGTTGCTCAATTTGGCAGCAATGGCGCGCATGACCATCATGTCGCCATCGTTGGTGCGCTCACCTTCGCGGAAGGCCACGAGCTGCTTCTTGATGTAATCCGCGTGCTGTCCACCCAAGTGCGGGAATCCTGCGGGTGCATTGCCTACGCCATTGGGTGAGTGGCACCCGGTGCAGGCGGGCATGCCCTCGCTCAGCTTGCCGCCACGGAACAGCGCTTCGCCGCGAGTAACCAGTTTCTCGTCAGCCGCACCCACGCTGCCTTTCTGGCTGGCGTAAAACGCGGCGATATCGTTGAGGTCCTGCTCGTTGAGGCTGGTCAGCAGGCCGGTCATTTCCAGCACAACACGCTTGCCGTCCCTGATCTCATGCAACTGCTTGAGCGTGTAACGCTGGCCCTGACCCGCCAGCTTGGGGAAGT
Source organism: Pseudomonas sp. Irchel 3A5 (assembly GCF_900187575.1). NCBI lineage: Bacteria > Pseudomonadati > Pseudomonadota > Gammaproteobacteria > Pseudomonadales > Pseudomonadaceae > Pseudomonas > Pseudomonas sp. Irchel 3A5. The sequence continues at coordinate 408,560 of NZ_FYDU01000002.1, read as the reverse complement.
TTGGCATCAGGCTATTACCATCGGGACCGTGACAGGCACTGCAAACAGCGGTTTTGGTCTGGCCAGCAGCCGCGTCGCCGACTACCGTGTCGGCCGCCTGAGCCGTGCCGCAGATGCCCAGAGCGAGCAGCAGACTCACGAAAATTTTGTTCATCAGGTAATCCAGATCGGCTAAAGGTGAATAGTTTTATAGAGGTGGGTTCGCTCATCCGAGGCGGATGAAGGTTCGCGAATCCCCGCTATTGCGGTCTCTGCACAATCCACGCAACGGCATCACTTTGAACTCCTGAACACAGGCGGCTCCAAAGCCTTCATACTCAGCAACCCTTTCAGGTTAAAAGCGGACTGCGTTCTAATGCGCTTATAGTTCTCGCTTGGCTGATGTAGCTTCCCGTAAACGGGACAAAGCACACACAAAATCTGCGGTAATTATATACTGGCCTCACTGAAACGGAAACGACACCTCTTGCCGCACCCCTTGCAGGCACAGCTCTCACCGGAAATCACATGCAACTCAAGAATCCCATCCTCGGCTTGTGCCAACAGGCAACCTTCATGCTCAGCGCAGCCAAAGTCGACCAGTGCCCGGACGACGACGGCTTTGAAGTGGCGTTCGCAGGGCGCTCCAACGCAGGCAAGTCGAGCGCGCTGAATACCCTGACGCACGCCAGCCTGGCCCGCACATCGAAGACGCCAGGTCGTACGCAACTGCTGAACTTCTTCAAGCTGGACGATGAGCGACGCCTGGTTGACCTGCCGGGTTACGGCTACGCCAAGGTGCCAATTCCGCTGAAGCTGCACTGGCAGCGCCACCTTGAGGCTTATCTGGGCAGCCGCGAAAGCCTGAAAGGTCTGATTCTGATGATGGACATCCGTCACCCGATGACCGACTTCGACATCCTGATGCTGGACTGGTCCATCGCCAGCCACATGCCGATGCACATTCTGCTGACCAAAGCCGACAAGCTGACTTACGGCGCAGCCAAGAACACGCTGCTCAAGGTCCAGTCAGAAATCCGCAAGGGTTGGGGCGATGCCGTCAGCATCCAGCTGTTCTCTGCACCCAAGCGTATGGGACTGGAAGAAGCCTATATCGTGCTTGCAGGCTGGATGGAGCTGGAAGACAAGGCGCCCGCCGAGTAAATCGCAGGCAAAAAAAACCCCGGACTTCATGTGGGGGAGGGGAAGTTCGGGGTTCAAGTTCCAGACTTCCATGGAGGGAAGCCGGATATCTGCCAACACTTAACACAACTAGGAGCATGACTGGCTTCACAGCCAATCGAGTTCTCTGACTGGTGTTCCGGGGCGTAAGTTCCTGGCCGGAGGAAATTCTCCGATAGCCTTCGTGCAGACAGCGCTGTCTGTTGGAGCGAGGCTTGCCCGCAAGCTGACTGACGACGTGGGACCGGCTTTAGCCGGGAAGAGGCCGGGACAGACGATGAATCTTCATCGGCAGAAATACCGCCTTCCCGGCTAAAGCCGGTCCCACGTCATCAGTGATTCCTGTGTGCGAATCGATCAATGCGCCTCGTCCCAGTTGTTGCCCACACCGACTTCAACCAGCAGCGGAACATCCAGTTGCGCCGCGCCGCTCATGTGCGGACGGATTTGCTCGCTGATCTGCTCGACCAGGTCCTCGCGAACCTCCAGTACCAGTTCATCGTGTACTTGCAGGATCACCCTGGCATCCAGCCCTGACGCTTGCAACCAGCCATTTACCGCCACCATAGCCTTCTTGATGATGTCTGCCGCCGTGCCCTGCATCGGCGCGTTGATCGCCATCCGCTCGGCACCTTTGCGCAACGCCTGGTTCTTGGCGTTGATGTCCGGTAAATACAGACGACGACCGAAGATGGTCTCAACAAAACCCTGCTCGGCGGCCTGAGTGCGAGTGCGCTCCATGTAATCGAGCACGCCGGGGTAGCGGGCGAAATAGCGATCCACATAAGCCTGGGACTGCTTGCGGTCGACTCCGATCTGCTTGGCCAGACCGAAAGCGCTCATGCCGTAAATCAGACCGAAGTTGATCGCCTTGGCGCTGCGACGCATGTCAGTAGTGACCGCTTCCAGCTCGACGCCAAAAACTTCTGCGGCCGTCGCCCGGTGAACGTCCAGATCGTTACGGAACGCGTGCAACAAGCCTTCATCCTTGGCCAGGTGAGCCATGATGCGCAGTTCGATCTGCGAGTAGTCCGCCGCCAGCAGCTTGTAGCCTTTGGGTGCTACAAACGCCTGACGAATGCGGCGCCCTTCGGCGGTACGAATCGGGATGTTCTGCAGGTTTGGATCACTGGAAGACAGACGCCCCGTCACGGCCACGGCCTGGTGGTAAGAGGTGTGAATGCGACCGGTGCGCGGGTTGATCTGCTCTGGCAGGCGGTCGGTGTAAGTGCTCTTGAGCTTGCTCATCGAGCGGTACTTCATCAACACCGTCGGCAGCGGGAAACCTTGCTCGGCCAGTTCAGCCAGCACCGCTTCAGCGGTCGAGGCCTGCCCCTTGGCGGTCTTGCTCAGGATCGGCATGCCGAGTTTTTCGTACAGGATCACGCCCAGTTGTTTCGGCGAACCCAGATTGAATTCTTCTCCGGCAATCTCGAACGCCTCGCGCTCAAGGGCAACCATCTTGTCACCCAGCTCGACGCTTTGAATGCCGAGCAGCTTGGCATCTACCAACGCACCTTGCCGCTCGATGCCCGCCAGCACCGGCACCAATGGCATTTCAATTTCGTTGAGTACCGGGGCCAGGCTTGGGATCGCAGCGAGCTTCGCCTGAAGCGCTTCATGCAAGCGCAACGTAATGTCAGCCTCTTGCGCAGCGTATTGCGCGGCCAACTCCAGAGAAATCTGGTCAAACGTCAATTGCTTAACGCCCTTGCCAGCGATGTCCTGAATATTTCCGGCGGCATGGCCCAGGTATTTCAGCGCCAGGCTTTCGCGGTCATGACGGGTCGCGGTGGAATCCAGCACATAAGATTCCAGCATCGTGTCGAACAGCAGCCCCTGAACCTCAATGCCCTGACTCTGATCGCCATCAATGGCGCAGTTAGCGAGGATATTGATATCGAACTTGGCGTGTTGGCCGACTTTGATTTTGCTCGGGTCTTCCAGCAGCGGCTTGAGCTGCTTGAGTACGTGATCCCGATCCAGTTGCTGCGGCACGCCCATATAGGAGTGGGTCAATGGGATATAAGCTGCTTCGTGGGTCTGCACGGCAAACGACAAGCCCACCAGTTGTGCGCGCTGGGCGTCAAGACCGTTGCTCTGGGTGACGAACGCTACCAGCTTGGCGTCGTTGAGCTTCTTCAGCCAGACGTCGAGTTGGCCCTGCTCAAGGATGGTTTCGTAGCGGGACTCTGCCGGGGCCGGGGCTTCTTCGATAGCGATTTCCAGACCGACACGCTTGGCATCACGGTGCAGGTCTTCGATCCAGCTTTTGAATTCCAGCTCGGCATACAGCTCAAGCAGCGCTTCACGATCAGGCTCGGTGCAGTGCAACTGATCAAGCTCGATGTCCAGCGGCACGTCGATCTTGATGGTCGCCAGCTCGTAAGACAGGAACGCCATGGCACGGTGCTCTTCGAGCTTGGCGGCCAGGTTCTTCGCGCCACGAATGGGCAGCGTCGCGACCATTTCGAGGTTTTCGTACAGCTCTTTCAGGCCGCCACCCACGCCGACCAACAGGCCTACGGCAGTTTTTTCGCCGACACCCGGTACGCCTGGAATGTTATCGACCTTGTCGCCCATCAGTGCCAGGTAATCGATGATGTGCTCAGGGCCGACGCCAAACTTCTCTTTCACGCCCGCCACGTCCTGCACGCTACCGGTCATGGTGTTGACCAGCGTGATGTGACCATCGACCAGCTGCGCCATGTCCTTGTCGCCGGTGGAAATGATGACCGGCCTGTCCGCCGCCGCGCTGCTGCGGGCCAGGGTGCCGATCACATCGTCAGCTTCGACCCCGTCGACACACAGCAGTGGGTAGCCCAAACCTTTCACACAGGCGTGCAGCAGATCGATCTGCACGCGCAAATCGTCCGGCATGCTGGGCCGGTTGGCTTTGTACTCGGCATACAAGTCGTCACGGAACGTGCCGCCTTTGGCGTCGAACACCACCGCGAACGGGCTGTCCGGGTATTGCCGACGCAGACTTTTGAGCATATTCAGCACGCCCTTCACGGCACCCGTGGGCAAACCCTTGGACGTGGCAAGCGGCGGCAGCGCATGAAAAGCGCGATACAGATAAGAAGAACCGTCCACCAGGACGAGGGGAGCTTGGCTCATGAGCAGAATCAACCTTTTCGGCGGGGTCGGCGCTAGAATGCGAGGACCATTGACGACAAAGGGACAAGGTTATCATGCGCACAACAAATCGCCTGTTGCTGGCCGGCCTGTTTACACTCTGCCCGCTCATTGCTGTTGCAGCTGATGATGCACCGTCAGGAGACCCGGACGTTACAATCCGCACCGAAGGTGACAGGACCATTCAGGAGTACCGCCAGAACGGCTTCCTGTATGCGATCAAGATCACCCCGAAAGGCGGAAAACCTTACTTTCTGGTGCGCGCCGATGGTACAGACGCCAATTTCATTCGTTCAGACCAACCGGATATGTTGATTCCATCGTGGAAAATATTCGAGTGGTAAGGTCCCACATTCACCTTTTTTGCTGGCAGCCCTGATATGTCCGTATTTACCCCTTTGGCTCGGCCCGAGCTGGAAACATTTCTCGCCCCTTACGGGCTAGGCCATCTACGTGACTTTCAAGGCATTGCCGCCGGAAGCGAAAACACCAATTACTTCATTAGCCTGGAGCAGGGTGAGTTCGTACTGACCCTCGTGGAACGCGGTCCGGTTCAGGAAATGCCGTTCTTCATCGAACTGCTGGACACCCTCCACGAGGCTGATTTACCGGTGCCGTATGCCCTGCGCACCACGGACGGCGCGGCACTGCGCGAGCTGGCGGGCAAACCGGCGCTGCTGCAACCACGCCTGCCCGGCAAGCACATCAGCGTGCCGAACACACAGCATTGCGTGCAAATCGGCGAGCTACTGGGGCATCTGCACCTGGCGACCCGCGACAAGGTACTGGAGCGCAAGACTGATCGCGGTCTGGACTGGATGCTGGCTGAAGGCGCAACACTGATTTCTCATCTGGAGGCGGCTCCCGGCTTATTGCTCAAAACCGCGCTGGAAGAAATCGAACGCCTGAAGCCGAAGATCATGGCGCTGCCCAAGGCCAATCTGCATGCCGATCTGTTCCGCGACAACGCGCTGTTCGAAGGCACGCACCTGACCGGGCTGATCGACTTCTACAACGCCTGCTCCGGGCCGATGCTATATGACCTGGCGATCGCGCTGAATGACTGGTGTTCGGACGAAGAGGGCAAGATCGACGCGCCACGCGGTCGGGCCTTGCTGGGTGCCTACGCCGGTTTGCGCCCGTTCACAGCGGCCGAAGCCGAACTGTGGCCAACCATGCTGCGCATTGGCTGCGTGCGTTTCTGGCTGTCACGTTTGATTGCAGCGGAATCCAATGCGGGGCAAGACGTGCTGATCCATGATCCGATGGAATTCCAGAAGCGCTTGGCACAACGGCAGGAAACGCATTTGCCGCTGCCGTTTGCGTTGTAAATCCACAAAGCTCCAAAGGTCCGGCGCCGCCAATAAGTATGCCGAGAACCTGTAGGAGCTGCCGAAGGCTGCGAATTGGCAATGCTGACACCCCCCTTTCGCAGCCTTCGGCAGCTCCTACAAAAACTACCGACCGACTTCAAAGCGACTCCAGGCACCCCACCAAATCATCCCCCAGCTTGTTCAGCAGCAGCTCATACCCGGTCGCGTTTGCCGGAGTTTCTCCGCCCAGCGCATCCAGCTCCGCCAGTTTTGCGGGCAATCCGGCCGTCAGGGTTTCGGCCAGACGTGGACGCAATGGCGGCTCGCTGAATACGCAGGTCTTGCCCACTTCCTTCAGCCGCGCACGCATGGCAGCGACATGCTGAGCACCCGGCTGAACCTCGGCAGCGACGCTGAACACGCCCGCATGCTTGAGGCCATAAGCGTCTTCGAAATAATCGAAGGCTTCATGGAAAACGAAGTACGGCTTGCCAGCGATACCGGCCACACGGCCTTTGATCCTTGCATCAAGCGCGTCCAGGCGTGCATTGAACGCCTTGGCATTACTCGCATACCGCGCCGCGTTGGCGGGATCGGCAGCGCTCAGGTCAGTGGCCATTTTTGCCGCGATCACCCGGGCATTCACCGACGACAACCACAAATGCGCATCCAGGCTGCCAGGTCGATGATCGTGGTCAGGCTGGTCGTGACCGTGATCTTCTTCGTCGTGTGACGCGCCGTCTGCGCCGAAGTGGCGCAACTTGAGGCCCGGCAGCGATTGCACTGCAACGACCGGCAAGGTCCGGTTTTTCAGGACACGCGGCAGGAAGCCTTCCATGTCCGGCCCGATCCAGTAGAGCAGATCGGACTGCTGCACCCGCCGTACGTCGGATGGCCGCAAAGCATAATGATGCGGCGATGCCCCAGGCGGCAAAAGCACCTCTGGCGTACCGACACCGTCCTGTACAGCCGCAGCAATCAGCTGCAATGGCTTGATGCTGGTAAGGACGCGGACATCGGCCTGAACCGGGGAAATTGTCAGCAAACTTGCGGATAAAGCGACAAATAGAGCAAAAAGACGGTACACGTGGGCCACTCATAGAAGGCTAGAACGGGTAACATAATAACGTCTCTAGCAAATATCGTCGCCGCCCATGCCTATTACACCGTTGGCCAGTCGCCCTCACGACCACTCCCACTGCGTGCATACCGCGCTTTCCGAAGCCGACACGCTGTGCGCCCAGAAAGGCCTGCGCCTGACTGCCCTGCGCCGCCGCGTGCTGGAGCTCGTCTGGCAGAGCCATAAGCCGTTGGGCGCATACGACATCCTCGCCGTGCTCAGTGAAGAAGACGGTCGCCGTGCCGCGCCGCCTACCGTTTACCGGGCGCTGGATTTCCTGCTGGAAAACGGCCTCGTGCATCGCATCGCGTCCCTGAACGCCTTCACCGGCTGCAACCACCCGACTCACGTGCATCAGGGCCAGTTCCTGATCTGCCGTGAATGCCACGCCGCCATTGAGCTGCAAAGCCCGGCCATCAGCGATTCCGTGATCACTGCGGCCGCTGGCGTCGGCTTCGCGGTCGAAGGCCAGACCGTGGAAATCGTCGGGGTGTGTTCCGGCTGCAAGGCCGCTTGATGAGCACCGCGTTGATCAAGCTTGAGCACGTTGGCGTCGCCCTTTCCGGGCAGAACGTGCTGGAAAACATCCATCTGAGCGTCAAGCCTGGGGAAATCGTCACCCTGATCGGCCCCAACGGCGCGGGTAAAACCACGCTGGTGCGTGCGGTGCTCGGCTTGCTTAAACCGGACACCGGCAGTGTCTGGCGTAAACCGAAGCTGCGCGTTGGCTATATGCCGCAAAAACTGCACGTCGACCCAACGCTGCCGCTGTCAGTGCTGCGCTTTCTGCGTCTGGTGCCCGGCGTGGACCGTGCGGCCGCGTTGGCAGCGCTGGCTGAAGTCGGGGCCGAGAAGGTTATCGACAGCCCACTGCAAAGCATTTCCGGCGGTGAGATGCAGCGCGTTCTGCTGGCTCGCGCGTTGCTGCGCGAACCTGAACTGCTGGTGCTGGATGAGCCCGTACAAGGCGTTGACGTTGCCGGGCAAGCCGAGCTTTACAGTTTGATTACCCGCCTGCGCGACCGTCATGGCTGCGGGGTGCTGATGGTCTCCCATGACCTGCACCTGGTGATGAGCACCACGGATCAAGTGGTCTGTCTGAACCGCCACGTCTGCTGCTCCGGACATCCGGAACAGGTCAGCCACGACCCGGCGTTCGTCGAGCTGTTTGGCAAGAACGCGCAGAGCCTGGCGATTTATCACCACCATCACGATCACGCCCATGACCTGCATGGCGAAGTCGTTGAAGAGGCCGCCAATCCGGCAGGCCACGCTCATACACATGTTCACGGAGACAGCTGCAAGCATGGCTGATTTTCTTCTTTACGCCTTGCTTGCTGGCCTGGCATTGGCACTGGTGGCAGGACCGCTGGGTTCGTTCGTGGTCTGGCGACGCATGGCCTATTTCGGCGACACGCTTTCTCACGCGGCGTTACTGGGTGTAGCGCTGGGCTTTTTGCTGGATGTCAGCCCGACGCTTGCAGTGACTGTCGGCTGCCTGCTGCTAGCGATCCTGCTGGTGACCTTGCAGCAACGTCAGCCATTGGCCTCGGACACGCTACTGGGGATTCTTGCACCCAGCACGTTGTCACTTGGGCTGGTGGTGCTGAGCTTCATGCACGATGTGCGCATCGACCTGATGGCTTATCTGTTTGGCGACTTGTTGGCGATCAGCCCTGATGATCTCGTCTGGATCCTTGGCGGATCACTGGCAGTGCTGGTATTACTGATAGCACTTTGGCGCCCACTGCTGGCGATTACCGTGCATGAAGAGCTGGCGAAGGTCGAAGGCCTGCCCGTCGCAGGCTTGCGCATGGTGCTGATGTTGTTGATCGCGGTAGTGATCGCCGTGGCGATGAAAATCGTCGGCGTTCTGCTGATTACATCGCTGCTGATTATTCCAGCAGCTGCGGCACAGCGTCACGCCCGTTCGCCGGAGCAGATGGCATTCGGTGCAAGCGTGCTGGGCATAGTGGCCGTGTGTCTGGGGCTGTCGATGTCCTGGTTCAAGGACACCCCGGCAGGGCCTTCAATCGTGGTTTCAGCAGCGGCATTGTTTCTGCTGAGTTTTGTCCTACCCAAACGAGCGGTGTAGACTTGCTCGTTTTTTGCGCAATTAGAGAATCGCAGGAATGAAGCCGTTCGCATCCCGTTATCTGTTGCTTGCCGCATTTTCTGTCCTGTTGGCAGCCTGTCAAAGCGCGCCGACAGTCGAAGCGCCCGTGCCCGCAACTGAGGCAGACGGCTTCGCGCAGCTCGAACAGAGCATTACCAGCAATGAGCTGGCCACTGCCGAAGACCAGTTGGCCAAGCTGCAAGCTGCAGCGCCGACTGACATTCGTCTTGAGCCGTTTCAGCGTCGTCTGGCAGAAGCGTATCTGAGTCGCAGCCAGATCGGCTTGCAGAAGGGTGATGTCAACGCTGCCGCCACCGCCTTGAGCCGCGCACGAGCTTTGATGCCCAAAGCCCCCGCACTGACCAGTGGCGTCAACGGCGCAATCGCCCATGCCCGAAAGGCCGAACTGGATCAGGCCGAAGCGGAGTTGAAAGCCGCTGAAGCCAAGCGCGTTGCCAAACTAATTGATCCGTCGGCAGAAAGTACGACTATCAAGCTTAAGATCGGCGATATGGCGCAATTACGTCGCCAACTGGATGCGATCGCTGCCGATACAGTCGCGTTCAACTGCATCGTTGTTCTGCAAGTGCCACGCACAGACGATTACCCCTGGCTGGCCACATTGCTGACCAAACGGGTAAACAAGATCAATCCGGATTTTGAACTGGAATTGCGCCGCAAGATTGAGCGCAATGAGACGGCGACAGTGGTTCTTAAGCCAGCACAGCAATAAGCGCATAGAAAATAAAGACGACTGCTGTACAGACTGTGTCAAAACGTAGCGAGCGACGGCAAGACAAGGCAAAAACAGGCGAAAAAGCGGAGTCTAGGTGTTCTAAATGAGCATTTTTCGCCTGTTTTTAACGCAGTATTGTGCGCGTAGCACCGAAGGTGCCCAGCCTGCAGTAGTTTTCACACAGTCTGTGTAGGAGCGCGCTTGCCCGCGATGGCGGTGTACCAGTCAAAATAGGTATCGACTGATCTAACGCTATCGCGGGCAAGCGCGCTCCTACAGGGGTTTCTCAGCCAGGCGCCATCCATGGCGCCTTTTCGTATCAAGCAGGAATCGCTTTAGCCTTCGGCTCGCGATCCCAGACCCGGTGCTGGGCTATCGCGGTGAAGAAAGGCTTGAACGACTTGCTGTCAGACACTTCCAGCAGCCCCGCATCCTTGTCCAGATGCAGCAGATCGATGATCTGTTTGGCCTCACCACTCACTGAAATCGCCTTGAGGTGTTTGTACGCCTCGAGCACGTAGTGCAACGCGACGCCGTCACCACTCAGTGCAGTCACCGAAGCAGCGCCACCTGGAATGAACACTGCGTCGAACGCTACCGACGGCAAGCCTTCCATGGAGGCATCAACCGGCAGGCTCGCACCGCTGGCGGTTTTCACCGGCGCAGAGGTCGGACCAAGCACCTTGGCATGAGCACCTTCAGCTTCCAGCGCGGCTTTCATGGCTGCTACAGCCTTGTCGTCCACACCGTTGGCCACCAGAATCGCCACTTTGCGCGACACGATATCGCCCGAGAGCAGGTTGACCTGACTCAACAGCGGCGACTCTTCAAGCGATTGCTTCTTCGACGGCACGGTTGGAGCCTTTGGCGCAGGCAGACCGAGGTTGGCAGCGACACGGCCCGCCAATTCCAGATCAATGTTGGCCAGAATCTCGTTCACCTGACGTGCACGAATGTATTCGCGCTCGACCTTGCCCAACTCGAAGCTGTACGCCGCGATGATGTGCTCTTTCTCGGCATGGCTCATGCTGTTGAAGAACAGCGTGGCTTGCGAGAAGTGATCGGAGAACGATTCGCTACGCTGACGAACCTTGTGCGCCTCGATACGCTCCGGATAGGTTTCAAAGCCGCCATCCACCGGACCAGCCGGGGTTTCTTTCGGCCAGCCGCCGTCGATCGAGTTCGGCTCGTAGGAAGCACGGCCTTTGTCGATGGTGGTGCGGTGCTGAGCGTCACGCTGGCCATTATGGTTCGGCGCAATAGGGCGGTTGATCGGGATTTCGTGGAAGTTCGGCCCGCCAAGACGGCTGATCTGGGTGTCCGTGTAAGAAAACAGACGACCTTGCAGCAGCGGATCATTGGAGAAGTCGATACCCGGCACAACGTGACCTGGGCAGAACGCGACCTGCTCGGTTTCAGCGAAGTAGTTATCCGGGTTGCGGTTGAGCACCATTTTGCCCAGCGGCGTCACGGGTACCAACTCTTCAGGGATGATTTTGGTCGGGTCCAGAATATCGAAGTCGAACTTGTGCTCGTCTTCTTCTGCGACGATCTGCACGCCCAGTTCCCACTCAGGGTAATCACCGGTTTCGATGGATTCCCAGAGGTCGCGGCGGTGGAAGTCGGTGTCTTTACCGGCCAGCTTCTGCGCTTCATCCCATACCAGCGAGCAAACGCCGAATTTAGGCTTCCAGTGGAATTTCACAAAGGTCGATTTGCCTTCGGTGTTGATCATGCGGAACGTGTGCACGCCGAAACCCTGCATGGTACGCAGGCTTTTCGGGATGGCGCGGTCGGACATGGTCCACAGCACCATATGCGCGGACTCAGGCACCAGCGAGACGAAGTCCCAGAAGGTGTCGTGAGCGGAACCGCCAGTCGGGATTTCGTTATGCGGTTCTGGTTTGACCGCGTGAACGAAGTCCGGGAACTTGATAGCGTCCTGAATGAAGAACACTGGCATGTTGTTGCCAACCAGGTCGTAGTTGCCTTCATCGGTGTAGAACTTTACCGAGAAGCCACGCACGTCACGGACGGTATCGCCGGAACCACGCGGGCCTTGCACGGTGGAAAAGCGCACAAACACTGGGGTTTGCTTGGCAGGATCACGCAGGAAGCCCGCTTTGGTCAGCGCGGCGTGATCTTCGTAAGCCTGAAAGTAACCATGCGCGCCAGTGCCACGGGCATGGACGATGCGCTCTGGAATACGCTCATGGTCAAAGTGCGTGATTTTTTCACGCATGATGAAGTCTTCAAGCAGCGACGGACCGCGGTCACCGGCTTTCAGGGTGTTCTGGTTGTCGGAGACTTTCACACCATGGTTGGTGCGCAGCGCCTGCTGGGTCGCGTCAGAGCGGAACTGCTCCAGACTTTCCAGTTTGGCGTTGGTGTTGCTGCGGTCCGGGGTGTCGGTTCCTGCGAGTTCGCTTTTTGATGGGTCTGGCGTGTTCGTTGGTTTCTTCGTAGCCATTGGACAAAAACTCCTCAATTACAGGCTGCCCTTTAGCCATAACAGGCATCGGGCTTATAAGCAGAAATCCCCGGAAATCGAGCTCGGGGAATTCACGGCGCTAAGAAAGTGACTGAGGAGATAGACAGGCGTTCCGTGTTTTTTATGAAGATCTGGCGGGTGGTGGTCAAGGGATGCCGGAGGGCTGTAGGAGCTGCCGAAGGCTGCGAAGGCGATGTGATGGGTAAAACGCTTCGCAGCCTTCGGCTGTTCCTACAAAAACCTGCATTTCAAAACCACCCATCGCCTTATTCCATTTACATAGGTCTGTTATGAAATAAATGCTAAATCGATTCCGGCGGACAGGCTAAAATGCGCGCCCGGCCTATCCAGCCGACGCCAATCAGCCAGTGCATTTCCTCCCGCTGCGCTGAATTTTTACCGCGCCCCCACAAGGTTCGCTAAGTGATCGAGTTTCATAACGTCCATAAAACCTATCGGGTGGCAGGCAAGGAAATTCCGGCCCTGCACCCTACCAGCCTGCGCGTTGAAGACGGTCAGGTGTTCGGCCTGATCGGCCATTCGGGGGCTGGCAAAAGCACCCTGCTGCGCCTTATCAACCGCCTGGAAACCCCGAGCGGCGGACAGATCATCGTTGACGCCGAAGACATCACCGCTCTTGATGCCAACGGCTTGCGGCGTTTCCGCCAGCAGGTCGGGATGATCTTCCAGCACTTCAATCTGCTGTCCTCCAAAACCGTGGCCGATAACGTCGCCATGCCGCTGACCCTGGCCGGTGATATGTCCCGCGCCGAGATCGATCAGCGGGTCGCTGAGCTGTTGGCCCGGGTTGGCCTGTCCGACCACGCGAAGAAGTACCCTTCGCAGCTCTCCGGTGGGCAGAAGCAGCGCGTCGGCATCGCCCGCGCTCTGGCGACCAAACCGAAAATCCTGCTGTGCGATGAAGCGACCAGCGCCCTGGACCCGCAAACGACTGCGTCTGTCCTGCAATTGCTGGCCGAGATCAACCGCGAGCTGAAGCTGACCATTGTCCTGATCACCCACGAAATGGATGTGATCCGTCGCGTGTGCGATCACGTTGCGGTGATGGACGCTGGGGTTATCGTCGAGCAGGGCAAGGTCGCCGATGTGTTTCTGCACCCGCAGCATCCGACTACCAAGCGCTTTGTTCAGGAACACGAGCAGATCGATGAAAACGAACAGCGCGATGACTTCGCCCACGTCGAAGGCCGCATTGTGCGTCTGACCTTCCAGGGCGAGGCGACCTACGCGCCGTTACTCGGCACTGTCGCGAGAGAAACCGGCGTGGATTACAGCATCCTGGCCGGGCGCATTGATCGCATCAAGGACACGCCTTACGGGCAACTGACCCTTGCCATCACCGGCGGCGACATAGACGCCGCCTTCGCTCGCTTCACCGCCGCGGATGTTCATATGGAGGTGCTGCGCTGATGGACGCTCTACTGACTTTATTCCCCAACGTCGATTGGGCCGAGATCTGGGTCGCCACCCTCGACACCCTGAACATGCTCGTCGTGTCTTTGGGCTTTACCGTGCTGCTCGGTTTGCCGCTGGGTGTGATCCTGTTCCTCACTTCGCCACGCCAGTTGCTCGAAAACAAAGGCCTGTACTCAGTGCTGGCGGTGATCGTCAACTTGCTGCGGGCTCTGCCGTTCATCATCCTGCTGATCGTGATGATGCCCGTGACCGAGATCATTACCGGCACCACACTGGGCATCCTCGGCACCTTGCCACCGCTGATCGCGGGCGCGACTCCGTTCTTCGCTCGACTGGTGGAAACCGCGCTGCGTGAAGTGGATCGCGGCATCATCGAAGCGACCCAAGCCATGGGCGCCACCACGCGGCAGATCATCGTCAAGGCGCTGCTGCCTGAAGCACGCCCCGGCATCCTCGCAGCAATCACCGTTACGGCCATTGCGCTGGTGTCGTTCACCGCCATGGCGGGCGCTGTCGGCGCGGGCGGGCTGGGTGATCTGGCGATTCGTTACGGTTACCAGCGTTTCCAGAACGATGTGATGTTTGTGACGGTCGTATTGCTGCTGGTACTGGTGCAAATCCTGCAAACCATTGGCGACAAACTGGTCGCGCACTTTTCCCACCGCTAGTTTTTGGCCGATTCCAATCGGCAATAGCCCGCCGGGATGGCGGGCTCTCAAAGGAGTTGATGTATGAAGAAGCTGTTGGCCGTATTTGCCGCCGTTGCTGCGTTGTCCGCGCACGCTGATGAAACCCTGACCGTGGCGGCCAGTGCCGTACCGCATGCCGAGATTCTCGAATTCGTGAAGCCGACGCTGGCCAAAGAAGGCGTGGACCTGCAGATCAAAGTCTTCAATGACTACGTACAGCCTAACGTGCAAGTCGCACAGAACCGTCTGGACGCCAACTTCTTCCAGCACCAGCCGTACCTGGATGAATTCAACAAGGGCAAAGGCACCGATCTGGTCAGCGTCGCCAAGGTTCACATAGAACCGTTCGGCGCTTACTCGGACAAGATCAAGAGCCTTGCAGATCTGCCGGATGGCGCCAACGTTGCGCTGCCTAACGATGCCACCAACGAAGGCCGCGCCTTCCTGCTGCTGGCCAAAGCCGGTTTGATCACGCTGAAAGACCCAACCAGCATTCTCGCCAAACCAAGCGATGTGCTGCAAAACCCGAAAAACCTGCAGTTCCGCGAGCTGGAAGCTGCAACCCTGCCTCGCGTAGTGACTCAGGTAGATCTGGCGCTGATCAACACCAACTACGCGCTGTCGGCCAAACTTGATCCAACTAAAGACGCGCTGATCATCGAAGGTGCCGAATCGCCTTACGCCAACATTCTCGTGACGACTCAAGCCAACAAGGATGCGGACGCCATCAAGAAGCTGGTTGCTGCGCTGCAAAGCCCGGAAGTGAAAGCGTTCATCGCCGAGAAGTACAAAGGCGCAGTGGTTCCGGCTTTTTAAACTGAACCCGCTTTCCTGTAACTTAGCTTGGAATGCATTCCTGTGGGAGTGTGCTTGGTCTGGGCGGCATTGCGACGATAAACGATAACGCGGTGTATCTTTTATCTGCGTCTCATGTATCGCGGGCAAGCACCGCTCCCACATAAGATTGCGCGGTGTCAGAAACTCAGCTATTCACTCTCGCTCCAGCAACCCCGGCAACTGCGCCAGCAGCTTCTGGTTGTTGAACGGCGCGCGAATGAACCCGCGCTGATTGCCGTCTGGCCCGAGCAACGCAAGGTTGCCGCTGTGGTCCACGGTATAGCCCGGTTTACTGGTATCAGCCGGGATGAATGGAATGCTCACTCCGTTGGCCAGCTTCTGGATGTCTGGCACGCTGCCCGTCACCCCCACGAAGTCCTTATCGAAATAGCCCAGATACTGCTTGAGCTGCTGCGGTGTATCACGATTGGGATCGACGCTGATCAGTACCACTCGCAATTTGCTCAACGTCTCTTTGGGCAGTTCGCTTTTGATCTGACGCAGCTGGGCGAGGGTGGTCGGGCAAATGTCCGGGCAATAGGTGTAGCCGAAAAACAGCAGTGTCCACTTGTCCTTGAAACCGTTGAGCTGCACTGGCTGACCATCCTGATTGGTCATGGTCAGGTCCGGCAGCTTGCGGCTCTGTGGCAGCAGAATGATCCCTGCATCAATCAACGCCGTCTGGTCGCCAGAGCTTTTGCCCGACAACGCACGATTGACGGCAAAGCCCAGCATCAAAGCGACGAGGGCGACCAGGATGAAGACGATTTTCTGGGTTCGAGTCATGAGATCAGCAGTGAGTGTTCTTGTGGTAGCGGAGTGCAGGTTGCAAGTGCGTGCCACGGTACAGCACGCACGCCCGAATCAGGAAGAGATCGCCAGGGCGACGAGACGTATTCATGCTTCCCGCAGCAGCTAGCCGCCGCTTTTCGAAGCAGGTGTTTTGCTGGAGGTGACGTTGAACAAGGTGTAACCCAGCGTCAGTTGCTCGATGTCCCTGGGCAAGTCGTAGTCGACAATGAAGCGCACCAGCATTTCGACGCGTTCGCCCGGCTGCAGCACTTGCTGCGTGAAACAAAAGCATTCGGTCTTGTGAAAATACCCTGCTGCGGAACCTGGCGAGATGCTTGGCACTGCCTGAGCGGTCATGGGCTGGTCGGTCGGATTCTGGGCGACGAACCACATGTCGTTAACGGCGCCAGGATGTACTTCCAGTTGACCAGCTTTAGGGTAAAAGCCCCACGCCATGTCCACGGCATTGGACGACAGGAACTTGACCCGCACCTGACGGCTTTCATCGATCCGTTGAGAACCCTGATGATCGTCGCCAACTCGGCCATGAATACCAAATGCCTGGGACATCACATTGAACAGCGGAACCACGGCAAAACCAAAGGCAAACATGACGATAACCACCAGCAGCAGGCGGATGATTGGAGACTTTAAAAACCGGGGGGTATTCATACCCATACAGTTGACCTGATGAAGGTGTAATGCGCGCCATGTCGTGGCGTACCGAGTGGGCGGCGCGGTAGAAACTCTACAATCCTCAAAGGAGCCAGATCACTACCAGCGCCTTCCAAAAAACCGAGTATAGACAGGCACTGGAGGCGTGCAACGCGCTGGAAAAATCCGGAAAATGTCGCGACTCATGCGCTGCCTCGAAAATTTAAGAGGCAATAATGGCGCAAATGGCGTTTTTAATAGCCAATACACATATATGTGAAGTTGTTATGACAAATACGTCTTAGCCTTTCGTTCAAGCAGGCTAACGTATGGTCTCCCCTTTCCATACCCTGGTTTTACGCCTTCAGGAGCGTTCATGAACACCGCCGCTTTGCGCGAGCAGATACAGCGTGCCCATCAGCACGAGGCCGAGACAGGCCAGCTATTGCGACAACTTGAAACTCAGTTGCCTCACCTGCACCCGGCCATTCATCTGCCGGAAGTCGATGCGCGAGGTGTACTGACGCGCTTCGTTACTGCCTATATCGATCTGGTGCCAGACTTGCTGGACGCCGCTCATGAGGTTGCCGTCGAAGCGGGTATCGAAGGGCAGATCAAACCGGTGCTGAAAATCGCCGAGCACTTCTTCACGGCACCACCCGCTATCATGGATGGCCACGAAGGACTCGACAGTCTGCTGGACGAAGCCTATCTGGCGCATCGGCTGGTTGAGGAAGTAAATGATCTGTACATCAAGCATTTCGCCCGCCCGCTGATCCCGTCCAATACCGTGGTCGCCAGCGTTATCGCCCACCAGTTGATTGGTGAGTCGTTCGCCAACCAGTTGGACGAAGCGGTGCATCACGCGGTCGATCAATTGCTGGATGAAGAAAGTTTCGAGCTGGAATCCGTGGAAGCCTACCGCGACCGCCTGAGCAGCCCGGACACCGAAGCCGCGTGGAAACGCTGGCCGTGCCTGTCGCGCCAGCTGGGGCTTGGGCTGGCCCTGGATCGAGGGTAAGAAAGACCCCATAAATCCTGTAGGAGCTCACGAGCAACGCGAGGCAGCGATAGCGTTCTGTCTGACAAACCGCCATCGCGGCCTCGCGTTGCTCGTGCGCTCCTACAGGGTCGAGTTCAGTTGATGTTTACGACCTCAAGCCTGCGAAGCCGCTGACCCGATCCCGGTAGTCGTCGTCAACCGACCTTCCAGCCTGCGCTTCAACCCACGCGATTCGATGATCAGGCGCGAGCCTTGCGCAGCATTGGCGCGACCCCATTCTTCCAGCAGCTCAAGGCAGGAGTGGTCGATGTAGCTCAGGTTACTCATCGGCACGTAGACCTTGCTGCCCGCCGGAATAGTCTCCAACACCTTGGTCAGCGCAGGGACTTTCAGGAAGGTAGCGGAACCCACCATGCGCAGCTCAAACTCGCCTTCCGTTTCCATCGGTACCAGGTTGATCTTCAACCGTGCAGCTTGCAGCGCCAGTTTGACCAGAGTCAGACCGAAACCGACCAGTACACCCGTCAGCAGATCCGTGAAGATGATCGCCGCAGCGGTAGCCGCGTAGGTGAACATCGGCATCCGGCCATAACGGCCCAGACCACGAAACGCCTTGAGGTCCACCAGCTTGCAACCGGTGTACACCAACACACCCGCCAGACTCGCCACCGGAATGCTTTGCAGCACGCTGGACAGCAACAATACGAAGGCCAGCAGCCACAAGCCGTGGAACATCGCCGACATACGTGTCTTGGCACCCGCCTGAACGTTGGCGGAACTGCGCACGATAACGCCCGTCATTGGCAATGCGCCCACCAGACCGCAGAGCACGTTGCCGACGCCCTGAGCACTCAGCTCTTTATCGAAGTCCGAGCGCTGGCCGTCATGCATGCGGTCTACCGCGGCTGCCGAGAGCAAGGTTTCGGCGCTGGCGATAAAGGCGACAGCGAAGGCAGCAATCAGAATCGCTGGATCAGCGAGGTTCATCAGGTCAGCCGGACGCAGCCAGTCGATGGCTTCAGCCAGGTTATCCGGCACTTCCACACGCTTGACCTGCATCGCCAGAGCGATACTGGCAAAGGTCGCCAGGCCGACACCCAACAGCGCGCCCGGTACGAAGCGCAGCGTTTGAGGGCGAAATTTGTCCCAGACCCACATCACCAGAATCGTACCCAGACCAAGGGCACCTGCCTGCATGCCGCTGCCCGGGCCGATGGCCTGAATCAGGGTAGAAGGGAAGCCAATTAGGTTATCCAGACCGGACGGTTTAGGCCCGCCATCAAACATGACGTGCGCCTGAGAGAGCACGATCAGCACACCGATACCGGCAAGCATGCCGTAGACCACCGCCGGGGCTGTCACGCGGAACCAGCAACCAAGTTTGAAGCGCCCCGCAAGGATCTGCAGCACACCCGCCAGCAGCAGGATCGGGCCGAGCATGGCCATGCCATGTTCGCGGACCACCTCGAAGACCAATACCGCGAGGCCTGCAGCCGGACCGCTGACTTGCAGCGGTGAGCCTGCCAACCAACCCACCACCAGGCCGCCGATGATGCCGGTGATCAGTCCTTTGGCCGGTGGCATACCGGAAGCGATGGCGATCCCCATACACAGGGGCAATGCAACCAGAAAAACGACTACAGAAGCGAGAAGCTCTCTGGGCAAAACGGATTTCAATTGAGCGAGGCCCATGATGACTCTCCGGGATTCTTCAGACGTGACGACGCCTCACGGCGCGCGATGAGCGCACCGTCAGGTGTCTGAACGAGGTGAAAGTCGCGTTTTTAGTAGCGAGACTTCGGCGTGGCCACCGGTGTCGGATGGTCGCCATCCAACGCCAGGAAACGACCTTTTTCGGCATCGTAGGCTTTGATGCCACAGGTTTCGATGTCGTACACCCAACCATGGATGAACAACTCGCCACTGGCCAGCTTCGACGCTACTGATGGGTGAGTACGCAAGTGTTGAAGTTGCGCGATGACGTTCTCTTCGGTAAGCACGTGCATCGTTTCTTTTTCGCCGGTGCAGCTGCAGTTGTCTTCAACCACAGTACGGGCGACCTCGGCGTGTCGCAGCCAGGCTTTGACCGTCGGCATTTTTTCCAGCGTATGCGGGTTGAGTACAGCGCGCATGGCGCCGCAATCGGAGTGGCCGCAGACGATGATGTGGTGCACGCCCAACGCCATGACGGCGTATTCGATGGCGGTGGAGACGCCGCCGTTCATGGGACCGTATGGCGGGACTACGTTACCGACGTTACGCGTCACGAACAGGTCGCCAGGCGAGCTGTTGGTGATGAGCTCCGGCACGATCCGGGAGTCGGCACAGGTAATGAACATGGCACGCGGCTGCTGGGCCGTTGCGAGTTTCTTGAACAGTTCTTCCTGTTCGGGGAAGACCTCGGAGCGAAAACGTTTGAAGCCTTCAACAATGTGAGCCAGCGCTACGTCGGAAGTTTCTGCCTTTGGCTTAACGTCTGCCGACGTAGCTGAAACCTGCTTATCCATGTCACTCATGTCTAATCCTCTTGACGGATTGATGTGGATTTTCTTGCTGCAACCCTAACTACAGGCCTCGCGTTCAAATCCTTTTTGTCCGCGCCCAACGGGGTCATGCAGATTTACAGGCTAACCGTCAAAACTTAACTGAAACTGAATGTAGCGCTCTGGATCAAGGGTTACAGCCCAACGGCAATAGTGGCGTTTAACCAGCACTGCAACCCTGATTTGTCGTTATCCCTCGCAAACGCTACTGAAAGCCTCGACGACCTTCGGCAGATTCTGCTCGTTCAGCCCAGCCATGCAAACCCGGCCACTGCTGATCAGATAAACGGCGTGCTCGTTTCTCAGCCGGTCAACCTGCGCACTGCTGAAACCTGTGTAACTGAACATGCCACTCTGCGTGAGGATATAGCTGAAGTCGCGTTGTGGCATTTTTTCCTTGAGGGCTGCCACCAGTTTCACGCGCATGTCGATGATACGCACACGCATGGCTTCCACTTCGGCCAGCCACTGAGCACGCAGCGTCGGGTCGTTAAGTACGGCGGACACGACCAGTGCGCCGTGTTTCGGCGGGCTGGAATAGTTACGGCGGACGGTTGCCTTGAGTTGGCCCAGCACTTTGTCGGCCATGGCCGCATCAGGGCAGACGATCGACAAACCACCGACCCGCTCGCCGTACAGCGAGAAGATTTTCGAGAACGAGTTGCTGACCAGCACCGTCAGACCGGCATCTGTCATGGCCCGGATCGCATACGCATCTGCACTCATCCCCGCGCCGAAACCTTGATAAGCGGTGTCCAGGAAAGGAATCAGCTTGCGGGCTCCGATCAGTTCAATGAGCTGATCCCACTGGGCAGTGGTCAGGTCCGCGCCTGTGGGGTTGTGGCAGCACGGGTGCAGCAAGACGATGCTGTGCGCAGGCAAATCCTGCAGCGCAGCCAACATGGCGTCGAAATTCACGCCACCGGTCGCGGCATCGAAATACGGGTAGGTGTTGACCTTGAAGCCTGCGCCGCCGAACAACGCGTGGTGGTTCTCCCAGGTCGGATCGCTGACCCAGACCTGGGAGTCCGGGTAAGCCGACTTCAGGAAGTCTGCGCCAACCTTCAATGCACCCGAGCCGCCGACGGTCTGGATCGTTGCGATGCGCCCGGCCAGCAGAGCGGGGTGCTGCTCGCCGAACAACAATGCCTGCACGCCCTGACGATAAGGAGCAAGGCCTTCCATCGGCAGGTAAACGCATGGCTGCTGCTTGCCTTCGAGCAGTTGACGCTCGGCTTCTACAGCAGAGGCCAGACGCGGGATTTGCCCTTGCTCGTCGTAATACAGACCGATACTGAGATTGACCTTTTCGGCGTTTGGATCCTTTTGATAAGTATCCATCAACGACAGGATCGGATCACCGGCATAGGACTCAACGTGGGCAAACATGGCAGACAACTCCTGATGAAAAAACGCGGGCATGACTTGGACGCAACATAACGGGGAAAGCGAGGCTATGGGGGAAATGCCAAAGCTCACACAACAAGCGCGCATCGTACACAAAGCATGATGATTGCGCATATAAAGCTTTTAAAACGCACGAATCACGCAATCAGCAAACCAAAAACGCACCAACCGTGTACATAAAGCAGGGAAAATGAATCAACACAGTGCGGCTCACCTCATGCGGTGGCTATATTGTTTTCCTTCAAGCGCTCCAGAACCACCGACGTCTTGAGATGCGAAACACAATTCGTCGCAGAAATTCTGGCCATCAGCTGATTGAGGCTGGCAAGGTCGGCCACGGCGGTTTTCAGGTTGTAATCGGCATCGCCGGTCGTCTTGTACGCATCGATGATTGCAGCCTCGGTGCCAATGAATGCCTGGAAGCCTTCTGAATGCTCCGGTCGATGGCTGATCAACTTGACCTCGACCATCGCCACCACTTCCAGATTCATGGCCTGCGGGGCAAGCCGCGCGTGATAGCCAAGGATCAGCTGCGCTTGCTCCAGACCGATCCGACGCCGCGAACACTGGGACGCGGATAACCCGATCAGGTCACTGAGCTCCTGATTGGTCAGGCGCCCGTTGGCCTGCAACAGGGTCAGGATCTTCAAATCAAAATCGTCGATCTCGTTGACTTTCATGGTCGAGTAATCCGTCGGAATTCAAAGGCTTCGGACGCAAAGCCTAACAGTTTATGCTTGACGCTTGGCCAATGGCGGGTAGCCTGCGTCATCCTTTTGCAACGTATGAGAAAACCAAAGGCCAAGGTGTGGCACCTGTTTTGCAAAATGCCCCCGCAGCCTGCAATCGGCGGCTTGTATCCATTCGGTATCTTCACCTGGGCCAGGACCTTTTATGAACGAACAAAAAACTGCCGCTCACCTGCATCGCGGGCTCAAGAATCGGCATATCCAGCTGATCGCCCTGGGCGGTGCCATCGGCACGGGACTGTTCCTGGGCATTGCACACACCATCAACATGGCCGGCCCGTCGGTGATCCTCGGTTACGCCATCGCGGGCATGATCGCGTTTTTCATCATGCGCCAACTGGGCGAGATGGTTGTGGAAGAGCCTGTCGCGGGCACTTTCAGTCACTTCGCCAACCGTTACTGGGGTCGCTTCGCGGGGTTCATGTCGGGCTGGAACTACTGGGTACTTTACGTGCTGGTGGGCATGGCCGAACTGACTGCCGTGGGCCAATACGTGCAGTACTGGTGGCCCGAGACGCCGACCTGGCTGTCCGCAGCGATCTTCTTCGTGGCCATCAACCTGATCAACCTGACCAGCGTGAAGATCTTCGGCGAGATGGAGTTCTGGTTCTCCATGATCAAGATCGTCGCGATCATCAGCATGATCGTATTCGGTGCCTGGCTGCTGGCCAGCGGCACTGGCGGACCTGACGCGAGCGTCGCCAACCTCTGGCAATACGGCGGTTTCTTCCCGAACGGCATCAGCGGGCTGGTGATGGCGATGGCCTTCATCATGTTCTCGTTCGGTGGCCTGGAACTGGTCGGCATCACAGCTGCCGAGGCAGAAAACCCTAAAACCAGCATCCCGAAGGCAACCAATCAGGTGATCTATCGCATCCTGATTTTCTACGTCGGCGCGCTGGCAATCCTGCTCTCTCTGTACCCTTGGCAGAAAGTCGTGACTGGCGGCAGCCCGTTCGTGCTGATCTTCCACGCCCTGGACAGCAATCTGGTCGCTACGATTCTCAACGTCGTGGTCCTGACCGCAGCGCTGTCTGTCTATAACAGCTGCGTTTACAGCAACAGCCGCATGCTCTTCGGTCTGGCCATGCAGGGCAATGCGCCCAAGGCTTTGCTCAAGGTGAACCGTCGCGGCGTGCCATTACTGGCGCTGGGCGTATCAGCCACTGCCACCGGCCTGTGTGTGCTCATCAACTACCTGATGCCTGGCAAAGCTTTTGAACTGCTGATGGCGCTGGTGGTGTCCGCGCTGGTGCTGAACTGGGTCATCATCAGCATCACCCACCTGAAATTCCGCAAGGCCAAGCGCGAAGCGGGTGAAATCACTGAATACCAAAGCTGGGGCTACCCGCTGACCAACTATGTGTGCCTGGTATTCCTGCTGGGCATTCTGGTAATCATGTACTTCACGCCGGGCATCTCGCTATCGGTGTTCCTGCTTCCAGCGTGGTTGATTGTTCTGGGGGTGGCTTACCGGATCAAGATGCGTAAGGCGAAGGCGCTGGCGGCGCGGGCCTGAGCTGAATCTGGACTGGAATCAGATCCTGTGGAAGCAGTGATGAGTTGGGACCGGCTTCAGCCGGGAAGAGGCCGGTACAGACGCTGAATTTTCTTCTGCAGAAGTGCCGCCTTCCGGATTCCTGTAGATCCGTGGGAGCAGAGCTTGCTCGCGATAAGAACACCGCGTGTCTAAAGTGAACCGCGTCCAGCTCTTATCGCGAGCAAGCTCTGCTCCCACAGGAGATGGCATTCCATTCCGCTATTGCGCCAACTCTCGCTACAACAACGACATCTGCCCACCCGGTGGGCAGAATGCCTCGCAATCCAGATTGAAACTTTCCCGATTGTTCAGCCCCAGCCGTTTGATCGCCATCCGATAGCGTTGCGCCAAGAGGTCGGCGAACGGGCCTTCGCCACGCATACGCACGCCAAAACGGCTGTCGTAAACCTCACCGCCACGTACTTGCCTGACCAGGCTCATCACATGCTCGGCCCGTTGCGGGTAATGCGCGTGTAGCCACTCTTCAAACAGCGGCGCAACTTCCAGCGGCAGCCGCAACATCACGTAGCTTGCACTCAATGCCCCGGCAGCCTTTGCCTCCGAGAGCATCGCTTCCAGTTCCATGTCGTTGATCATCGGGATGATCGGCGCACACAACACCCCCACCGGAACACCTGCATCGCGCAGCACACGAATCGCTCGCAACCTCGCTTTGGGCGCGGCGGCGCGTGGCTCAAGTATGCGTTTGAGCTCGTCGTCCAGCGTGGTCAGGCTGATGAACACGGAGATCAGGTTCTGTTTCGCCAGTTCGGCGAGCAGATCCAGATCCCGCAAAATCAACGATCCTTTGGTGATGATCGTCACCGGGTGGCGATAACGCAGCAGTACTTCGAGAACAGCCCGAGTGATTTTGTACTCGCGCTCGATAGGCTGATACGGATCGGTATTGGCTCCTAAAGTGATCGGCGCACAACGATAGCCCGGCTTCGACAGTTGCTGTTCAAGCACTGCAGCGGCGTTGGTCTTGGCGATCAGTTTCGTTTCAAAATCCAATCCCGGTGACATATCCCAATAGGCATGGCTGGGCCGTGCATAGCAGTAAATGCAGCCGTGTTCACAACCACGATAGGGGTTGATCGAGCGATCGAAGGGAATGTCAGGCGAGCTGTTGCGGGTGATGATGCTTTTGGCCGTCTCGCTGGTGACCTGCGTGCCTTGAGTCAGCGGCACTTCCTGATACCAGCCGTCGTCCTCAGCCAATGAACGGCTAGGCGCGAAGCGGTTGTGCGGGTTGCTGGCCGTGCCCCGGCCGCGAGGCGGGAAAATCAGGGACATGGGGACTTCCCCTATAGCTGTATGCACATACAGTACAAGATAAACCCCTTACATCCCTAGCTTGCCCGATAAAAGGCGCACATCTGTAAGAGATCGTCCGGTGTCCCTGACACAGCGCTGTCGCGCAGCAAACGGTGCCCTGTAGGAGCGCGCTTGCCCGCGATTCGTTTTTGCAGGCAACACCTTCATCGACTGGTCAAACGCAATCGCGGGCAAGCGCGCTCCTACAGGAACCGGCTTCAACTTAGCTCGGATCAACCGGCTTTTTCAGCTTCGGATTCGGGAAGAACTGCACCCCCTGCACCTTTGGATCGATAGCCTTGACCGCAATCTTGTTGACGCGTGTGCCCAGCTCCTTGGGCACTGAATTGCCTTGGTCGTTAAGCGTGTCGCTATAGCCGCAGCCCACGCACTCACGATGGGGAACGTCGTTTTCGCTCCACATCATGAGCTTGTCGGGCTCGCTGCACGCCGGGCAGACAGCCCCGGCGATGAAGCGCTTCTTGGTAATCATTACCGGTGTTTCGGTCATGCTGCCGCATCCTCACTCAGGCCACTGTGACGCAAGAGTGCGTCAATCGACGGCTCACGTCCGCGGAAGTCGACGAACAGCACCATCGGTGCCTGGGAACCACCGCGAGCCAGGATAGCTTCACGGAAGGCGCGACCAGTCTCGGCATTGAGCACACCGTCTTCTTCGAACTTCGAGAACGCGTCGGCAGACAGCACTTCAGCCCATTTGTAGCTGTAGTAACCCGCCGCGTAACCGCCAGCGAAAATATGCGCAAAGCTGTTCGGGAAGCGGTTGTAAGCAGGCGGACGCATCACTGACACCTCGTCGCGAACGCCATTCAGGACTTGGGCCACGCTACGGCCATCGCCGTGAGTCGCATGCAGCTCGAAGTCGAACAGCGAGAATTCCAGCTGACGAACCATCATCAGCCCGGACTGGAAGTTCTTCGCAGCGAGCATTTTTTCCAGCAGGTCCTGTGGCAGGGCCTCACCGGTCTGGTAATGACCGGAAATCAGTGCCAGACCTTCCGGCTCCCAGCACCAGTTCTCCATGAACTGGCTCGGCAGCTCGACAGCATCCCATGCCACGCCGTTGATGCCGGACACACCGGCGTGCTCAACGCGGGTCAGCAAGTGATGCAGACCGTGGCCGAACTCGTGGAACAGGGTGGTGACTTCATCGTGGGTCAGCAACGCAGGCTGGCCAGGCGACGCCGGGGTGAAGTTGCAAACCAGATTCGCCACCGGGCTCTGCAATTGACCTTCAGCAGTACGGCGACGGTCGCGAGCGCCGTCCATCCACGCACCGCCGCGCTTGTTGGCACGGGCATACAGGTCGAAGAAGAAACGTCCAACGTGCTGACCGTTTTCCTTGATCTCAAACAGACGCACGTCTGGATGCCAGGTATCGAAGCCTTTCTGTTCGGCGATTTCGATGCCGTAAAGACGCTGAACAATGGCGAACAGCCCGCCCAGCACTTTGTCGATCGGAAAGTAGGCACGCAACGCTTCCTGAGAAACGCTGTAGCGCTGCTCACGGAGTTTCTCGCCATAAAAGCCGCTGTCCCAGCTTTGCAGGTCAGGGCAGCCTTGTTCAGCCGCATAAGCTTTGAGCTGTTCCAGATCCTGAGCAGCAAACGGCTTGCTGCGCTTGGCCAGATCCCGCAGGAACGTCAGCACCTGATCGCTGGATTCGGCCATCTTGGTAGCCAGACTCAACTCGGAGAAGCTGGCAAAACCCAACAGCTGAGCCAGTTCCTGACGCAAATCGAGGATCTGCTCCATCACCGGGCCATTGTCGTTCTTGCCTGCATTCGGGCCCTGGTCAGAGGCACGGGTGCAGTACGCCGCATAAACTTCTTCACGCAGGGCGCGATCTTCGGCGTAGGTCATTACCGCGTAGTAGCTCGGGAATTCCAGGGTGATCAGGAAACCGTCCAGATCCTTGGCTTTGGCGGCCGCCGCCATTTGTTGTTTGGCGGACTCGGTCAAACCGGCCAGGGACGCTTCGTCGGTGACCAGTTTGGTCCAGGCCTGGGTGGCATCGAGCAACTGGTTGGAAAACTGGCTACCCAGTTCCGAGAGCTTGCTCTGCACTTCGGCGTAGCGCTTTTGCTGTTCTGGCGGCAAGTCGATGCCCGACAGACGAAAATCACGCAGCGATTGCTCAAGAATGGTTTTCTGCGCCACATCAAAGCCAGCCGCTTCAGGGCTGTTGGCCAGCGCTTCAAACGCCTGGAACAGCTCGCGGTTCTGGCCCATTTCAGTGGAATAGGCACTCAACGCCGGCAGGCATGACTCATAGGCTTCGCGCAGTTCGGCGCTGTTGCACACGGCGTTCAGGTGGCTGACCGGGCTCCAGGCGGCGCCGAGGCGGTCATTGAGTTCGTCCATGGCCAATACAAGCCCGGCCCATGTAGGCTGCGAGCCTTGTTTGACGAGGATCTCGGCAATCGCGGCGCGGTTGTCGGCAAGAATCTGTTCAATGGCAGGTTTGACATGCTCGGCACGAATCGCCGAAAAAGGTGGCAGGTCGTAGGATTGCAGAAGAGGGTTGTTCGCGCTCACGGTTTTGCACCTTGGCTGGAAGAAACACCCACGCATCTTAATTACAATCGGCGCGGTCCGCAGCTATCAGCGCCAAAGAAGGAGCCTATCGTGGCGATTCGCACGTTCCAGAACCACACGCCAGCGCTTGGCGACCGGGCTTTTGTCGATCATTCGGCCGTTGTCCTCGGCGATGTCGAAATCGGAGCTGACAGCTCTGTCTGGCCGCTGACGGTGATTCGCGGTGACATGCACCGCATCCGTATCGGCGCCCGTACCAGCGTGCAGGACGGCAGTGTATTGCACATTACCCATGCCGGGCCGTTCAACCCGGACGGCTTTCCGCTGCTGATTGGCGATGAAGTCACCATCGGCCACAAAGTCATGCTGCACGGCTGCGTCATTGGCAATCGCATCCTGATCGGCATGGGCAGCACGATCATGGACGGCGCCGTGGTTGAAAATGAGGTGATCATTGGCGCAGGGAGTCTGGTGCCGCCGGGCAAAGTATTGGAAAGTGGCTTTCTCTACGTCGGGCGCCCGGTGAAACAGGTCCGTGCGCTGACCGAAAAGGAGATCGCCTTCTTTCCGTACAGCGCTGCCAATTACGTGAAGCTCAAGGACCTGCATCTGGCTGAAGGTTTCGATAAGCCTTGCTGAATCGCTCCTACCGTTAACGCCGCAAGACAGCCAATCGCGAAAACCCCATGGGAGTTTGCATGCATTACCAAAACATCCTGTTCGACCTGGACGGCACCCTGACCGATCCGCGCCAAGGGATAACCAAGTCAATCCAGTTCGCCCTGAAGCAGATGGGCATCGATGAGCCGGACCTGGCGCAACTGGAGCACTTCATCGGTCCGCCGCTGTTGCAGCAGTTCATGCAGCAATACCATTTCGATGAAGCCAAGGCCTGGGAAGCGGTAGGCTTTTATCGCCAGCGTTTCAAGGTCACCGGGCTTTACGAGAATCTGGTGTTCGATGGGATATTTGAACTGCTGGATGAGCTGGTGGATCAGGGTCGCAACCTGTACATCGCAACGTCCAAGCCGTGGGTATTCGCCCATGAAATCGCCCGGCACTTCGACTTCGCCCGGCATTTCAAGATGATCTACGGTAGCGAACTGGACGGCACCCGCACCGATAAAGTCGAACTGATTGCGCATTTGATGGCGACAGAAAAACTCGACCCGAAACAGACGCTGATGATCGGCGACCGCAAACACGACCTGATCGGCGGCCTGCGCAACGGCCTGGATGTTGCGGCAGTAGGCTATGGTTTTGGTAGCCATGAGGAATTGCAGGCTGAGTCGCCGACGTATCACTTTGCAACGCTGGCGGAGCTGCATAAGGCATTCCTGAAGAAATGACGTGTTGGAGCGAGGCTTGCCCGCGATAAGGCTGCACTCGATTCCAGATAAAAACCGTAGCGCCCTTATCGCGGGCAAGCACCGCTCCCACATAGGGCCACATTCCAGCGCGCCAATGCAGCAAAACCCGCACACCCCCGGTCCAAGCTCCATCTAATAACAAGCCTTGGAGGACCCGATGCCGCAGTACAGCTCCATTGATCAAGCGGTCGCTCATGTCATCGCCCGGTTGCCGACTCACATCCACATGGGCATCCCATTGGGTCTGGGCAAACCGAACCGGTTCGTCAACGCGCTGTATGAGCGGATCAAGCAAATGCCCGAGCGGCAGCTGACGATCTATACGGCGCTGAGCCTGGGTCGTCCGCCAACCGGCGACGGTCTGCAAGGACGATTCCTGCAGCCGTTTCTGGACCGGGTATTTGATGATTATCCAGAGCTGGAATTTCTTTCTGACCTGCACCGCGACAGCCTGCCTGCCAATATCCGCGTGCAGCAGTTTTTCATGCAGCCGGGCAGTCTGCTCAACAGCGCGCCTGCTCAGCACGATTACATCAGCAGCAATTACAGCCACGCCGCTCGGGACATCAACGCCGGTGGCCTGAATCTGGTCGCGCAACTGGTTGCCCGTGATGAACAACGGCCCGGCAAGCTGAGCCTGAGCTGCAACCCCGACGTCACCCTCGACTTGCTGCCCATGATCGCCAAGCGACGCGCAGCCGGAGAAACCGTTTTGATGCTGGGCCAGGTTCATGCGGATCTGCCTTACATGCCGGGCGATTCAGAGCTGGATGTCGAGGACTTCGACTTCCTGATCGATGAAGAAGAGCGCAGCACATTGTTTTCCACGCCGAATATGCCGGTGGGCTTTCAGGATCATTTCATCGGCCTGCATGCCAGCACACTGGTACGCGACGGCGGCACCTTGCAGATCGGCATCGGCTCCATGGGCGACGCGCTGACCGCTGCGTTGCTGGCTCGTCAGGCCGATAACGACACCTATCGAGCATTACTTGCCGAGCTGAACCTCAGCGACTGGCAAACCCTGATTGACCGCGAGGGCGGCGTGGAGCCTTTCGTGTCGGGGCTTTACGGCTGCAGCGAGATGTTCGTCAACGGTTTGCTGGTGCTGGTCGACGCCGGAATCATTCGCCGCAAGGTGTATCCCGATGCGATGCGCCAGCGCGAAGCCAATAATGGCACCCTCGACGAGTCGGCTTATACAGACGGCATCATGGTCCATGGCGGGTTCTTCCTCGGGCCGCAGAGTTTTTATCAGCGCCTGCGCGAATTTTCCCTGGAGCGTCTCGGCGATTTCAACATGACCGCCATCAGCTACATCAACGAACTGTACGGTGATGAGCAGCTCAAGCGTCTGCAGCGTCGCGATGCGCGTTTCATCAACAGCGCATTCACCGTCACCCTCATGGGTGCCGCGGTGTCTGATCAACTGGCAGACGGCAGGGTAGTGAGTGGTGTCGGCGGCCAATACAACTTTGTGGCCCAGGCTCATGCACTCGAAGACGCCCGCTCGATTCTGATCCTGCGCAGTTGGCGTGAGTCCGGCGGCGAGACCAGCTCCAATATCGTCTGGGAATACGGTCACACCACCATCCCGCGTCACCTGCGGGATATCGTGGTCACCGAATACGGCATTGCCGACCTGCGTGGCAAGAATGATTCAGCGGTCATTGAAGCCATGCTCAATATCAGTGACTCGCGCTTTCAGCCGGGTTTGATCGAACAGGCGCAAAGAGCAGGCAA
Source organism: Pseudomonas sp. Irchel 3A5 (assembly GCF_900187575.1). Lineage (NCBI taxonomy): Bacteria > Pseudomonadati > Pseudomonadota > Gammaproteobacteria > Pseudomonadales > Pseudomonadaceae > Pseudomonas > Pseudomonas sp. Irchel 3A5. The sequence goes on along the minus strand of NZ_FYDU01000002.1, from coordinate 377,845 downwards.
ACTGCCCAAGGATTTCAAACTGGATCCGCGCTTCGCCCACAACACCGCCGAGCGCCTTCAAGCCATCGCTGAGCAGTATTCGCAGCTGTTTCCCGAATACCCATTGGGTTGCGACTTCAACACCGAAGAGCGCGATCTGCTGCGGGCGTTGCACTGGCTGGAGAGCAAGTTCAAGCTCACAGAAATCATCGAGCTGGGCAAGGCGACACTGGATGCGCCTGAACCTGAGGCGTTCCCGGTGCATCTGGAACGCATGCAACTCGACCGGCCACAGGGATTGAAAGAAGAGTTGTATCAGCGCCTGCTGTTAGCGGGGCTGCAGAATACAGCTCGGGATGATGCGACACCGAGCGTCTGACACAGCGCTGTGGCTTGTCTGATCCCCTCGCAGGACCGGCTTTAGCCGGGAGAGCGGTGCTTCTGTCGAAGAAGATTTAGCGAACGTGCCGACGTCCTCCCGGCTAAAGCCGGTCCTACGGATCGCATAGGTCCTGTGGGAGCGAGGCTTGCCCGCGATAAAAGCAACTCGGTCCATCTTTCGAATCGCGGTTCCTGCATCGCGGGCAAGCCCGGCTCCCACAAAAATCACCGATGACGTGGGACCGGCTTTAGCCGGGAAGAGTCCGGGACAGCCGCTTAATTTGTAACGTCTGAAAGGCAGCTTTCCCGGCTAAAGCCGGTCCTACGAATCGCATAGATCCCGTGGGAGCGAGGCTTGCCCGCGATAAAAGCAACTCGGTCCATCTGTCGAATCGCGGTTCCTGCATCGCGGGCAAGCCCGGCTCCCACAGAAATCACCGATGACGTGGGACCGGCTTTAGCCGGGAAGAGGCCGGGACAGCGCTTGATTTGTAACGCCTGAAAGGCAGCTTTCCCGGCTAAAGCCGGTCCCACGTCGGCACATCAGCTGGCGGGCAAACATAGAATCTCCCACAGAAGCATCGCAACAGGTCTGGCTCACAGCGTATTCAGCGGAATCTTCAGGTAGCGCACGCCATTGTCTTCCGGCTCGGGAAGATGACCCGCACGCATATTGATCTGTACGGACGGCAGGATCAGCACGGGCATATCCAGCGTGGCATCCCGGGCTTCGCGCATCTGCACGAATTCGTTTTCATCGATGCCCTGACGAATGTGGATGTTGTTGGCGCGCTGTTCGGCAACCGTGGTCATGTACTGCAACTCGCGACCATCAGGCTGGTAGTCGTGACACATGAACAGCCGCGTGGAGTCGGGCAGGGTGAGGATTTTCTGGATCGACTGATACAACGTGCGCGCATCTGCGCCGGGGAAGTCACAGCGCGCCGTGCCGTAATCCGGCATGAACAGCGTATCGCCAACAAACGCCACGCTTTCGCCGCCCACCTCGAACACGTAGGTCATGCAGGCCGGAGTATGCCCTGGTGTATGCATGGCTCGCGCCTCAAGGGTGCCGACGTTGAAGGTCGCGCCGTCATCCAGCAGCACGTCGAACTGGCTGCCGTCACGGGCAAAACCAGTCGGCGCATTGAACAGCTCGCCGAACACGCTTTGCACCGCTGTGATGTGGCTGCCAATGGCTATTTTCGCGTTTAGCTTGTCTTTGAGGTACGCCGCTGCCGAAACATGATCGGCATGCACGTGGGTTTCAAGGATCCACTGCACCGAAGCGCCCAGTTCACGAACCCGGGTAATCAACTGATCAGCGGATTCGGTGCGCGTGCGTCCCGATTTGGGATCGAAGTCGAGCACGCTATCGATCAGCGCGCAGTGTCTGGTCTGGACATCCATGACCAGATAACTGAGCGTGGAGGTGTGGGTGTCGAACAGGCCTTCAATGTGTAGGCGGTCGGCGATGATCATGGATTCTCCGACGGTTGTGTGATGGTCGCGATCTTGGGCTGTTGCTTCCTGTGGGAGCGGTGCTTGCCCGCGATAAGGCTGGATGCGATTCAGGATAGATCGCGGTGTTCTTATCGCGGGCAAGCACCGCTCCCACAAGGGGGCGTATTCCAATTTAAATCACGTGTTGCGGTTATTTAACCTGCACCTTGAAGAAGTCCTGACGGCCAAACGGGCTGACCTGATAACCGCTCACATCCTTGCGGGTGAGGGCGGCAGCGGTTGGGTGCGCCAGTGGCAACCAGAGTGCCTGTTGCTGAATCTGCTGCTGGGCCTGGTGATACAGCTTGCTGCGCGCAGCCTGATCACTGGTGGTTTTGCCGTCGCTGATCAGCTTGTCCAGCGTGGCATCGCAGTAACGGGCGAAGTTGGTACCGGACTTCACCGCCGCGCAGGAGAACTGCGGCGTCAGGAAGTTATCCGGATCACCGTTGTCACCCGCCCAGCCCATAAACAACAGGTCATGCTCGCCAGCCTTGGCGCGACGGATCAACTCACCCCACTCGATGACTTTGATTTCAGCGGTGATGCCGACTTTAGCCAGGTCCGCTTGCAGCAACTGCGCGCCCAGGTTCGGATTCGGGTTGAGCAGGCTGCCGGTCGGGCGCGTCCAGATAGTCGTTTTGAAACCATCCTTCACGCCGGCCTTGGTCAGTAGCGCTTTGGCTTTGGCGACGTCCTGCTTGTAACCGGGCAGATCTTTCGCATAGCTCCAGGTGTTTGGCGGGTACGGGCCGTTGGCGGCTTCGGCGGTGCCTTCGAATACCGCTTTCAAGTAACTGTCCTTGTCGAATGCCAGATTGACCGCTTGCCGCACTTCAGCCTTGTCGAACGGCGGGTGCTGACTGTTGATCGCCAGAAACGCGGTCATGAACGCTTCGGTTTTCTCGACTTTCAGATTCGGATCTTTGGCGGCTTCCTGAATATCCAGCGGCTTGGGTGAAAGGGTGATCTGGCATTCGTCGCGACGAATACGCTGCAAACGCACGTTGGCGTCCGGGGTGATGGCGTAGATCAATTTGTCGACGCCCGGCTTGCCCGCGAAATAATCCGCGTTGGCTTCGTAACGCACCACGGCGTCTTTCTGGAAGCGTTCGAACACGAACGGTCCTGTGCCGATTGGCTGGCTGTTAAGCTTTTCCGGAGTGCCCGCCTTGAGCAACTGCGTGGTGTATTCGGCCGAGTAGATCGAGGCAAACCCCATGCTCAGCGTCGCCAGGAAAGTGGAATCCGGGTGATCAAGGGTAAAGCGCACCGTGAGCGGGTCGGGTGCGTCGATCTTCTTGATCAGCGCAGGCAACTGCATCGATTGAGCATGTGGGAAGCCGCTCTGAGCGACTTTGTGCCAAGGGTTTTGCGGGTCAAGCATGCGCTGGAAGCTGAACACCACGTCATCCGCATTCAACTCGCGGCTCGGCGTGAAATAGTCAGTGTGGTGAAACTTCACGCCCTTGCGCAGCTTGAAATCGTAGGTCAGACCATCAGGCGACACTGTCCAGCTTTGCGCCAGGCTCGGCACCAGCTTGCCGCTCTGGGCGTCGAAATCCACCAGCCGGTTCATCAGCACATCGGCGGAAGCATTGGTGGTGGTCAGCGAGTTGTACTGAATCACGTCGAAGCCTTCCGGGCTGGCTTCGGTGCAGACGCTCAAGGCGGTCGCGGCGCTGGCCATTGCCGGGAACAATAGGGGTGCTAACAAAAACGGTATCGCAGCAAGACGCATGGCTATATTCCTGTCAGAAAGGGCCCCATCTGCTGGCGCAGTCTGGTAAGGGAGTTACCCTAGACCATGCTTGGACGCAGAACAATGGTTACAACCCGACCGGCGGTAGTTTTGCCAGTACCCCCGCAATGGCCCGACCATTGGGCTGAACGCGTTGCCTGATGTTGGGGTAAAGTGCTTTGCCTGTTGTGACACCAAACCCTTTCTGGTATAAAGCAGCGCTCTTTTCTAGGGGCCCGGTTCCTTCACTGTAGGTGTAGCCGGTAAGACCCTTAAAGAAACGCGGCGCCTGGCGCCAAATGACTGAGAGATTAAGCGGCCAACCCATGCCGGGTTGGGCATGAGGTTTTAGAGGGCTGAGGCATGTCGAGAGTATGTCAAGTTACCGGTAAGGGTCCGGTGACTGGGAATAACATTTCCCACGCAAACAACAAAACCCGTCGTCGTTTCCTGCCAAACCTGCAGCATCACCGCTTTTGGGTTGAAGAAGAGAAACGTTTTGTTCGTCTGCGCGTATCTGCTAAAGGCATGCGTATCATCGACAAGCGTGGCATCACTGTTGTGCTCGCTGAACTCCGTCGCGACGGCAAAATTTAAGGGAGAAGATCATGCGTGAATTGATCCGATTGATTTCTAGTGCTGGCACCGGTCATTTCTACACGACCGACAAGAACAAGCGCACCACTCCGGACAAAATCGAAATCAAAAAATTCGATCCGGTTGTTCGCAAGCACGTGATCTACAAAGAAGGCAAAATCAAGTAATTGATTTTTCTTCTTTACGAAAAAGCCCGCAGCGATGCGGGCTTTTTTGTGCCTGATGGAAAAGTCAGGCTTTCGCTTCAAACACTACATAGATTTTGCGGCAGTGCTCCAGCACCTCCCATGTGCCTTTGAAGCCAGCAGGAATCACAAAGCGATCTCCCGCACGCAGGGTTTTCGACCCGCCTGCGTCGTCGCGCAACACCGAAACGCCCTGGACGATTTCGCAATACTCATGCTCGGTGTAGTTGACCGACCACTGACCCACTTCGCCCTCCCAGACACCCGCGTTCATTTGTCCGCAGGGGCTGTTGTAGTGGTTGTAGATTGTCTGCTCCGGGTTGCCCTTGAAGATTTTTTCCGGCGCCGGACGATAGCGTTCAGCTTCGGTGCCCGCTTCGCTGAAATCCACGATGCTGTCGATAGTCATTTCTTACCCTCGCGGTAGATGCGTTGCTGGTTTGACGAAGAGCTTCACCAATAGTGCCAACGGCCAGCGTCACGATGTTGCATAAATCGAACAGGACGACCCGATTCAGGCCCTTTATGTCAAAGATATTGGAAATCGCCAGGTCACTGGTTTAGGGTGGTGAGTGCCGTTGCCTGGTGGCGGTGGATTGCAGATTGTTTGTTTTTTGCACAGATCTACCCACCACGCACACCCTAATCGATACAAGCGGAGGACATACGCATGACCACCCTGACCCATGCTGACTGGGAACAACGCGCCAAGGACCTGAAAATCGAGGGCCGCGCGTTTATCAATGGCGAGTACTCCGACGCCGCTTCCGGTGAGACATTCGAATGCGTCAGCCCGGTCGATGGCCGTCTGCTGGCCAAAGTCGCCAGCTGTGACGCCGCCGACGCCCAACGCGCCGTTGAAAGCGCTCGCAAGACATTCAACTCCGGCGTCTGGTCGCGAATGGCGCCGGTCAAACGCAAGGCCGCCATGTTGCGCTTTGCCGCGCTGATCAACAAAAACGTTGAAGAGCTGGCCCTGCTGGAAACCCTGGACATGGGTAAACCGATCAGCGATTCGTACAGCATCGACATCCCTGGCGCTGCGAATGCGTTGAGCTGGAGTGGCGAGGCCATCGACAAGCTGTATGACGAAGTGGCTGCCACGCCTCATGACCAGCTCGGTCTGGTGACCCGCGAGCCTGTGGGCGTTGTCGCCGCTATCGTGCCGTGGAACTTCCCGCTGCTGATGGCGAGCTGGAAACTCGGCCCGGCGCTGTCCAGCGGTAACTCGGTCATCCTGAAGCCTTCGGAAAAATCTCCGCTGACTGCCATTCGCATTGCCCAGTTGGCGATCGAGGCGGGCATTCCGGCTGGCGTGCTCAACGTGCTGCCAGGATATGGTCACACCGTGGGCAAGGCGCTGGCCCTGCACATGGATGTCGACACGGCGGTGTTCACCGGCTCGACGAAAATCGCCAAGCAGTTGCTGGTGTACTCCGGCGAATCGAACATGAAGCGCATCTGGCTGGAAGCAGGCGGCAAAAGCCCGAACATTGTCTTTGCTGATGCGCCTGACTTACAGGCTGCCGCTGAATCCGCGGCCAGCGCTATCGCGTTCAACCAGGGCGAAGTCTGCACCGCGGGTTCGCGCCTGCTGGTGGAGCGTTCGATCAAGGACAAATTCCTGCCCATGGTTATTGAAGCGCTGAAGAGCTGGAAGCCGGGTAACCCGCTGGACCCGGCCACGACGGTCGGTGCGCTGGTGGATACTCAGCAGATGAACACTGTCCTGTCGTACATCGAAGCAGGCCACACCGATGGCGCCAAACTGGTGGTGGGCGGCAAGCGAATCCTGCAGGAGACCGGTGGCACCTACGTCGAGCCGACGATTTTCGACGGCGTGACCAATGCCATGAAGATCGCTCAGGAAGAGATTTTCGGCCCGGTTCTGTCCGTATTGACGTTCGATACCGCCGAAGACGCTATCCAGATCGCCAACGACACGCCTTACGGCCTCGCTGCTGCCGTCTGGACCGCAAACCTGTCCAAGGCCCACCTGACTGCCAAAGCGTTGCGTGCCGGTAGCGTATGGGTTAATCAGTACGATGGCGGCGACATGACTGCGCCATTCGGTGGCTTCAAGCAATCCGGCAACGGCCGCGACAAGTCGCTGCATGCGTTCGACAAATACACCGAACTGAAATCGACGTGGATTAAGTTGTAACCACCGCCCTGACAACACGCTGTCTCGCGGAAAACCTAGAACCTGTAGGAGCGCACGAGCACCGCGAGGCCGCGATGGCGGTGTCTCAGGCAGGACGCCATCGATGCCTCGCGCTGCTCGTGAGCTCCTACGGAAAAGTATTACAAATCAGACAGTTGTGGTTTTTTTGATGAGAGCGAGGCTTGCCCGCGAAGAACGATGACTCGATCTGTCTGGCATACCGAGTCAGCAGATTCGCGGGCAAGTCGGATTGCCGCCCACTCGTTCCAACGGATAATCGTTTAGCGTAAAGACAGCCGGGCCTCCCTTGGGATAGCCCGGCTGTTTCGTCTTGGCCTTTTGATCCACAGGAGCGTGGGAATGCGTTGGGGTACTTATTTCGCGGTGCTGGCGTCGGTGCTGTCTGTCGGGCTGGCGTTGGGCGTCAGCATGCCGCTGGTGTCATTGCGACTGGAAAGCTGGGGCTACGGCTCGTTCGCCATTGGCGTAATGGCTGCGATGCCCGCTATCGGCGTTCTGCTCGGTGCGAGCCTGGCCAGCGGCCTCGCTGCACGCTTCGGCACTGCCGCGTTGATGCGGCGCTGCCTGTGGGCTGGCGCGGTTTCAGTAGGCCTGTTGGCACTGCTGCCGTATTACTCAGTGTGGCTGCTACTGCGCCTGATGCTGGGCGTAATCCTGACCATCGTCTTCATCCTCGGTGAAAGCTGGATCAACCAACTCGTCATTGAAAAATGGCGCGGCCGCCTGGTGGCGCTATACGGCAGCACTTACGCCTTGTGCCAACTGGCCGGGCCGCTGCTGCTTGGCGCACTGGGCACCGAGCACGACACAGGCTTCTGGGTCGGCGTGGCGCTGCTGATCATTTCGCCGTTTTTGCTGCTGGGCAGAAGCGGGGCGCCAAGCGCCGATGCATGCCGCGTGACCTTCATCGACCTGTTCGCCTTTTGTCGTTCCATGCCCGCGATCGCCTGGGCGGTGGCGCTGTTCGCAGCATTTGAGGCGTTGATCCTGACGCTGCTGCCGATCTATTGCCTGCGTCAGGGCTTCACGCCGGAAATCGCCCTGGCGATGATCAGCACCGTCGTCGTGGGCGACGCGCTTCTGCAATTGCCGATTGGCGCACTGGCAGACAAGGTTTCGCGGCGCACGCTGTTTTCAAGCTGTGCCGTGGCCTTGATGATTTCAAGTCTGCTGGTGCCGCTGCTGGTAGATACCGTGCTTATCTGGCCGCTGTGGGTGCTGTTCGGGGCTAGCGCCGGCGGCTTGTTCACCCTGTCGCTGATTCTCATTGGGGAACGCTTTCGCGATGACGCACTGGTTCGCGCCAATGCGCAAGTCGCCCAGCTATGGGGAATCGGTTGTCTATTGGGACCACTGGCGGCCGGAGCGGGCAGCCAGTGGGTCAGCGGTCAGGCGCTGCCGTTGTTGATGGCGGCAGGTGCGTTTGGCCTGGTGATCCTGTCATCCCGGCGCGGGGCATTCGGGGTTCAACCGGCGGCAACGGCCTAGAGCATTTTCTCCAGGCCCACGACCCGGCTGAACCACGCATTCAAACGTCGCCAGGTGTCGCCGGGCTCTTTGTACAAGGTGTGGATTTTGCCGTTGTCTTCGGTGACCCACACCACCTTGCCGTCTTCCAGCTTCGCCTCATAACTCAGCGTCGGCTGCATGCCTTGCAACGCCAGTTCACGCAGCGCTTCGGTCAGTTCCGGGCTGTCCACCAATACGCCGACTTCGGTGTTCCACAGCACCGAGCGCGGGTCGAAGTTGAAGGAGCCCACGAACACTTTACGGCGATCAAATGTCATCGCCTTGCTGTGCAGACTGGAATCCGAACCACCGCCAAACGTACCGCCTTTGCTGAACAGATGAGGCCCGCTGCCGCCGCTGTCACTGCCGGGATCACCCGGCTGGCGGCGCATTTCGAACAGTTTCACACCATGCTCCAGCAGCGCCTTGCGATACGGCGCATAACCGCCGTGCACCGCAGGCACGTCAGTCGCCTCTAGCGAGTTGGTCAGCAAACTGACCGAAACCCCGGCATCAGCACGCCCGGTCAGGTAGAGCAAACCTTCTTCACCCGGTACGAAGTAGGCGGAAACCAGTATCAGTTCCTTGTTCGCATTGAGCAGCTCAGGCGCCAGTTGCGTGGTTAGCAGCAGATGCGGGTCAGGTTCGCCACGGGCCAGCACTTTGGTGGGCGCATCCCACAGAGCCTGGTTGTGCGCCCAGATCAGCTCGTTGAACCAGATTTTGAGACGTGGGTTTTTCTGATACGCCATCAGGCGGTCGTACAGCGCCTTGTGTTTATGCTGAGACTCGACAAGCGATGCCTCCAGACGTTTGCGCGCCTTGGCCAGATCGCGAGTCGTCGGCAGGAAATACATGAACTCGGCGATGGGCTTGCTCAGGGTGCTGTTCCAGTACTGATCAAAACTGTGCCCGAGTTGCTCGGCTACCGGACCGACACTGAGCATGTCGATGTCGGTGAAATTCAGGTTTTCTTCGGCATCGAAGTATTCATCACCCAGATTGCGCCCACCCACGATGGCCACGCTGCTATCGGCCAGCCACAGTTTGTTGTGCATGCGCCGGTGCTGCCGCGACAGATTTAAAAGCCGCCCCACACTGCGGGTTACGCCGGTCTCACGCCCGAGGCTCTGGGGGTTGAACAATCGAATCTGAATGTTGGGATGCGCCGCCAGGGTAGCGATGGAATGATCCAGTCCGTCGCTAGTGGTATCGTCCAGCAGGATGCGCACGCGAACGCCGCGATCAGCAGCCTTGAGCAGCTCATCAATCAAGGCGCGGGTGCTTAGCCCGTCATGGACGATGTAGTACTGCAAGTCCAGGCTGGTGCGGGCATTGCGGATCAGTTCAGCACGCGCCATGAAGGCTTCGGTGCTGTTGGACAGCAGGCGAAACCCCGAACGACCCTCATGAGGCTGAGCCATCGCCTGCACAGAACGGCCAAACGCCGAATCCGTCGGCGGCAACGCCTGACTCGGTTCGTTAGGGACATTGATATGAGCACAACCACTGAAGCACAGCGCCGCCAACAGGCAAAAGGGCATCGCCCATGTGTTCTTCAAATTCACTACCCCAACCGCGTTACGACATGGCGTGTATGACCGCAGCTTTTAGATAAAGTCGCACAGAATGTAAGCACCGACTCTCTTGTATTGGCCTACAAAGAGCCGTCCATAGGCATGGAACCGCTCAAATAGGGGCTTGAGCCATCATTGGACTGTAAGCTTTGTTGAACGGCATAACATCTTGAAAAAACCCAACACCCTCTGAGTGTTTAAAATCGAATAAAAAACCAACATTATCGCGGCCCAATTAATTCGACAGGAAGTCGGGAATGAGCGGTATTAGCGATGTGCGTTTAACACTGAAAAGCCAAGAGTTGAACGCAGAATACAAGCACGCGGTAACGATGCCACAAAAAACCGGTGAGGGCCTGCTGGCCTTGTACCTACGGCGCTGGACCAATAGTGAACAACTTCTGAAATTAACGATGGCACAACTAAGAGATGCAGGGATCGATCCACAATATGCTCGCGAGGAAGGACTCAAGCCGTTCTGGAGAGAGTAAACACTGGCCGTCATAAATCGGACCCGAGCCTTCCTTTTGAGCAACTTTAAAGTGGAAGGCTTGCCCACCCTGAATACAGCCGTACATAAACCCATTTAAATTGTTTCAATTAACTCTTTAATCGTACTCCCGACCGTGCGCACCGCGTTCTCGACCTCTGGAGACGGCTTGGCAGCGAAATTCATTCGCAGGCAATTACGGTATTTGCCAGAGGCAGAAAAAATACTGCCCACGGCAATCTGTACGCCCTTGGTCAACAGCGCACGATTCAGACGCAGAGTATCGAAATCCTCGGCAAGCTCGACCCACAACATGAAACCACCTTGTGGGCGACTGACCCGCGTACCCGCCGGAAAGTAACGCATCACCCAGTCGATCATCTGTTCGCGACCACGCTGATACTGACTGCGCATGCGCCGCAGGTGCGGCTCGTAATGTCCGCCCTCGAGAAACTCGGCAATCGCCAGTTGCGGCTGAGGCGCTGTGGAACCGGTGCCGATGTACTTCATGTGCAGCACGCGTTCCAGATAGCGGCCCGGCGCAACCCAACCAATGCGCAACCCTGGCGCAAGCGTCTTGGAGAAAGAGCTGCACAGCAGAACCCGACCGTCTTCGTCGAAGGATTTGATCGTGCGCGGCCGCGGATAACTGAAGGCAAGATCGCCATACACATCGTCTTCGATGATCGCCACATCAAACCGTTGAGCCAGCGTCAGCAAGGCGCGCTTGCGGTTTTCCGGCATGACGTAACCCAGCGGGTTGTTGCAGTTGGGCGTCAGCTGTATGACCTTGATCGGCCATTGCTCTAGCGCCAGCTCCAGTGCTTCAAGGCTGATACCGGTCACGGGGTCAGTAGGAATTTCCAGCGCTTTCATGCCTAGACCTTTCAGCGTCTGCATCGCGCCGAAAAAGCTTGGCGAGTCGACGGCGACGATATCTCCCGGATCGCAAATAGCACGGACGCTGGCCGAAAGCGCCTCGTGGCAGCCAGTGGTGATCAGCAAATCGTTGGCGGTCAGGTTGCAGCCCGAATCCAGTAACAGTCGGGCAACTTGCTCGCGAAGTGTCTGGTTGCCCTGGATGCTGTCGTAATACAGACCAGGCATCTGCTCATCACGGCTGATCCGCCCAAGGGCGCGCATCAACGGCCGCAGTGTCGGGCTGCTGACATCGGGCATACCGCGCCCCAATTGCACGAGATTAGGCAACGCCTTGACCCGCATCAGGTCGAGCACCTGATCCCACTGGGAGATATCCACCGGACGCTGCGCAGGACGGCCAATGACCGGCAGCGCCGGAACAGCGCGGCTGACCGGCACAAAATACCCGGACTTGGGTTTGGGCAGGGCAAGGCCGCTGTCTTCCAGCACACGATACGCCTGCTGCACCGTACTCAGGCTGACGCCGTGTTCAACACTCAAAGCGCGCACCGAAGGCAGCCTGTCGCCAGGCCGATAAAACCCGTTTTCGATACGCGTACCGAGCAATTCGGCGAGGTTGACGTAGAGCGTCATGAGCATACTCTCGATTTTTTCAATGGGCTAACCATACAGATGGGAGAAAAATACAGCATTCAGCGCCCATATGAAAACGCCTGTATGCATATAAATAGATTTATTTGAATCTGTAATGGTTTGTCACGCCGATTCATCATGTACCTACACCACAACGTAACGAGGGTTGGGAACATGAACGGGTTAAGTGATGTGCGGTTGGCGCTTTACAGCCAGGAACTGAGCAGCGGGCGAGCAGTTGTCACCAAGACAGCCAACGCACCAAAGCTAGGCCGCTGGGCGCTGTATCGCCATCGCTGGATGTCACGCCGGGCGCTGTTGAGTCTGACAGAAGAACAACTGCGCGATATTGGCCTTAGCTCCGGTCAGGCGATGCGCGAAGGATTGAAGCCGTTCTGGCGGGAGTGATGCTCGCCGCGAGCACAACGATCGATCGCGGTCCTGTGGGAGCGGTGCTTGCCCGCGATAAGGCTGGACGCGGTTCACTTTAGATCGCGTCCAGCCTTATCGCGGGCAAGCCTAGCTCCCACAGGAAACCGCATTCCCTTGTTGGACCGAAGTCGTCCATCAATCAACGTCAGGCTTAACGCAATTCCTTCAACCGATGCCAAAGCATCCCCAGCGCCAGCAGCGGCGAACGCAAATGCTTGCCGCCCGGGAAGGTAATGTGCGGGACTTTGGCGAACAGCTCGAAGCCATTGCTGTGTTGCCCGGCAATGGCTTCACCAAGCAGTTTGCCAGCCAGATGAGTCGCGTTAAGGCCGTGTCCGGAATAGGCCTGGGCGTAGAACACATTGGGCTGGTCCTTCAATCGGCCGATCTGCGGCAAGCGGTTGGCACCGATGCCGATCATGCCGCCCCACTGATAATCGATCTTTACGCCAGCCAACTGTGGGAACACCTTGAGCATCTTGGGCTGCATATAGGCCGCGATGTCCTGAGGGTCACGACCCGAGTAGTGACAGGCCCCACCAAACAATAAGCGTCGATCCGCCGAGAGCCGGAAGTAGTCCACCGTCACGCGCTGATCACACACGGCCATGTTTTGTGGCAGCAACTGCGTGGCCAACTCTTCACTCAACGGCTCGGTCGCGATGATGTAGCTGCCTGCGGGTAGAACCTTGCCGCTGAGCTGCGGGTTGAGATCATTCAGGTAAGCGTTGCAGCCCAGCACCAGCGTATTGGCCAAAACAGTGCCTTGAGGGGTATGCACTTTGACCTGCGGACCATATTCGATGCGGCTCACCGCCGAGTGCTCGAACACTTGCACGCCCAACGACTGCGCCACAGCGGCTTCGCCCAAGGCAAGGTTCAGCGGGTGCAAATGCCCAGACCCCATATCGATAAGACCACCCACATAGCGGTCAGAACCGACTACGCTGCGCATCTCGCTGGCCTGCAGCAGTTTTAACGAATGGCGATAACCCAAATCGCGCAACTCATCAGCATCTTCGGCCAGCCCGACTAGATCCCGAGGCTTGTTGGCCAGGTCGCAATAACCCCAGGTCAGATCGCAATTGATGCCATAGCGCTCAACACGCTGGCGCACGATTTCGACCGCCTCAATGCCCATAAGCCTCAACTGCCGAACGCCCTCAGCACCGACCAGGCCCGTGAACTGCTCCAGACCGTGGCCAACGCCGCGAATCAACTGCCCGCCATTACGCCCGCTGGCGCCCCAGCCAATTTTTCGCGCTTCCAGCAGCACCACGCTCAAGCCACGCTCGGCCAGCTCAATAGCGGTATTCAGGCCGGAAAAGCCGCCGCCTACCACACAGACGTCCGCCTGAACCTGACCTTGCAGCGACGGATAATCCGGGCGTGGATGGCTGCTGGCGGCGTAATAAGAGGCGGTGTGCTGGTCGTTGGCGGTCGATGGTTGAACGCGGGCGTTCATGGCGGGATCCCGTTGCTGGCGTCTGAAAAACATTCCCGAGGATAAGCCGCAGGTTCGGCGACGGGCAAGGCGCGATCCAGACGGTGCTGTCTTGAACAGCCGGACTGAGGCAAAATCACGCCCATTCACAGCGGGTAAGTTTCAATGAGCTGCAACAGTCAGAAAATTCGTGCGTTACGTCAGCAGATTCCTTCTTTCGAATGCGTCCCAGGCTGTCACGACTGCTGTGGTCCGGTGACGACCTCGCCAGAAGAAATGTCCCGTCTGCCGCGCAAGACGACAGCCGAGCAGGATGCGGCCATGGACGAACTCAATTGTGTGCACCTTGGCCCCAATGGCTGCACGGTGTATGACGAACGCCCACTGATCTGCCGCCTGTTCGGCACCACGCCCACCTTACCTTGCCCCAATGGTCGCAGACCGGTGGAGATGATTCATCCGCGGGTCGAAAAGCAGATTCATGAGTACATGGCGTCGACGCGGCAGGTGTTGGTCTAGACGCTGGACGAGACTCAAACTGTACTGATGACGTGGGACCGGCTTTAGCCGGGAAAGCAGTATTACAGACTCCCTATATTTGTTGAATGTACTGGCCTCCTCCCGGCTAAAGCCGGTCCCACGTCAGATTGCGGGCAAACATAGAATCACCGACAAGAAATCCACAGATACCCGACTCAATCCGCAATCGGCAGATTCAGGCTCTCTTTCACCTCTTCCATCACGATATAGCTCTTGGACTCCCGCACGTGGGGCAGTTTGAGCAGGATATCGCCCAGCAATTTGCGGTACGAGGCCATTTCCGAAATGCGCGCTTTGACCAGGTAATCGAAGTCGCCCGAGACCAGGTGGCACTCCAGCACATGGGGCAGTTTCAGCACGGCGCGGCGGAATTCTTCGAAGGTGTCGCCAGACTTGTAGTCCAGGCTGATCTCGACGAACACCAATAGGCTAGCCTTGAGACTTTGCGGATTGAGGCGGGCGTTGTAACCCATGATGATGCCTTCGCGCTCCAGCCGACGGACCCGCTCTGTGCAGGGCGTAGTCGACAAACCGACACGCTCGCCCAGCTCGGTGAAGGAGATTCGGCCGTCGGCCTGAAGGATGCGCAGGATGTTGCGGTCGATCTTGTCCAGTTCACGTTTTGACTGGGTTTGGGTACGCATGGGTAAAACCCCCTCTACCAAAGGCTTCTTTGCCGGGAAATCCCGCCAAATATAGGCACTTATACAGTGAAAAGCACTGCCCTTGGCTGCATATACTGCTCACATCCTTGCTTAAAACTTCAAAACGTCAGCGGATATCCGCGATGAGGTAAATCAACATGCGCGTTCTGGTCCTTGGTAGTGGTGTGATCGGCACGACGAGTGCTTATTATCTGGCACGGGCAGGCATGCAGGTTACGGTCGTGGATCGCCAGCCAGCAGTAGCCATGGAAACCAGCTTTGCCAATGCGGGGCAGGTTTCGCCGGGTTATGCATCGCCTTGGGCAGCGCCCGGCGTGCCCCTCAAAGCGATCAAATGGCTGCTTCAGCGCCATGCACCGCTGGCGATCAAAGCCACTGCCGATATCGACCAATACCTGTGGATGGCGCAAATGTTGCGCAACTGCACGGCCAACCGCTATGCCGTAAACAAAGAACGCATGGTTCGCCTGTCCGAATACAGCCGCGATTGTCTGGACGAATTGCGTGCTGAAACCGGCATCGCTTACGAAGGCCGCACACTGGGTACAACTCAGCTGTTCCGCACTCAGGAGCAACTGGATAACGCCGCCAAAGACATCTCTGTTCTTGAACAGTCCGGCGTGCCATTCGAGCTTTTGAACCGCGACGATATTGCCCGGGTTGAACCGGCTTTGGCGGGTGTGACCAATATTCTCGCGGGTGCTCTGCGTCTGCCCAACGACCAGACCGGCGATTGCCAGATGTTTACCACTCGCCTGGCCGAGATGGCTGTGCAGTTGGGCGTTGAGTTCCGCTACAACCAGTCCATCGAGCGCATTGATTTCGCTGGCGACCGCATCAATGGCGTGTGGATCGACGGCAAGCTGGAGACAGCCGACCGTTACGTCCTGGCACTCGGCAGCTACTCGCCGCAGTTACTCAAGCCACTGGGAATCAAGGCTCCGGTGTATCCGCTCAAGGGGTATTCGCTGACGGTGCCGATCACCGATCCGGCGATGGCCCCGACATCGACCATTCTCGATGAGACTTTCAAGGTGGCGATTACCCGCTTTGATAACCGTATCCGGGTCGGCGGGATGGCAGAGATTGCCGGTTTTGACCTGTCGCTGAACCCGCGTCGACGTGAAACACTGGAGATGATCGTCAACGATCTTTATCCTCGCGGCGGTGACTTGAGCCAGGCCAGTTTCTGGACCGGTCTGCGCCCCACGACGCCGGACGGCACACCGATTGTCGGTGCTACGCCGTACCGTAACCTGTTCCTCAATACCGGCCACGGTACATTGGGCTGGACCATGGCCTGCGGTTCGGGTCGTTTGCTGGCGGACCTGATTGCTCGCCAGAAACCTCAGATCAGCGCCGAAGGCCTTGATATTTCTCGTTACGGCAGCACCAGGGAGATCGCAAAAAATGTCCATCCAGCGCCAGCTCACCAATGAGCGCATGAGCCAGGTCGTCGTCCATAACGGCACCGTGTACCTTGCAGGCCAGGTCGGTGACGACATGGCCGCCGGGATCGAACAACAAACCCGCGAGACCCTCAACAGCATCGAGCGCTTGCTGGATCTGGCCGGTACTGACAAAAGTCGCATCCTGTCAGTGACGATTTACCTGAAAGACATCGACGCCCACTTTGCCGGAATGAACAGCGTCTGGGATAAATGGCTGCCAAAAGGCGTCGCGCCCGCACGTGCAACTGTCGAAGCAAAGCTGTGCGAACCGGAAATACTGGTTGAGCTGTCGGTTGTGGCAGCACTTCCTTAACAACGTATCCCCTGTAGGAGCTGCCGAAGGCTGCGAACATTCTTGAAGTCACCTCAGCGACCAAGACCCTTCGCAGCCTTCGGCAGCTCCTACAGTTCTATTCCTTTGCCATCAGAATCCCACCATGCGTCCAGCTCGCGCGATTATCGATCTTCAAGCCCTGCGTCATAACTACCGCCTCGCTCGGGAAACCTCCGGCGCGAAAGCACTGGCGGTGATCAAGGCCGACGCCTATGGCCATGGCGCTGTGCAAGTCGCTCAGGCGCTTGAAGCCGATGCCAATGGTTTCGCGGTGGCCTGCATTGAAGAGGCGCTGGAATTACGCGCTGCCGGTATTCGTGCACCGGTTCTGCTGCTGGAAGGCTTCTTCGAAGCTGATGAGCTGGACCTGATCGTCGAGCACGATTTCTGGTGCGTGGTGCATTCGCTGTGGCAACTGGAAGCCATTGAACAGGCCCGCCTGCACAAACCGCTGACTGTCTGGCTCAAGCTCGACTCAGGCATGCATCGCGTTGGTTTGCATCCCCAGGATTTTCAAGCGGCTTACCAACGCCTTCAGTCCAGCGGCAAAGTGGCGAAAATCGTCCTCATGAGCCACTTCGCCCGCGCCGACGAACTGGACTGCCCGTCCAGCGCCGAGCAAGTCGCGGTATTCGAAGGCGCCCGCCAGGGCATGAACGCCGAAATCAGTCTGCGCAATTCCCCCGCAGTGATGGGCTGGCCGGATGTTCCCAGTGATTGGGTACGACCGGGCATCATGCTCTACGGCGCCACGCCATTCGATCGGCCGCAAACCGTGGCTGATCAGCTGCAACCGGTCATGACCCTGGAATCGAAAATCATCTGCGTCCGCGATTTGCCTGCGGGCGAAGCGGTCGGCTACGGCGCAACGTTCATCACCGAGCGTGCCAGCCGCGTTGGCGTAGTCGCCATGGGTTATGCCGACGGTTATCCTCGAGAAGCGCCCACCGGTACCCCGGTGTTGATCGACGGCCAGCCGAGCCAGCTTCTGGGCCGTGTGTCGATGGACATGCTGTGTGTCGACCTCAGCCACTTGCCGAATGCGGGCCTGGGCAGCCGGGTCGAGCTGTGGGGCAAACATGTCCTCGCCAGCGACCTGGCAACTCGCGCAGGCACCATTCCGTATCGAATCTTTTGCAATCTGCGCCGGGTGCCAAGGGTTTATCAAACGTAAGATAACTCTCTGAATCGAGCTGCTTTTTTCTGTAGGAGCTCACGAGCACCGCGAGGCAGCGATAGCGGGCTGCCTGATACTCCGCCATCGCGGCCTCGCGGTGCTCGTGCGCTCCTACAGGGGTAATGGTTAGCCGCTCGACAGCGCGGCGCTTGCCAGCCAGTTCCCTGGATATTCCATTGCCGGTCCAAGTGTTGTAAATACTGAACGCTATTGCCATGATGGCGCTCAACTCGACCTTGCCTGACCTATCTCTAGGAGGACTGCCGCATTGGACGTCGGTGAACGACTGCAATCCATTCGTAAACTCAAGGGTCTGTCCCAACGCGAACTTGCCAAACGAGCAGGCGTGACCAACAGCACCATTTCCATGATCGAGAAAAACAGCGTCAGCCCATCGATCAGTTCACTCCGGAAAGTGCTCGGCGGGATTCCCATGTCCATGGTGGAGTTCTTCTCTGAAGAACTTGAGCAGCAGAACCCGACCCAAGTGGTTTACAAGGCCAGCGAGCTGATTGATATCTCCGATGGCGCGGTGACCATGAAGCTGGTGGGCAAGGCGCATCCGAGCCGCGCAATCGCATTCCTCAACGAGGTCTATCCGCCCGGTGCCGATACCGGTATCGAGATGCTGGTTCACGAGGGAGAGGAGACAGGCATCCTGGTTGAAGGTCGTCTGGAGCTGGTCGTGGGGCTCGACACCTACATTCTCGAAGAGGGCGACAGCTATTACTTCGAGAGCACCAAGCCGCACCGCTTTCGTAACCCGTTTGACGTGCCGGCGCGACTAATCAGCGCAGCCACTCCGGCCAACTTCTAAGCCAAAGGCCCGATAATCAAGGGCTGCAGCGCAACCCTCTCAGCGTAGAACTACAGCGCAATAACCTTTCTGATTGCAGGGTTGTTTCGGACGGTCAGGGCAGGAGATATACTCTCGCCGCCTGCTAAACCGTGGCAGGCGTGCGTGAATAGTCTCCATGAGGGTGGAAGCGTGAACCTGATCAACAAGATTCTGGCCATTGCCGCAGCACTGACTTTTTGGGCATTCAACGCTCAGGCAGCGACCAATGAAGAGATTGCCAAACGGTTGGAGCCAGTCGGCCAGGTCTGCATTCAGGGCAAGGAATGCGCAGGAATGGGAGTGGTCGCATCCGCGGGCGGTGATGCTGCCAAAAACCCCGACGACATCATCGCCAAGCACTGTACTGCCTGCCACAGCATCGGCTTGCTGAACGCACCAAAAATCGGTGATACCGCCGCCTGGAAAGAGCGCGCCGATCAACAGGGCGGCCTGGATGGCCTGCTGGCCAAGGCGATCACAGGGCTTAACGCCATGCCCGCCAAAGGCACCTGCGGCGACTGCACTGATGAAGAGCTCAAGAGCGCCATTCAGAAGATGTCGGGGTTGAAGTAAAAAACGCATCTATCATTTCCTGTAGGAGCTCACGAGCAATGCGAGGCAGCGATGGCGGTATGTCTGACACGCCGCTATCGCTGGCCTCGTAACCTCGGTGAGCTCCTACAGGTTCAATGCTGCCAAATACCTCATTCGGACCCACCCGCCAACCTCTGCAACTCAGCCCGGCGCTGCGCAATCGGCAATGCGCCCAGACGCTCCACTTGCGCATAAAACGCCTGCCAGTCTCCGTTCACCTTTTTGAACAGCACTTCAAAGGCTGGCACCCACTGATCGTAAAGCCCGAAGGGCAGCAACCTGGCGTTGTTCATTGGCGCGTTGATCCAGGCGTCATAACGCTTGTCACCCGACCATTGCTGATCACGCAATAGCCGGTACTCGCTGCGCAGCCTGTCGAACTCCGCCGCCTTGCGCTGGCGCATCAGTTCAGCGCTCAGGGGTTGGCGGTAAAGCTGCTTCAGCCGCTCGCGGGTAGCCAGTATCAATCGGGTAAGGTCGTCTCGCCGTTTTGACTGGACTTCATGCTCAGGCGCAAGACCCCGCGCAGCGCGCCACTGCAACGTGCCTTCCTGTTCGACGAAACGCGCGTAGGATTCATTGAATTCGGTATCGTCCTTCACGTAGTAACGCTGGTGCGCCAGCTCATGAAAGATCAACGTCGCCAGACGTTCATCGCCCCAACCCAGCATGGAGCTGAGGATTGGGTCATTGAACCAGCCCAGAGTGGAGTAGGCTTCCACGCCGCCGACATAAACGTCCTTTCCCTCTTGGCGCTGTAACGCCGCAGCGCCTCTGGCACCGCCGATACTGTAATACCCGCGATAGGCCACGCACCCGGCGATGGGGAAGCAATGGGTGATCGGTTCAAGAGAGAATTCGTCCGTGGCGAACACATTCCAGACCACGTAGGGACGTCCGAGATCAGCATAGAGCCGGTAGCTTTTATTTTCTGGAAGGTGCAACTGGTTGCTGGCAAAGTCGCGGGCTTGCTGGGACAAAGCCAGGCGCTGGCGAAGTTTCGGATCGCGGCTCTGATCAGCGATCACATCTTCGACGGGCTCACGAGCCCGCAGCAACTGCAACTGGCCGCTGACTAACTGGTCGTAGTAATCAAGACTGGAACAACCACTGAGCAGCAAGACCGCCAATAATAGCCAACCGGCTCCTGGGCGTAAAACGTTGAGACTCGGCATGGACAGCCTTTAAAGTTGCACACATGGCGCGTTATGCCGGACAGCGAAGGCATTTCGCAACTACTATCGAGATCCATTGAAGCCGAGCCGACCATGCGCCCTTTACTGATGCTCTTAGCCCTGACCATTCTGGCTGGCTGCGCAGGCCCCATGCCAGCTGTTGACCCTGCTCAAGCCTGGGTCGATATGCGGACCATGACCGGCAAGCTGGTCATGGCTGACAAGGTAGATGGCGAGACTACCTACGACGGGCGCTACTTCCAGATATCGCCGGGCAGCCACCGGCTTCAGGTTCGCTATGACTATGAAATCCACTACGGTGGCTTCACAGCCATGGGCGACGAGTACACCGAGCTGACCTGCTATGTCGAACTGCGCTACGCGAACTTCGCCGCCGGGCAGCGCTACATGATCGAAGTCCGCTCACTGGCCAACGATGTGACCGCCGAACTGCTGGATGCCAAGCGTAACGTTCTGGCAGAGCAGGACCACGTCACCTGTATCTGACGATCAGCGATCGTTCTTCTGGTAAATGATTTTACGTGTGCCGTTATCGCAGGTGCCCACTACCATGTTCTGGTCTTGGGCCTCGTCATTGGTGACGATTTCCAGAGTGTAGGAACTGACGTTGTTGGCCTGAATCTTGGCCTCGATCTCGGCTTTCAACTCTTCACAATCTTTAGGCGCGGCGAGGGCGCTGGTGGCCAGCGACAGACCCAATACGGCTAATGCAAAACGTTTCATGCTCGACTCCTCGATACCACTAGAGCAGCACGCGCCAGAATGATTCTCGCGCCTGCGCCGCTCCTTTCCATAGACATTACCCGGTCTCAGCAAGTTCGGCACTCGTCAGTCGGGTCGAACTTCTTTGTGAGTGACCCATCACATCCTGACGATTAACTGACTGAGTGATGTATGAACGCACCTTTCATCCAATGGGTCATCCAGTACAAGGACGCCCTGACGGTCCTGATCAGCATCGGTACGCTGATTGTCTGGGTGCTCTACGCACAACTGCTGTTGAACAATTACCGCCGCCAGCGTCGACCGCGGATCATTATCAATCGGGGCGCAGGTAAAGGCATCGGCTCCCTGTGCCTGATCAGCAACATGAGCGCAGAGCCCATCTTCATCAATCAGATCGTGCTGGTGCTCAACACCAACCAGGGCGAACTGTGCTGCGATGTCACTGATATACGCGAAGAAAGCAAAGGCGAAATCGAACAGGACCTGATCCTGCACAACGCAACTCGTCAGGGGCCATTGGGCACCGGCGATTTCACCCATATCGGTTCCTTCGCTTCTCTCATCCAACGTTTGGCGCTGCTGCACGCGATTCCCATGCAGGGCCAAAAACCAGCGCAAGAGTGGAAGTTTTCCAGCCTGGAAGTACGTGTAATCGCGTTCTACGGCTCTGACAAACACGCCATTGGAGCAAGCCGGGGATTTGAGCTTAGTAATGCTGAGGAGGATGGCTGCCAGTTGATCGCGCAGTCACGGGAAAGCATGCAGTACAACTCGGCTTGGCATCGTCGCAAGATACGTCGGCACTGGATGCTGGATGTGGAAGGTTAAACGAACTGACCTTAGCCTGACACTGTAGGCGCTGCCGAAGGCTGCGGTAGCGATCGTCCTGAGACACCGCTATCGCAGCCTTCGGCAGCTCCTACAGGTCAATCATCTATCCTGGTCCGATCAGCTAAGCAGCGTAGCGTCCAGAGTGATTTTTGCATTCAGGACTTTCGACACCGGGCAGCCTTCTTTGGCCGCAGTGGTCAGTTTTTCGAACTGCTCTTGAGTCGCGCCCGGCACTTTGGCCTTCAGCGTCAAGTGAACTGCGGTGATCGCGAAGCCGCCATCAACCTGGTCGAGCGTGACGTCTGCAGTCGTGTCGATGCTTTCAGCGGTGAGGTTCTCGCCACCCAGGATCATCGACAGCGCCATGGAGAAGCAGCCAGCATGCGCTGCGCCGATCAATTCTTCAGGGTTGGTGCCTTTGCCGCCTTCGAAACGAGCCTTGAAGCCGTATGGCGCTTCACGCAATACGCCGGTTTCAGTGGAAATGCTGCCGATGCCAGTCTTCAGGTCGCCTTCCCAATGGGCCGATGCTTTTTTGACAATGCTCATGGTGTCTCCTCATGGATAAGTGCGGTTTCGCACGGGGTTAAGGTTTCTGAGGATAGCTCGGTCTGGAAAGTTCAACTGCGGGAAGGATCCGAAAATAAAGTAGCATTTTTCTACTTTAGGGATTGAATCTGAGGCATATGCCCTTATCCTCTTTAACAACCGCGGGTTTCGGTCATCAGCGTTTTCTCCATCAGACGGGTCATGCGCCAAGCCTGCAAAAACACTTTCGAGGATCGTTGACGACCTATGAAACGTTTAGCTGATGTGAAGATTTCCACGCTCGATCTGGTGCCGGTACGCCACGACTCAGGTCCTGCTCAGTCGCTGCGCAACTCTCTTGACCTGGCGCAACACGTCGAAAAATTGGGCTACAACCGCTTCTGGGTGGCCGAACACCACAATATGGATGGCATCGCCAGTTCGGCGACTTCGGTCCTGCTGGGCTATCTGGCGGGCGGCACATCGACCATTCGCGTCGGTGCCGGTGGCATCATGCTCCCCAACCACGCGCCACTGGTGATCGCTGAACAGTTCGGCACGCTGGCAAGCCTGTATCCGGGGCGTATCGATCTGGGTCTGGGCCGAGCGCCGGGTTCCGATCAAATGACCGCTCGCGCACTGCGCCGGGAGCGCTCTGGCAGCGCCGATGACTTCCCTGAAGATGTGACTGAGCTGATGGCCTACCTTGGCCCACGCACACCCGATCAGCGAGTCATCGCCGTCCCGGGCACTGGCACCAATGTGCCGATCTGGTTACTGGGTTCAAGCCTGTTCAGTGCGCAACTGGCCGGGCAACGCGGTCTGCCTTATGCATTTGCGTCACACTTCGCGCCGCGCTACATGCACGAAGCCATTCGGGTTTATCGCAATCACTTCGAACCTTCCGCAGTGCTCGACAAGCCCTACGTCATGCTCGGTGTGCCGCTGGTAGCTGCCGATACGGACGAGCATGCAGAGTATCTGGCGACGTCGCTGTATCAGCGGATTCTATCGCTGATGCGCGGCCAGACTTTGATGCAAAAGCCGCCCGTGAAGAGCATGGAAGGGTTGTGGTTGCCTCATGAGCGTGAAGCGGTAAGCGACTTCCTCGGCCTCGCGATGGTTGGCAGCAAGGAAAAAATTCGGGCCCGGCTGGACGTGTTGCTGGAGCAGACCGACGCTGATGAACTGATCTTCACCTGCGACATGTATGAGCATGAGGATCGCTTGCGTTCGTATGAAATCCTGGCTGAAGCCGCTTTAAACTCGTAGGACCGACTTTAGCCGGGAGGGCATTGTTTCTAACGAAGAATTTACAGCGCATGTACTGGCCCTCTCCCGGCTGAAGCCGGTCCTACGAATTTGCTGAATTCCGACCACAAAAAAACCGACTTCAACGAGTCGGTTTTTTTGTGTCCGCAATCAGATCAGCCGCGCTGATACACGATTTCCTTGGCGCCGCCTTCACAGCTGCCGACAACTTTCTTGTCGGTCACGCTGCCTTTGTCGACGACTTCAAGCGTGTAGGACGAAGCGCCTTTAGCCTGAAGCTTTGCGTCAATTTCCGCTTTCAACTCTTCGCACGGTTTGCCAGCCGCCAGGGTGGTACCGGCGATGCTCAGCAAACCTACCGCCAATAGAAACTTCTTCATTGGTCAAACTCCTTCGTCAGGCCAAATCAGGTCATCTACATGGCAAACGACCTGAAAGAATTAACCACGCCGACGATTGTTCGCAACAGCGGGCTCTATCTGTGTAGCGGAGGATATGGCAATCAGCCAGTGCGAAAGTTCAGCGATGATCAGCTGTTGGCAATCCGAAAGCCTACTTTCAGGGTGACCTGGAAGTGCGCAACCTTGCCATCTTCAATATGACCGCGAGTCTCAGTCACTTCGAACCATTCCAGATGATTGATGCTCTTGCTCGCCTCGGCCAACGCGTTGTTGATCGCGTCTTCGATGGTGGTGGTAGACGAGCCAACCAGCTCGACCTTCTTGTAGGTGTGATGATCAGTCATGGCAGTTCTCCTAAGGGTCATTACGAGCGCAGCAGTGGGCACGCTCCCTACCTCTGTGGGGAAAAGCGGCATAAAAGTTCAGCATTTTGCGAAAACACAAACGCACTTTCTGAAAAGCCCGTAGTCGGAAACAACACATGCCACTCACCATCGCAGGAGAAACATCATGGCTAGCACTTCACTTCGTAAAGCCTCGCTTCAAAGCATGGAAGCGGAAATCGAAAGTCTGTTGAAAGCACTTGAAGGCTTGAAATCCGACGCGTCGGACGAATCGCGCAAGACCCTCAAGAATTTGAAAGCCAACGCTGAAAGCGCGCTGAGCCACTCGCGCAGCCTGCTGAGCGATGTGTATGAAGACGTGAAAGTCAAAACCCGCGAAACCAGCGTTGCTACCCGCGACTACGCGCAAGAGCACCCTTGGACTACTGCCGGTGTTGCAGTGGGCGCGGTTGGCCTGCTGGCTGCCTACCTGCTGTTCAAACGCGGCAACTGATTAGACGCTCAGGGCCTTCCCGAACGTTTCAGCTCATTTTTTAACCAGTTGGCTAATGATTGAGCGCGCCCATCAGCGGCACGTTTGGGAACCCACAACGCCAGTTGCGCCGGGGTTTCGCTGAAACCCCATGGCGCAACCAGGCGACCAGCCCGCAGGTCATCCGCCACCAGCGGCTCAGGTGCAATCGCAACTCCCAGGCCAGCCACGGCCGCTTCCAGCAAATAATACAAATGCTCAAAACCCTGCCCATATTGCAGCGCTTTCGGGTCGATGCCGTTTTGTTGTGCCCAACTGGGCCAGGCTTGCGGCCGCGACGTGGTTTGCAGAAGGGTTTCGTCGAGTAAGTCTTCTACCGGTGCCTGCCGCAATTGTGCGTAACGGACGAAGTGCGGGCTTAACACCGGACCGATTCGCTCACTCGCCAGCTCGAAGACCTGCATGTCCGTCGGCCACGGCGGCTCGGCGAACACCAGTAGCGCGTCCAGTCCGGGACGACGCGGATCCAGGTCACCTTCACCCGCTGACAAGTGCAGGCGCAGATCCGGCAAGTCCGCATTCAGCCGCCCCAGACGCGGAATAAACCAGCGTGCCAGCAAGCTTCCAGAACAGCCCAGCACAAACGGGGCATCCGCATTGCCCTGGCTGAGCTCGGCACACACGGCGCGCAGGCGGTCGAACGCGTCGCCGCTGGCATCTCGTAGGCGAATGCCTGAATCTGTGAGTTTAAGGCCACGTCCATCCTTGACGAACAGGGCGATGCCCAAGTGTTCTTCAAGGACTTTAAGTTGCCGGCTTACTGCACCGTGAGTCACGTGCAGCTGTTCGGCCGCCTGACTGACGCTGTTCAAACGTGCAGTGGCCTCAAAGGCTCGCAATGCATTTAGCGGAGGAAGGTCGTGGCTCATGGTATCTGTGAGTTTTCCTGACAGGTTGCAGAGATCTTATCGGTTTTCAGATGGGTTGGCGCTGGTTAAAGTATGTTCATTGCCGATCCGGCTCACTCATTCGCTTATCGACCCTGGAGGTCACATGACCCAGACCAACTTCAGCAGCGGCCCAGACGCCAACGGCTTGTTCGGTTCATTCGGCGGCCGCTACGTTGCCGAAACCCTGATGCCACTGGTGCTTGACCTGAATCGCGAGTACGAAGCTGCCAAAGCCGACCCGGAATTCGTCGAGCAACTCGCCTATTTCCAGCGTGATTACATTGGTCGTCCAAACCCTCTGTATTTCGCTGAGCGTCTGACCGAGTTCTGCGGCGGCGCCAAAATCTACTTCAAGCGCGAAGAGTTGAATCACACAGGCGCGCACAAGATCAATAACTGTATCGGCCAGGTCCTGCTGGCCCAGCGCATGGGCAAAAAGCGTCTGATCGCCGAAACCGGCGCAGGCATGCACGGCGTGGCAACGGCTACTGTCGCTGCACGCTTTGGCCTGCCATGTGTGATCTACATGGGCGCCACCGACATCGAGCGTCAGCAAGCCAACGTATTCCGCATGAAGTTGCTGGGCGCTGAAATCGTCCCTGTCACCTCCGGCACCGGCACCCTGAAAGACGCGATGAACGAAGCATTGCGTGACTGGGTAACCAACGTTGACGACACCTTCTACCTGATCGGCACCGTGGCAGGTCCACACCCGTACCCGGCGATGGTTCGTGATTTCCAGTCGATCATCGGCAAGGAAACCAAGGTCCAGATGCAGGAGAAGGAAGGCCGTCTGCCAGACAGCCTGATCGCTTGCGTCGGGGGCGGCTCCAACGCCATGGGCCTGTTCCACCCGTTCCTGGATGACAGCAGCGTGGACATCATCGGCGTCGAAGCCGGTGGTCACGGTGTTGATACCGACAAGCACGCCGCCAGCCTCAACGGTGGTGTGCCAGGCGTACTGCACGGCAACCGCACTTACTTGCTGCAGGACAACGACGGCCAGATCACTGACGCGCATTCGATCTCTGCCGGTCTGGACTACCCAGGCATCGGCCCGGAGCACGCTTACCTGCACGAAGTGAAGCGCGTCGAATACGTCAGCATCACCGACGAAGAAGCGCTCGAGGCCTTCCACCATTGCTGCCTGCTGGAAGGCATCATCCCGGCCCTGGAAACTGCTCACGCCCTGGCCGAAGCCATGAAGCGCGCCACCAACCTGCGCGACGACCACTTGATGGTGGTGTGCCTGTCGGGTCGCGGTGACAAAGACATGCAAACCGTCATGAACCACATGGCCGCTGCCGAACAGAATCAGGAGAAGCTGGTATGAGCCGCCTCGAACAACGTTTCGCCCAGCTGAAAACCGAAGGCCGTGCGGCATTGGTGACCTTTGTCACCGCAGGCGATCCGGGTTATGACACGTCGCTGAAAGTGCTCAAGGGTTTGCCTGCAGCCGGTGCCGATGTCATCGAACTGGGCATGCCGTTCACCGACCCGATGGCTGACGGGGTGGCGATTCAACTCGCGACCTTGCGTGCTCTGGACGCCGGTCAGACGTTGCTGAAAACCCTGCAAATGGTCAGCGAATTCCGCGTCGACGATCAAACCACGCCGATCGTGCTGATGGGTTACTACAACCCGATCCATCGTTATGGCGTGGAAAAATTCGTCGCCGCTGCCAGCGAAGCGGGTGTTGACGGTCTGATCATCGTCGACTTGCCACCCGAGCATGACGCCGAACTGGCGACGCCTGCCCAGGCTTCCGGCATCGATTTCATCCGCCTGACCACGCCAACCACTGACGATGCGCGTCTGCCGCGTGTTCTTGAGCGCAGTTCCGGCTTCGTCTACTACGTGTCGGTGGCGGGCGTGACTGGTGCGGGTTCGGCGACGATGGAGCACGTTGAAGGCGCAATCGAGCGTTTGCATCGTCATACCAGTCTGCCGATCTGTGTCGGTTTTGGCATTCGCACTCCGGAGCAGGCTGCGGCCATCGCTCGCCTCGCCGACGGCGTAGTCGTGGGTTCGGCACTGGTGGACAAGATCGCCAATGCTGCGTCGCCAGAGCAGGGCGTCGATGACGTATTGAGCCTGTGTGCGGCCTTGGCCGAAGGCGTACGTAAAGCTCGTGTGAGCTGAAGGTAAAGTTCCTGATACAGAGGAATCAAAGCGCAAACGCCTGTACTAAGTAGTCAGGCAAAGGGGTTCAGGGTTCATGCCTTGAACCCCTTTTTGCTGCATTGAATTTTTCAGGAGCAACACATGAAATTGCCGAACCGTTTGATTGCCGGGCTGGGTATCTTGATGATCAGCGCCAGTCCGCTGTTGCAAGCAGCACCGCAAGATCAGCGCGGCGGCCCTGACGATAACCGTCAAGGTCAGCAACAAGGTCCAGGTCCGCAGAGCAAAGGTGGTCATGAGCAGGGCAGACAGGGTCAAAACCCGGGCCCAGGCAAGGACAACCGTCCGCAACAGCAAGCCCATCAGGACAACCGCGGCGGCAATCGTCCACCGGAAAATTTTGATAGCGTGCGCAATACCATCCAGCAGCACCGCGACGTGATCGGCCGTGGTCAGCCGCTGCCGCCGAACATTCATGTGGTCAAAGGTCGTCCGCTGCCACCCGGCTACGGCAAACGCCTGGACTCGCGCTCGCTGCAACACCTGCCTCATTACGATGGCTACGAATGGCGTCGTATGGGCACCGACGTAGTGCTGATCGCCGTGGGCACCGGGATTGTTTACGCGATTCTGGATGGTGTTTTGAATTAACAAAAACCTGTACCTGTAGGAGTGAGCTTGCTCGCGATTGGGTCTCTTGGCCGGCGAATTGATCGCCTGAACTGACGCCATCGCGAGCAAGCTCACTCCAGATCCAATGTCTACTGCACGACAGCGCGGTGTCAGAGCCACAGGTTCCGATTTATTTCGCATTAGCGCCTGAACATCCCCAGATTCAAAGGCCTTACCGCCCCCATCCAGATAGCATGCTCGGTGTGATCCGCCAGTTCATTACCGGTCAACGGGTGAGTGAACACCACCAGACCATTGCGACTCAGCGCCAGCCATAGCATGACATCGGCAAACTGCTGATGATCAAACGCCAACTGACAACTCCAGTCGGTATGCGGGCCGACCGGCCGCTCGTGAACCCTGCCCATCGCCAAACCAAACTTCTCGACCGCCGCCTCACACAAAGCCCGAGCCTGCTCGATGGTGTCAGCGTCGAAATAGACATGCGCGTGATAGCCCTGAATCTCTGGCATATGTGCTCCCTGCGGTTGGCTGGATACTGTTTATCGGGGCTATTCTGACTCGCTAAGTGAGTTATCCACAGACCAGAATCGATTTCCAAGCAGAATGCAAAAATGCTTGTGACGGAATAGCCGTGACGGGCGAGCTATCAGTTTCTGATAGTAAGAACTCCACCGCCGCCGCCGCCACCGCCACCTGAACCGCCACCATGATGTCCACTATCAGGATGTCCACGGCCCGTGGTAGGACCGTGTTGCGGTCTGCGTTTACCTCGTGGTCGTTGACGCGGTTTGGCTGGTGGCTTTGGAACAACAGGAGCAGGGGGCAGACTAGCCGGCGGGGTAGGCGTGGTAGTCACTGCTGGGCTTGGCGTTGGAGTAGGGGGCGGCAACGCGCCAAGATCAATAACTGGAAGCTCAGACGACGGAATACCGAAGACCTCTTGCGATAGATTATTGAAAAAAGCATCAACGCGTTTTTGCACAGCGCCACCAAATCCAGATGCAGCCGCCTTGTAGGTAGACAACGTGTCGACCCGAGCCCGCCACCCGTCGGCAATGGCTTTCATTTCAGGCGATCCGATGACAGATGCTGTTCCCATAAAAGTTTCTGTACGGAATGCCATCTGTACCTCGCCCATAGGATTACCCGTATTAGCAAGTACCTCGTTCCAATAAGCTTCTCTCGTCGATTCGGATGGCATGACTTTAAAAACCGAATTCAAAGTCCAGGCATCTGGACCGAGCCCAGCAGCAGAGAACACTTTGTTGTGAAACGCCCATGCCTCCTGATGATTGATATCACGATCAACATAGCCTTGACTCGCCAGCTGAGCGGACAATGTACTGAGATACTGCCGCGCCATTGCGTTGTAGATCCGCGACTCGTTAATCGTCTTGCCAGCGTCACGCGCGGTCAGCCGCAAGAAATTCATAGAGGCGTTGCCTGATACAGATCCTCCCGTCACGACACTCTCAGCTAATGTTGCATATTTGTACCCTTTGATCTGTAGAAAAGCATACATACTAGATGCAGAATCATACTGAAGGAGTATTTCTAGTGTTTTTATATCGTTAGGGTTTAATTTTTCAGCCATCTCTTATCTCACAAATATAATTAAGCGAAAAAACCCATTCGCATTCCAATCAAGCCAATTAAAATATAATAAATCAGGATTACCCTTATTAGGTTATACACCCAATACCAAGCCCGTATCTTCACCCTGTACCAAGTCCAGCGCATAGCGGTGATAAGGACAACGTATGCACTCAACATAAACAACTTTACTTTTATGTGTGCCATATATAATTACCTTAGCCAGAAAATTCAGATACAAGATCTGAAAACCTTGGAACACAAGTAACTCGACGCGGGCCAAAAAGTAAATACAGGTCAAGTCCTAAAGTAACGTAGGAAAGTTCGGACCACAAAAAATATATAGCTAAAACATGGACGAACTATCGAGTCGCACAAGAGACAACTCTGCTAAACAGCAATCGACGGCAACGGCCTGCCTGTCAACGAAGTCCCGCTCTGCGCCTGCTCACTTTCCAGCCAATCCACAAACTGCTGAACAATCTGCACCCGCCGTTTGCGTTGTGGCAGTACTACGTAATAGCCATAAGCGGAGACCGCTGTCCCGTCGATAGGGCGACACAACAATCCTTGATCAAGCAGGGCGTCCACCAGATGACGCCAGCCGATGGCGACGCCCTGGCCCGCTATCGCGGCCTGGATGAGCAAGGTGTAGTTGTCGAACCGCAATTGCCCGGGAGCAGGGGCCTGGGGGATGTTCAAGGCGCGGAACACGCCGCCCCAGTCGAACCAGTTGGCGCTGCCTTCGCCACGTAAATGCAGCAGCGGAAACTCTCGCAGTACATCAGTGGGCAACGGCGGCTCACGCCCGGCCAGTAACTGCGGGCTGCACACCGGGAATACTTCTTCACTGAACAACCAGCGGCTCTCGCCTTGTTTGAAACGCCCGTCGCCAAACAGCACGGCGACGTCGATATCGGCGCGCAGCATGCTGTGGCTGCGCTCACTGGTGACGAGGCTGACGTCCACGTCCGGATGAGCTTCGTGAAAACGATGCAGACGAGGCATCAGCCAGTAAGCCGCGAAAGCAAAGTCGGTGGCGACCTGCAGCACTTCGTGTTGATGCTGATGGGTGATCGCGATCAAGCCTGTGTCCATCGACTGCAAGCCGGTCTGCACGTGGCTGAAAAGAATGTCGCCCGCATCCGTCAGCTCGATGCCACGGTAGATCCGATCAAACAAGCGGGTGGCCAGTTGTTCTTCAAGGCGTTTGATCTGCTGGCTCACGGCGGGCTGAGTGGTGCCCAGCTCGACAGCCGCTGCTGTAAAACTGCGCAGGCGCGCAGCGGCCTCGAACGCCCGCAGCAGATCCAGCGACATTTCACCAAGCGATTCAAACATAAGCTGCACTTATCCTAGGCATTGCCTTGCATGGGCTTTACCATAAATCCCATGGGTCCCATCCTCAATCGCAGCACTTTCGCATAAATATTCACTATGGGATGCCGCGAATACATGAAGCGCAAAAATATTCTTTTCATCATGGCCGATCAAATGGCCGCGCCGATGTTGCCGTTCTACGCTTCGTCTCCTATCAAGATGCCTAATCTGAGTCGCCTCGCTGCTGAAGGCGTGGTGTTCGATGCTGCTTACTGCAACAGCCCGCTGTGTGCGCCGTCACGATTCACGCTGGTCAGCGGTCAGTTGCCCAGCAAGATCGGCGCTTACGACAACGCCGCTGAATTCCCCGCCGATATTCCGACCTACGCCCATTACCTGCGCCGTCTGGGTTACAAGACTGCACTGTCCGGCAAGATGCACTTTTGCGGGCCCGACCAGTTGCACGGTTACGAAGAACGCCTGACCAGTGATATCTATCCCGCCGACTATGGTTGGGCCGTCAATTGGGACGCGCCGGATGTGCGTCCGACCTGGTATCACAACATGGCGTCGGTGCTGCAGGCCGGTCCATGCGTGCGCACCAATCAGTTGGACTTCGATGAGGAAGTGGTCTTCAAAGCCCAGCAATACTTATTCGATCACGTGCGTAACGACGGCGATCAACCGTTCTGCCTGACGGTCTCCATGACTCACCCGCACGACCCGTACACCATTCCCAAACCGTTCTGGGATCTGTACAGCGACGAAGAAATTCCGATGCCGCAGCATCAGCCCGACCAGGCTGATCAGGATCCGCACTCCCAGCGGTTAATGAAAGTCTATGATCTGTGGGACAAGCCGTTGCCCGAGGAGAAAATCCGCGACGCACGCCGCGCTTATTTCGGCGCCTGCAGCTACATCGACAGCAACGTCGGCAAGCTGATGCAGACCCTGGAAGAGATCGGTCTGGCGGACGACACCATCATTGTGTTCTCAGGCGATCATGGGGATATGCTGGGCGAACGGGGTCTCTGGTACAAAATGCACTGGTTTGAAATGGCAGCTCGGGTACCGCTGCTGGTTTACGCGCCAGGCCAGTACAAGGCCGGACGCGTTGGCGCCGCGGTTTCCACCGCCGATCTGTTGCCGACATTTGTCGCGATGGCTGAAGGCGAGCTGGTGGATGGCTTGCCACTGGACGGTCAGTCACTGATGCCGCATTTGCTGGGCGAGGGCGGCCACGATGAAGTGTTTGGCGAATACATGGCCGAAGGTACCAACAGCCCGTTGATGATGATTCGGCGTGGCGCGTACAAATTCATTTATTCGGAGCAGGACCCATGCCTGCTGTTCGATGTCCATAACGATCCACAGGAACTGGAAGAGCTGAGCCAGTCGGACACTCACCAGCAACTGTTCAATGAATTCCTGGCTGAAGCACGGGCCAAATGGGATATACCGGCGATACACCACCAGGTGCTCGCCAGCCAGCGCAGACGGCGCTTTGTCGCCGAATCGCTGGCACTCGGCAAGCTGAAGAGTTGGGATCACCAGCCGCTGGTAGACGCCAGTCAGCAGTACATGCGCAACCACATTGATCTGGACGATCTGGAGCGCAAGGCACGTTATCCACAACCTTGACCCTGCCAAAAAATCAAAAAACTAGGGGAAGTTAATGAAGACGTTATCCAAAACACTCGTGATTGGGGTCCTGGCGTTAAGCAGCCTTGCGGTACAGGCTGCCGAGCAAAGTTGCAGCACAGTGAAACTGGCCGACCCAGGCTGGAGCGACATTGCTGCAACCAACGCCATTGCCGGCTTCCTGCTGGACGGGATGGGCTACAAAGCCAAGGTCGATACCCTGGCGGTGCCGATTGCTTACGGCGGTCTCAAGGATGGCAAGCTGGACGTCTTCCTGGGCAACTGGATGCCTGCGCAACAGGGTTTCTATGACAAGTTTGTCGCGACCGGGGATGTCACCCAACTGGCGAAGAATCTGGACGGCACCGAATTCACCCTGGCCGTACCGGATTACGTCTGGGACGCGGGTGTGCATAACTTTGCCGACCTGAATAAATTCGCCGACAAGTTCGAGAAGAAGGTTTATGGCATTGGCTCCGGCGCGCCCGCCAACCTGTCGATTCAGGAAATCATCAAGAAGAACGAATTTGATCTAGGCAGCTGGAAGCTCGTCGAATCCAGCGAGCAAGCGATGCTGGCTGAGGTGAATCGCCGGATGAAAAAAGACCAGTTCGTGGTGTTCCTCGGCTGGACGCCGCACCCGATGAACGTCCAGATCAAAGGCCTGCATTACCTCAAAGGCGGCGAGAAATACTTCGGCGACACTGGCACCGTGCACACCCTGACGCGCAAAGGTTACGCCGAGGCCTGCCCGAACGTAGGCAAGCTGTTGACCAACCTGACGTTCACTCAGGAGATGGAAAACAGCATCATGGCCGACGTGACCAACAATAAAGTCACCAATGCTGCCGCGGCCAAAGCCTGGATCAAAGCCAACCCGGCCGTGCTGGATAAATGGCTGGATGGCGTGAAAACCATTGATGACAAAGATGCACTGGCGGCGGTGAAGGCGAAGCTCTAATACCTCCCAAAGTCTGCGCATTACCTGTGGGAGCGGTGCTTGCCCGCGATAAGGCTGGACGCGGTTCATTTTAGATCGCGTCAAGCCTTATCGCGGGCAAGCACCGCTCCCACAGAGGACGGCTCCATCAACTGTTGTACCCTAACCCCTCCGCAATCCTTCAAAGAGCGTTTCATGGGTTGGCTCAACCGCCATAAATTCCTGCCGTTTCTTGCCTGGCTTCCCCGCCAGACTCGCGCCACCGTGGGTCGTGATGCGTTGGTGGGGTTGAGCGGGGCGATTCTGGCCTTGCCACAGTCCATTGCTTACGCCCTGATCGCCGGATTGCCTGCCGAGTACGGTTTATACGCGGCGATAGTGCCGGTCATGATCGCCTGTTTGTGGGGCTCGTCATGGCACCTGATCTGCGGGCCGACGGCGGCGATTTCAGTCGTGCTCTACGCCAGCATCAGCCCGCTGGCGGTCCCGGCCAGTCAGGATTACATCACCCTGATTCTGCTGCTGACGTTCATTGCCGGCCTGTTCCAGTTATTGCTTGGCATGGTGCGCTTCGGCGCGCTGGTGAACTTCGTCTCCCATTCGGTGGTGCTCGGTTTCACCCTGGGTGCTGCCGTGGTCATTGCTCTGGGGCAAATGCCCAACCTGATCGGCATCGATTTACCCAGTCAGACCACCGCCCTGAAAAGCCTGATTGCGGTGCTAGAGCATCGAGGCGAGCTGGACACGCCGTCACTCATACTGGGTTTGCTGACGCTGGTGCTCGGCATGGTCCTCAAGCTGCTGGTACCGCGCTGGCCCACACTGTTAATCACACTGATCGCCTCCAGTCTGCTGGTCTGGCTATGGCCTGCGATGTTTGGCCATGTTCGCGTGGTTTCTGCATTTGTCGGGCATCTGCCACCGTTGAGCCCGCTGCCGCTGGATCCGGAACTGATCCTCAAACTGCTGCCATCCGCCGTGGCGGTGGGCATGCTCGGGCTGGTCAACAGCCTGTCGATTTCACGCTCGCTGTCCACCCGCTCTCAGCAACTGATCGACGCCAACCAGGAAGTCCGCGCTCAAGGTCTTTCAAATATGGGAGGCAGCCTGTTCTCGGGCTTTCTGTCAGCAGGTTCGTTTACTCGCTCGGCATTGAGCTTCGAAGCGGGCGCCAATTCACCCCTGGCCGGGATATTTTCCGCCTTGTGGGTCGCGCTGTTTGCCGTCGCCGGGGCATCGTTGATCGCGCACATTCCCATACCGGCCATGGCGGCTTCGATTCTGCTGATTTGTTGGGGGCTGGTGGACCGGCGCGGTATTCGTGCGTTGTACCGGGTCAGTCGCTCCGAGTTTCTGGTCATGGCGCTGACCTGCGTCGCGACATTACTGCTCGAACTGCAAACCGCCATTTACGCGGGTGTGCTGGCGTCGCTGTTCTTCTACCTCAAGCGCACTTCACAGCCGGTCGTGCAGCAATGGCGCGACGGTGACGAAGACATCATGCGCGTTGGCGGATCAATCTTTTTTGGTGCCAGCCACTATTTGCAGACAAGACTGCAGCGCACAGAAGGCAAACACGTGGTCATTGAGGCGCAGCACATTAACTTCATCGATTACTCCGGCGTCGAGATGCTTCATCAGGAAGCCCGACGCCTGCGTGATCAAGGCCGGACCCTGACGTTGCGTCGGGCCCGGCCGCAGGTGATTGATGAGCTGCGCAAGCTGGAAGGGGAGAAATGTCCGATCCGGTTCGAGGATTAAGCCGCGAGTTGCCTGCGCAACTCGGCCAGCACCGGCGCTGAATCCGGTCGCACGCCGCGCCATAGCAGAAAGGCCTCTGCGGCTTGCTCGACCAGCATGCCCAGGCCATCCACAGATTGCGCCGCGCCATGCTCGGCGGCCCAACGGCAGAAGGCTGTAGGCTCGCTGCCGTACATCATGTCGTAGCAGAAGGTCTCACCTGGCTCGATCAGGCTCGGCGAAATCGGCGGCAGTTCTCCGGTCAGGCTCGCGGAGGTGGCGTTGATGATGACATCCACGGACTCTTCCAGCCAATCGAAACCGCTGGCAAATACGGGGCCCAGATCAGCAAATTGCTGAGCCAGCAGCTCGGCTTTTTCTACCGTCCGATTAGCGATCACTAATACCGACGGGCGCTCGGCCAACAGTGGCTCCAGCGCACCGCGCACTGCGCCGCCCGCACCGAGTAACAGCACGCGCTTGCCACGCAGACTCACGCCGCAGTTAACCGTCAGATCCCGCAACAGCCCCGCGCCATCGGTGTTATCACCGAGCAAGGTGCCATCAGCCAGCTTGCTCAGGGTGTTGACTGCGCCTGCACGCCGGGCGCGTTCGGTCAGGCTGTCAGCCATGCGATAAGCCTGTTCCTTGAACGGCACTGTCACGTTGGCCCCACGGCCTTCGTTGAAGAACGCCTTGGCGAATGCGGTGAAATCATCCAGCGGCGCAAGCGCCGTGCGGTAATCCAGCGGTTGACCGGTTTGTTCGGCGAACAGGCCATGAATCAGCGGTGACTTGCTGTGGCCGATGGGGTTGCCGAAGACGGCGTAGTGGTCCATTGGGTTTCCTGTTTAATTTCAGACTCGGCCTCGGTAGGAGCGAACTTGTTCGCGAGGCGGTGTACCTGACACAACGCCTCGCCAACAAGTTGGCTCCTACCGAGAACTCGCTCACCGCTAAATAATCGTCAACCCAACGCCAACCAATCCCGATCCTGCAGGAAATACTCGGTCAGGCGCGCCTCTTCACTACCTGGCACGGCTTTCCAGTCGTAGCCCCAACGCACTTGCGGTGGCAGCGACATGAGGATCGACTCAGTACGCCCGCCGGATTGCAGGCCGAACAGCGTGCCACGGTCGTAGACGAGGTTGAATTCCACATAACGCCCGCGACGGAATTCCTGAAACTCGCGTTGCTGCGCGGTATAAGCGTCTGCTTTGCGACGACGCACGATGGGCAGATAGGCGTTGATAAAGGCATCGCCAATCGCGCGCATAAAGGCAAAGCTGGTGTCGAAATCCCACTGGTTCAAATCATCGAAGAACAAGCCGCCGACGCCGCGTGGCTCGTTGCGATGCTTGAGGTGGAAGTAGCTGTCGCACCACGCCTTGTAGCGTGGATAGACGTCAGCACCAAACGGCGCACACGCCTGTTCGGCAACGCGGTGCCAATGCACGCAGTCTTCTTCGACACCATAATAAGGCGTCAGATCGAAACCGCCGCCGAACCACCAGACGGCTTCCTCGCCTTCTTTTTCGGCAATGAAGAAGCGTACGTTGGCATGGGACGTCGGCACATGAGGGTTGTGCGGGTGGATCACCAGCGACACGCCCAGCGCCTCGAAACCACGTCCGGCCAGTTCAGGCCGGTGGGCGCTGGCGGAGGGTGGCAGGCTGGTGCCGAAGACATGAGAGAAGTTGACGCCGCCTTTCTCGATCACTGCGCCATTCTCGACAACACGCGTACGACCACCGCCACCTGCGGGGCGAGTCCAGGCGTCTTCGACAAAACGGGCATCACCGTCTTCCTGTTCCATAGCAGTACAGATCCGGTCTTGCAGATCGAGCAGATAGGCTTTGACGGCCTCAGTGCGGCTAGAAGACATGGCGACCTCTTTAACTGACTTCAAACGGCTGGGCACCCGGACTTCAAGGGCCACAGCGAAATTGGCGCGTAGCATAACACCCGTGGCCAATCGACCGCAGTTGACGAAGCGCAAACGAAGGAGTCCGATAGAGCCCTTTCACATTCCTGTTTCGATTGATCATGGAGAGAACAAATGGCAAAGCGTATCCAGTTCAGCACGACCGGCGGCCCGGAAGTTCTTGAGTATGTGGACTTCGAACCGGCCCAGCCTGGCCCGCAACAGGTACGTGTGCGCAATAAGGCCATCGGCCTGAACTTCATTGAGACCTACTTCCGCAGCGGCCTGTATCCGGTACCGTCCTTTCCGTCCGGGCTGGGTAACGAAGGCGCGGGCATCGTCGACGCAGTGGGCAGCGAAGTCAGTCGCTTCAAAGTCGGCGACCGTGTCGCGTACGGCACCGGCCCACTGGGCAGCTACAGCGAGCTGCATACTTTGCCGGAAGCCAATCTGGTGCATCTGCCGGAAGCGATCAGCTTCGAACAAGCCGCCGCCATCATGCTCAAGGGCCTGACCGTGGAATATCTGCTGCGTCAGACCTACGTCGTCAAATCGGGTGAAACGATCCTGTTCCACGCCGCAGCCGGTGGCGTAGGCTCTCTGGCCTGCCAATGGGCCAAGGCGCTGGGCGCAAAGCTGATCGGTACTGTCAGCTCCGCTGAGAAAGCCGCTCACGCCAAAGCACTGGGTGCTTGGGAAGTGATCGACTACAGCAAGGAAGATGTGGCCAAACGCGTGCTGGAACTGACTGACGGCCAGAAATGCCCGGTGGTTTATGACGGTGTTGGTCAGGACACCTGGACGACTTCTCTGGACTGCGTTGCACCGCGCGGCCTGTTGGTCAGCTTCGGTAATGCATCCGGACCTGTTGCAGGCGTGAACCTGGGGATTCTGGCCAGTAAAGGCTCGTTGTACGTCACGCGCCCAACCCTGGGTAGCTACGCCAACACGCCACAGACCCTGCAAAGCATGGCCGACGAACTGTTCGACATGCTCGCCAGCGGCAAGATCAAGGTGGATAACATCCAGCAATTCGCACTCAAGGATGCAGGCAAAGCGCAGATCGAATTGTCAGGCCGCCGCACCACTGGCTCGAGTATCTTGATTCCTTGATTTGAAATGCAGCGTCTGTGACATGACGTGGGACCGGCTTTAGCCGGGAAGAGGCCGGGACAATCCCCAGAAATGGGACGTCAGAAATACCGCTTTCCCGGCTAAAGCCGGTCCCACGTCAGGTTGCGTGGCAAACCTGGAATCTCCTACAGGAGCATCTCTATCGTTACCCCGCTCGAACAACCTCTGCCGTAGCAATATCGCGAATCACGCTCGGATTACGGCGGCCTCCCAGGCTGCCGCCGAGCACGCCATCGATCTGCCCGCGGAAATACTGCTCGACCCTCAGACGTGAGCGCGCAGCCGGGCGGCCTGCCGGGTTGGCCGAGGTAGAAATCAGCGGCCCGACCAATGCACACAGTTCTCGCACCGTTGGGTGATCGCTAACCCTCAGCGCAACCGTCTCGTGAATACCGGTAATCCACTGAGGCAGGAGGTTCTGGTGCGGCACGAGCCACGTGTTGGGACCCGGCCAGGTGCTGGCCATGCGATCAATCCACAACTCCGGGAAATCCTCGAACAGGAAATCGAACTGACGAATGTTGTCAGCGATCAGAATCAGCCCTTTTTCCACGGGCCGCGATTTGATCGCCAGCAGGCGGTAAACCGCTTCTTCATCCCAAGGATCACAACCCAGCCCCCACACCGCTTCGGTTGGATAGGCAATGACCGCACCGGCGCGAATATTTCGGGCGGCTTGTTGCACTCGCCAACTGCTGACCATTTTCACTCTCCGCTAAAACATTGTCGGCAGTTTAACCTCAGGCTGCGCGCGCAAACCATCGTCCTGCTTCACAGGCAATGCGTCCGTCCAGCTCCAGTTCCGTCAGCGCAGCGAGCACCTTCGGCAAGGCCCAGCCGGTAGAGTGCGCCAAAGCTTCACTGGTATGGGGCGCTGCATGCAGTAACGCCAGCAGGGGATGGTCGATAGCGACTTCAGCGGTCTGCACGACTTCGGTTGGCACCACCACCTGCCAGCCCCGCAATGCGTCGAGAATGTGGTGCACCGTCTCGACCAACACCGCGCCATCGCGAATCAGTTGATGGCAACCACGCGCACCGGGGTGATGAATCGAACCCGGTATGGCATACACCTCGCGCCCCTGTTCGGCAGCCAGCCGGGCGGTGATCAGTGAACCGCTGGCAACACTGGCCTCGACCACCAGCACGCCCAGGGACAAACCACTGATGATTCTGTTGCGCCGCGGGAAGTTGCTGGCCGTGGGCCCCGCATCCAACGGGAACTCTGAAACCACTGCACTTCCTTCGGCAATCATCCGCGCTGCGAGCGCTCGGTGGCGCTGTGGATAAAGTTTTTCAATGCCGGTGCCCAAGACGCCGATTGTAGAGCCGCCGACGTCCAGAGCGGCCTGGTGCGCAGCACCATCGATCCCCAACGCCAGACCACTGGTGATGACAAATCCGGCCCCTGCAAGACTTTTGGAAAAGGCTGCCGCGGTATCCAGTCCCGGACGTGAAGCGCGGCGGCTGCCGACCATCCCCAACTGCGGCCGGTCGAGAATCGAAGCGTTACCTGCGACAAACAGAAGAGGAGGTGGATCGGGGATTTCCGCTAGCAAAGCCGGATAGTGCGGATCGTCCCACATCAGTAAATGCTGGTCCGGACGCTCTAACCAGACCAATGCAGCACTGGCGCCATCGCGCACATCCGGATCGCGTCGCGCCTCGGCGCACGCTGTTGGCAACCCCAGAGAACGCCACGCGCTGGCCGGTGCGCTGAGCGCAGCAGAGGCGCTACCGAACGCATTGATCAACTTGAAGAATCGCTTTGGCCCCACCTCCGGCAAGCGATGCAAACGCAGGCGCGCCTCCTGTTCGGCAGGCGAAGGGGCAGCTTTTTCAAACAGCGGCATAAGATCTTCCTTGATCTGCAGCGCACCAAAATTGGTGGCCAATCCTGTGGATAACTCTGTTAACAACAATTTGATAACTGGTGAAACCGTGACAAGAATCTGTATTAATTCTGCAACATGACGTTAAGGGTTCTTGACCTTGTCCATCACCGCCAGGGAACGGTTAGCGTTCAGGACCAGGCCGTAGCTGAGTTTTTCGTAGGTGCGGAAAATCATCAGCAGGCCGGCGCGTTCGTCAGGAATTTTGACTTGTTCACCGGTGATGCGATCACGGACAGTCTCACCCGTCTTGTAGATCGCAAGCACATTGCCTTCGATCAGACCGTCACGCTTGCCGCGATCCACCGTGACGACATCCATGACGCCGATCTGATTCACGCCACGTGGAACATCGATGATCAAGCCGTTGATCTGATTACCCGGCTCGCTTGGCAGGAAGCTGGAGTTGATTGCCCGCTCCTCGCTGGCGAACAGTCGGTCGCCCAGACGCACTTCCTGATTCGAGCGTTGCAGCATCAGCGTGGAGATATCACCTTCGGACGCGACAATTTCGCCACCGCCGATCTCGTCGGCGTTAATCCCCAATACTTCCTGAGTGACCGGATCGGTGTAGGTTTTGCCTTGGCGGAAGATGCCATAGACCGAATGCGCAGGGTCCAGAGCACCACGGGCATAGATCCGGTCGCCAATCCCGCTCAGCACTCGCTCGGCGTTGCCAGCCACGATGTACGGTGCTCGTTCGAATTGCTCGGGAGCGTCCACAATGCGGTTGCTGAGCAGAAAGGCATTGATCGCGCCCAGAGGAATACTCGGCACCGCTTCAATCATCGGCGTACTGCGCACCTGTGGTGACAGCTTGACGGTGCCGCGTGAGGCGCCGCGATTGAGGGTGACGCGGGGCTGACCGTCTACATAACTCAGCGTCAAGGTATCGCCGGGATAGATCAGATCAGGGTCATGGACCTGCGGGTTGGCACGCCAGATTTCCTGCCATTTCCAGGGCTCGCTGAGAAACTTGCCTGAAATGTCCCAAAGCGTGTCACCGGCAACGACGGTGTAACGCTGGGGATGGCCTTCCCTGAGTTGCACTTGCGCCTGCACAAGACCGGTCACGGCCAACAGCAGCAGGGCGAGTAGTGATTTCCTCATGCAGTGAATCCCTTTATCATGTTGCTTCGCGTGAACATAGAGTCCTATCCGGCTCGGTGTGAAAATGGTTGCCCCGCTTGAACGTCCAAAGCCTAGCAGCCGATTTTGACTTTACCCTACAAGTGCAGCTCTTACGTATATGGCTATCCTAAACATTCTCGAGTTTCCCGATTCGCGCCTGCGCACCATCGCCAAGCCGGTGGCCGTAGTAGACGCCGACATTCGTCAGTTGGTCGATGACATGTTTGAAACCATGTATGAAGCGCCAGGTATCGGGCTGGCTGCAACCCAGGTCAACGTTCACAAGCGTGTCGTGGTCATGGACCTCAGCGAAGACCGCAGCGACCCTCGGGTTTTCATCAACCCCGAGATCGAAATGCTGACCGATGAAATGGATCAGTATCAGGAAGGCTGCCTCTCGGTGCCGGGCTTCTACGAAAACGTCGATCGCCCGCAAAAAGTGCGTATCAAGGCACTGGACCGCGACGGCAACGCTTACGAAGAAATCGCCGAAGGCCTGCTGGCGGTGTGTATCCAGCATGAGTGCGATCACCTGAACGGCAAGCTGTTCGTCGATTACCTGTCCAACCTCAAGCGCGACCGCATCAAGAAAAAGCTCGAAAAACTGCACAAGCAGAACGCTTGATTTGGTTGAACCTGTGGGAGCGGTGCTTGCCCGCGATACTAACGACGCGATCTAAAGCGAACCGTGTCCAGCCTTATCGTCGGAATGCCGCCCAGACCAAGCACCGCTCCCACAAGGGCCAAACCATCCGGCCAGCCTAAACTCCCCTTTCCCAACGAGAAGCCCATGACTGAGCCACTGCGCATCGTCTTCGCCGGCACACCAGAGTTTGCCGCTGAACACCTCAAGGCCTTGCTCGACAGCCCTCACCAGATCATCGCGGTCTACACCCAGCCTGACCGCCCGGCAGGTCGTGGACAAAAGTTGATGCCGAGCCCGGTGAAACAGCTAGCTGTGCAACACGATATTCCGGTGCTGCAACCGCCGACCCTGCGCGACGCTGCGGCTCAAGAAGAAATGGCAGCGCTCAAGCCTGATTTGCTGGTCGTGGTTGCTTACGGCCTGATCCTGCCGCAAGTGGTGCTGGACATTCCGCGTCTGGGTTGCATCAACAGCCACGCATCGCTGCTGCCACGCTGGCGCGGTGCGGCGCCGATCCAGCGCGCCGTAGAGGCAGGCGACGCCGAAAGCGGCGTCACGGTCATGCGTATGGAACTGGGTCTGGACACCGGGCCGATGCTGCTCAAGGCCATCACGCCCATCACTGCTGAAGACACCGGCGGCTCGTTGCATGATCGCCTGGCTGAACTGGGCCCGCCTGCTGTGTTGCAAGCCATTGCCGGTCTGGCCGACGGCAC
Source organism: Pseudomonas sp. Irchel 3A5 (assembly GCF_900187575.1). Taxonomy (NCBI): domain Bacteria; kingdom Pseudomonadati; phylum Pseudomonadota; class Gammaproteobacteria; order Pseudomonadales; family Pseudomonadaceae; genus Pseudomonas; species Pseudomonas sp. Irchel 3A5. Next base: position 334,551 of record NZ_FYDU01000002.1, on the reverse strand, counting down.
GCTCGTCGGAGAAATCCAGGACGACAACCTCGCTACCTACGCTCACAAACTCAACAAGGACGAAGCACGCATTGACTGGACGCGTCCGGCTGAAGAGCTGGAGCGTCTGGTTCGCGCATTCAATCCATGGCCGATCTGCCACAGCACGCTGAACGGCGAAGCCCTGAAAGTCCTCGCCGCCAGCCTCGCTGAAGGGCAGGGCGAGCCGGGCGTCATTCTCAACGCGAGCAAGGACGGTCTGATTGTCGCGTGTGGCCAGGGTGCGCTGCGTCTGACTCGCGTGCAATTACCCGGCGGCAAGCCACTGAACTTCACTGACCTGTTCAACAGCCGTCGCGAGAAGTTCGCCACTGGCATCGTGCTGGGCCAACAGGTGACCGCGCAATGAATCCGCGTCTGGCTGCCGCCAAGGCGTTGGCCGCTGTGCTCAGCGGCAAAGCTTCGCTCAACAGTTCGCTGCCGACGCAGATGGATAAGGTCGAAGTTCGTGATCGCGGCCTGACTCAGGATCTGGCGTTTGGTACAGCTCGCTGGCAACCGCGTCTTTCTGCGCTGGCGGCAAAGCTGTTGCAAAAGCCTTTCAAGGCCGCCGATGCCGACGTCGAGGCGTTGCTGCTGGTGGGTTTGTATCAACTTCTGTATTCGCGCATCCCGGCCCACGCGGCCATCGGCGAAACGGTAGGTTGCGCCGACAAACTGAAAAAACCTTGGGCCAAGGCGCTGCTAAACGCCGTGCTGCGTCGTGCCCAGCGTGAAAGCGAAGCGCTGTTGGCCGAGCTGGAACATGATCCGGTGGTGCGTACGTCCCACCCGCGCTGGCTGCAAAAAGCCTTGAAAGCGGCCTGGCCGGAGCAATGGGAAGCCATCTGCGCCGCCAACAACGCGCATCCGCCGATGATTCTGCGGGTCAATCGCCGGCACAACAGCCGCGATCAATACCTCGAACTGTTGGCCAAAGCCGATATTGAAGCCGTCGGCTGCACGTTCAGTCAGGACGGTATTCTGCTGACCGAACCCTGCGATGTGCGCAGCCTGCCAGGCTTTGCCGAGGGCTGGATCAGTGTGCAGGACGAAGCTGCGCAACTGGCTGCCGATCTGCTGGAACTGGCGCCGGGCCAACGGGTGCTGGACGCCTGCTGCGCCCCCGGCGGTAAAACCTGCCACTTGCTGGAAGTCCAGCCTGCGCTGGCTGGCGTCGTGGCGGTGGATCTGGAGGCCAAGCGTCTGGTGCGTGTGCGCGAAAATCTCGAGCGTCTCGGCCTGAGCGCCGAACTGATCGCTGCCGATGCCCGGGAAACCGCGCAATGGTGGGACGGCAAGCCATTTCAGCGCATCCTGCTTGATGCGCCGTGCTCGGCAACCGGCGTGATCCGTCGCCATCCCGACATCAAGCTGACCCGTCAGGCTGATGACATTCCGGCCTTGGCAACGCTGCAGGGCGAGTTGCTCGATGCCCTTTGGCCAACCCTGCAAGTCGGCGGCATTCTGCTTTACGCCACCTGCTCGACACTGCCCACAGAGAACACCGAAGTCATCGAGGCGTTTCTGGCTCGCACCTCCGGCGCACGTGAGCTGGACATCGCCGGTCAGCTCGGCCAGCAGCCGCCCGGTCTGAAACAGCCACACGGTCGCCAACTGCTCGCGCAGGAAGGCGGGCATGATGGGTTCTATTACGCCAAATTGATCAAGATCGCTGGTTGATCCGCACTACTCAAATTCAATGCAATCTCTTGTGGAAGATTCTATTTTTGCCCGCAAGTCAATGTGACGACGTGGGACCGGCTTTAGCCGGGAAGGGGCCGGAACAGCCGCTGAGTGTGTGGTATCTGCCAGGCCGCTTTCCCGGCTGAAGCCGGTCCCACGTCATCAGCCTGCTCCCACAGGATTCACGCAATTCCATAGGTTTGCTTATGCCGCTTCAAGGAGCAACTGATTGAAAATCATCATCCTCGGCGCAGGGCAGGTTGGCGGTACGCTGGCTGAACACTTGGCCAGCGAAGCCAACGACATCACTGTGGTCGACACCGATAGCGACCGCTTGCGTGATCTGGGCGACCGCCTCGATATCCGCACTGTGCAGGGTCGTGGCTCGTTTCCGACCGTATTGCGTCAGGCAGGTGCGGACGACGCGGACATGCTGGTGGCGGTGACCAACAGCGACGAAACCAACATGGTCGCCTGTCAGGTCGCCTACACGCTGTTCCACACGCCGACCAAGATCGCCCGTGTACGGGAAGCGGCTTATCTGACCCGCGCAGGCCTGTTCGACAACGATGCCATTCCCGTTGACGTGCTGATCAGCCCCGAGCAGGTCGTCACCAACTACATCAAGCGTCTGATCGAATACCCAGGCTCGCTGCAAGTCATCGACTTCGCAGGCGGCAAAGCGCAACTGGTGGCAGTAAAGGCCTATTACGGCGGGCCGCTGGTCGGCCAGCAACTGCGCCAGTTACGCGAACACATGCCCAATGTAGACATGCGTGTGGCGGCTATTTTCCGTCGTGACCGGCCGATTCTGCCGCAAGGCGACACCGTCATCGAAGCCGACGACGAGGTGTTCTTTATCGCTGCCAAAGCGGACATTCGTGCAGTCATGAGCGAAATGCGCCGTCTGGACGAGAACTACAAACGCATTGTCATTGCGGGCGGTGGGCATATCGGCGAGCGCCTGGCGGAAGCCATCGAGAGCCGCTATCAGGTCAAAATCATCGAGATGAATCCAGCGCGCTGCCGACAACTGTCGGAATCGCTGAACAGTACGGTTGTGCTGCAGGGCAGCGCGTCAGACCGTGATCTGCTGCTGGAAGAGAACATCGCCAACACCGATCTGTTCCTGGCCCTGACCAACGACGACGAAGCCAACATCATGTCGTCGCTGCTGGCCAAGCGCATGGGTGCGCGCAAGGTGATGACCATCATCAATAACCCGGCGTATGTCGATCTGGTGCAGGGCGGAGAGATCGATATCGCGGTCAGCCCGCAACTGGCAACCATCGGCACCTTGCTGGCCCACGTTCGACGGGGCGATATCGTCAGCGTGCACTCACTGCGTCGCGGTGCAGCCGAGGCCATCGAGGTGGTTGCTCATGGCGATACCAAGTCCAGCAAGGTCATCGGCAAGGCCATCAAAGACATCGCGCTGCCGTCGGGGACCACGATCGGCGCCATCATTCGTGCTGACGAAGTACTCATCGCCCACGATGCAACCGTGATCGAAACCGGCGACCACGTGATCATGTTCCTTGTGGATAAAAAGTACATCCGCGATGTGGAGCGGCTGTTTCAGGTGGGGTTGAGCTTTTTCTGAATCCTACATGCCTGAATTGAAATGCAATCCCTGTGGGGGCGGTGCTTGGTCTGGGCGGCATTCCGACGATAAGGCTGGACGCAATCTAAAGTGAATTGCGTCCAGCCTTATCGTCGGAATGCCGCCCAGACCAAGCACCGCTCCCACAGGGTTCATCATTTCAAGTCATGACCCGATCAATACCAGCGAGCCTCTCCGGCAGGGCGCTTCTTGAAGCGCTTCATGGTCCACATGTACTGGCTTGGATACGCCCGCACATATTTCTCCACCACCTGACTCATGGCCGCCGCCGATGTCGCGGTGTCGGTGCTGTACATCGCCTCGGGCGCAGCTTCCAGAACCACTTTGTAACCGGAACCATCCGGCAGGCGCATGGCATGCAGGAACACGCCGACGGCTTTGCCACCCGCCAGCATGTTAGGCACAAACTTGCTGGTCAGGGCTGTAGTGGCGAAGAACGGTACGAAGATCCCCGCTGATTCGGCTGGCTCTGGATCGGCCGGAATACCCACCGAGCCGCCTTTGCGCACTTCCTTGATGACGCTGAGAATGCCTTCCTTGGTAGACGCTGCCACGCGGTTACCCAGTTGTACCCGCTGTTTGCGCAACAGGTCATCGACCGCCTTGAGTTTGGGCGGACGGTAGAAAATGATCGGCTTGCACTGGCTGCAGTAGAAGTGATTGAGCACTTCCCAGTTGCCCAGGTGACTGGTGATGCCAACGACGCCTTTACCGGACGCCAAGGCATCCTTGAGGACGTCGAGGCCTTCGACTTCACGCACCAGATCGATAGATTTCTGAGCAGGCCAGATCCAGGCGCAGGCGCTTTCGGTGAGGGTCTTGCCGATGTCCATCAAGCTACGACCGACGAGACGCTCGCGCTCGGCAGGGTCCATTTCCGGAAAGCATTTGGCCAGGTTGATGCGCGCAACCTCACGCGAACGGTTCGGCAGTTTCCACATCAACCAGCCGATGCCTGCACCGACCCACTGCACAACGCGCCAGGGCAACAAGGCAAACAGTCGCAATGCGCCCACCATGAGGGCACCTTTAAACTTTTCCACAGATCACTCCCCAAAACTCAAGGCGGCCATTGTAACCGTCAGCGGACCAAAACCGCGTATCGATCACAATCCACGGTGTGGTCCATGACCATGCCGCTCGACTGCATGTAGGCATAACAGATGGTCGGCCCCACAAAGGTAAATCCTGCTTTCTTCAACGCCTTGCTCATGGCCTCGGCCTCTGGCGTGATGGCCGGGACTTCGCTGCGGTCCTTGCGATGGTTGATCTTCCGTTCACCGCCAACAAACGACCAGAGGAATTCAACCGGATCGTCCAGCTTCAACCACGCCTGCGCATTACGCCGGGCGGCGTTGAGCTTGATACGGTTACGGATGATGCCAGGCTCCTGCATCAGGACTTCGATTTCAGCATCGGTCATGGCGGCGATCCGGTGCACATCAAACCCAAACATCACCTCGCGATAACGCGCGCGCTTTTTCAGAACGGTGATCCATGAAAGACCGGCCTGGAACCCTTCGAGCAAAAGCAACTCGAAGAGCTTCTGCGCGTCGCGCAACGGCACGCCCCACTCCTGATCGTGATAATCGATGTAAATCGGCTCTTCGTTGCACCAATAGCAGCGTGGCATAGGGCTTCCAAGGGTGGAGGTGCTGCTGAATCGGGTATACTCCCGCTCTTTAAATCGCAGCCCCAGTACAGGTGAATTTCGTGAGCCAGCCTACGCCAGCCGTGCGTACCTTCCAAGACTTGATCCTCGCCCTCCAGCAATACTGGGCCGAGCAAGGTTGTGTGGTACTTCAGCCCTACGATATGGAAGTAGGCGCCGGCACTTTCCACACTGCCACGTTTCTGCGCGCCGTAGGCCCGGAAACCTGGAACGCAGCCTACGTACAACCAAGCCGCCGTCCGACTGACGGCCGTTACGGTGAGAACCCGAACCGCCTGCAGCACTACTATCAGTTTCAAGTAGTTCTCAAGCCAAACCCGGATAACTTCCAGGAGTTGTATCTGGGCTCGTTGAAGCATGTCGGTCTGGACCCGCTGGTCCACGACGTGCGCTTCGTTGAAGACAACTGGGAATCGCCGACTCTGGGCGCCTGGGGTCTGGGCTGGGAAATCTGGCTCAACGGCATGGAAGTGTCGCAGTTCACTTATTTCCAGCAAGCGGGCGGCATCGAGTGCTACCCGGTGACCGGTGAAATCACTTACGGCCTGGAACGTCTTGCCATGTACCTGCAGAACGTCGATTCGGTCTATGACCTGGTCTGGGCTGACGGTCCGTTCGGCCGCGTGACTTACGGCGATGTGTTCCACCAGAACGAAGTGGAGCAATCGACTTACAACTTCGAACACGCCAACGTCGACAAACTGTTCGAACTGTTCGATTTCTACGAAAGCGAAGCCAAGCGCCTGATCGAACTGGATCAGCCGCTGCCGCTGCCAAGCTACGAGATGGTTCTGAAGGCTTCCCATACCTTCAACCTGCTGGACGCCCGTCGCGCTATCTCGGTAACTGCTCGTCAGCAGTACATCCTGCGTGTTCGTACCCTGGCTCGTTCTGTCGCTCAAGCCTATCTGATGGCTCGCGCCAAGCTGGGCTTCCCGATGGCTCCACCTGATTTACGTGACGAAGTGCTGGCCAAGCTGGAGGCGCAACAATGAGTGCTCAAGATTTCCTGGTTGAACTGGGTACCGAAGAGCTGCCACCGAAAGCGCTCAACACGTTGGCCGATGCATTTCTGGCCGGTATCGAAAAAGGCCTGCAGTCTGCGGGGCTGACTTACAGCGCCAAGCAGGTTTATGGCGCACCGCGTCGTCTGGCCGTGTTGATCACCGACCTGTCCACGCAACAGCCGGATCGCAGCATCAACCTTGACGGCCCGCCACGTCAGGCGGCTTTCGACGCGGAAGGCAACCCGACTCAGGCGGCACTGGGCTTTGCCAAGAAGTGCGGCGTTGATCTGAGCGAAATCGATCAGAGCGGTCCCAAGCTGCGTTACAGCCAGAACATCGCTGGCAAGCCAACCGCGAGCCTGCTGCCGACTATCGTTGAAGACTCCCTGAATGACCTGCCGATTCCCAAGCGCATGCGCTGGGGTGCTCGCAAGGAAGAGTTCGTGCGTCCGACCCAATGGCTGGTCATGCTGTTTGGCGATCAGGTCATCGATTGCACAATCCTGGCCCAGACCGCTGGCCGTGAATCCCGCGGCCATCGCTTCCACCACCCGGAAAGCGTTCGCATCACCTCGCCAGCCAGCTATCTGAGCGATCTGCGCAAAGCGTATGTATTGGCTGACTTCAACGAACGTCGTCAACTGATCACCAAGCGTGTCGACGAACTGGCGACCCAACACGAAGGCACTGCGATCGTGCCGCCAAGCTTGCTGGACGAAGTGACTTCGCTGGTCGAGTGGCCGGTTCCGCTAGTGTGCTCGTTTGAAGAGCGCTTCCTGGAAGTGCCGCAAGAAGCCCTGATCACCACCATGCAGGACAACCAGAAGTACTTCTGTCTGCTGGATGCCGACGGCAAGTTGCTGCCACGCTTCATCACCGTTGCGAATATCGAAAGCAAAGACCCACAGCAGATCGTCCTGGGTAACGAGAAAGTCGTTCGTCCACGTCTGACTGACGCTGAGTTCTTCTTCAAGCAGGACAAGAAGCAGAAGCTGGAAACCTTCAACGAGCGTCTGCAGAACGTCGTGTTCCAGGCTCAGTTGGGCAGCGTTTTCGACAAGGCTGAACGCGTTTCGAAACTGGCTGCATTCATCGCGCCACGTATCGGTGGCGATGCTCAACGCGCTGCGCGCGCCGGTCTGCTGTCCAAGTGCGACCTGGCCACCGAGATGGTGGGCGAATTTCCTGAAATGCAGGGTATCGCCGGTTACTACTACGCCAAGGCTGACGGCGAAACGGACGATGTAGCGCTGGCACTGAACGAGCAATACATGCCCCGCGGTGCAGGTGCTGACCTGCCGACGACCTTGACCGGTTCGGCAGTGGCCATTGCTGACAAGCTGGACACCCTGGTCGGTATCTTCGGTATCGGCATGCTGCCTACGGGCAGTAAAGACCCGTACGCATTGCGTCGTGCGGCGCTGGGTATCCTGCGCATTCTGATCGAGAAGCAACTGGACCTGGATCTGATCGAGACTGTGAAGTTTGCAGTGGGTCAGTTCGGTGCCAAGGTCAAAGCTTCCGGTCTGTCGGAACATGTACTGGAATTCATCTTCGACCGCCTGCGTGCGCGCTACGAAGACGAAGGCGTTGAAGTGGCGGTTTACCTGTCGGTTCGAGCCCTGCAACCAGGTTCGGCGCTGGACTTCGATCAGCGTGTTCAAGCCGTTCAGGCGTTCCGCAAACTGCCGGAAGCTGCAGCACTGGCCGCGGTGAACAAGCGCGTGTCGAATCTGTTGAGCAAGGCTGAGGGCAACATTGCCCAGACCGTCGAGCCCAAGTACTTCGATAACGCTAACGAGTTCTCGCTTTATTCGGCTATCAAGCAAGCGGATCAAGATGTGCAGCCGATGGCAGAAGCGCGTCAGTACAGCGAGACCCTCGCACGTCTGGCAGCCCTTCGTGAACCGGTTGATGCGTTCTTCGAAGCCGTGATGGTCAACGCCGAGGACGCCAACGTGCGCGCCAACCGCTATGCGCTGCTGGCACGTCTGCGTGGCCTGTTCCTGGGTGTCGCTGACATCTCGCTGCTAGGCTGAAGAAGGGGCGCATTGTGAAGTTGCTGATCCTCGATCGGGATGGAGTCATCAATCACGACTCCGACGCTTACATAAAGTCGGTGGCGGAGTGGATTCCGATTCCCGGCTCGATCGAGGCCATTGCGCAGCTGAGCAAGGCCGGCTGGACGGTTGCAGTCGCGACCAACCAGTCCGGCATAGCCCGAGGTTATTACGACCTCGCGACCCTGGACGCCATGCACGCGCGTTTACGTGAACTAGTGGCGGGGCAGGGTGGCGAAGTCGGTTTGATCGTCTATTGCCCACACGGGCCCGATGAAGGTTGCGATTGCCGCAAGCCGAAGCCGGGCATGCTGCAGACCATCGCCCGACACTACCAGGTGGAGCTGGCGGGAACGTGGTTTGTGGGCGACAGCAGCAGTGACCTTAAGGCCGCAATGGCCGTCGACTCACAACCGGTTTTGGTTAAAACCGGCAAAGGAGAGAAAACACTGACAGGGTCGCTCCCCGTCAGTACGTTGGTTTTTGACGATCTCGCGGCCGTTGCCGCAGAACTTATCCACAATAGCGCTCCGCAAAACAACTAGCGGTACGCTTGATGAACGGGCACTTGCCCGCACGGTAAAAGCAACTATGTCGATCATCCAGGCAATCAGGACCGTTCTCTTCTACCTGTTGCTAGGCACCAGCTCTCTGCTGTGGTGCACGTTAAGCTTCTTCATCGCCCCGTTCCTGCCTTTCAAGGCTCGCTATCGCTTCATCAATGTCTACTGGTGCCGCTGTGCAATCTGGTTGACCCGAGTATTTCTGAATATCCGGGTTGAAGTGACCGGTGCGGAAAATGTCCCCAAGACGCCCTGCGTGATCATTTCCAACCACCAGAGCACCTGGGAAACCTTCTTCCTTTCACAGTACTTCTCACCACTGAGCCAAGTGCTCAAGCGTGAACTTCTGTATGTACCGTTCTTTGGCTGGGCGATGGCCATGCTGCGTCCTATCGCAATTGATCGTGAGAACCCCAAAGCAGCACTCAAGCAAATTGCGAAGAAGGGCGATGAGCTGCTCAAGGACGGTGTCTGGGTACTGATCTTCCCGGAAGGCACCCGGGTCCCGTTTGGCCAGGTTGGTAAGTTCTCTCGGGGCGGCACTGCCTTGGCGGTGAATGCTAACCTGCCCGTCCTGCCGATTGCTCACAACGCTGGCAAGTACTGGCCGAAGGAGGGCTGGGCGAAAAAGCCAGGGACTATTCAGGTCGTGATCGGTGAACCGATGTACGCAGAGGGCGAAGGCCCACGCGCCATTGCAGCCCTGAACGATCGGGTTCAAACCTGGAACGAAGACACTCAGAAAGCCTTGGGCTCAATCACCGTACCGGTGTCGAACAAGGAAGAAGCGGTTATCTGAGTTTTGTGGATAACCTGTGCACTGTTTTTGTTTTTTTCGTAAAAATCGGCGGCAAAGCCTTGGATTTACTGCTTATTTCCGATGCTCATTAAAGAGCCGAAAACGTGCATAAGTTTTTATGAGCGTCTAGAACCGACCTTTTGGGGTCGGTTTTTTTATGTCTGGAATTTATGCGAATCCTTTATGCACATGAATAACACTATTACTGTTTAGTGCCGCCCTCAGGTAACCCGGCTTTCACCTTTTCGTAAGCTTGGGTCATGACGTTCCAGGTTCTCGTATCAGCAGGGATCAGGTGCTCTATACGCAACGACTCCATGGTGACGTCTAGCGGCATACCGAATGTTGTAAACGTGGACATGAATTTCAATTCACCCTGCTTTGCCATGATTCGGGTGAACAACAGCGGGGGTGGTTCGTTGGTCAGCGCTAACGATCCGCTTGGCACAGGCAGACTTTTCAAGAGAGCTGCCAATTTGTGATTACTCAAGCTCTCTCTTGCAGCTCTTTGCCAGGCCACTAACCTGACCTCGTCAACATTGATTAAATGGTCGCCTAACCCGCCGGGCTGCAATAGCGTTTCGAGCAGATTGAGTCCGTTGGCTGCAGCGGCATCAAGGCCTACGAGATCAAACAAAACTCCGACGCTTACATTCGCAGCCACCACATCCCACTCACTGCCCATGACAATCGCAGGGGCAGGGTTGTTGGCGTGAAGTAGATGAGTAATAGCTTCGCGAACCGCTTTCATACCCGGAGAGGTAAGGGGAGTTGCTTCGTAACGGGGCGCATAACCGGCCGCGAGAAACACTCTATTGCAATGCTCCAAGGGTGCCTCGAGCGCCGTCAGCAGGTTATGCAAAGTAGAAGGACCGGGTCTGGCACGTCCTGTCTCAATGCAACTCAGGTGGCGCTGAGACACGCCAGAAATCAAAGCCAGATCAAGTTGGCTCAATCGGGCCTGATGGCGCAATTGCCGTAACTGCTCACCGGCATCAACTGAGGGAACGGATCGAAGAAAAGGTAAGGGCTTCATTCATCGACTCTAACGGCGGGAGTTGAGGGAGTCCATGACCTGTGAGGTCATTGATCCTGTGGCGAAAATATCACTAACTTAGCTGGAAAGCTTATCGCTGATTGCTCAAGGAAGACTGATGAACAGACCCTACCTCGCATTGGCCACTTTGGTGGTTTTCTCGTTGTATACGGCGGGCACCATGTGGCTGTCTGAGCAATCACTGATCGCTTTCGGCATCGAGCTCATTTCCCGTCCAGACACTGCACAGGTGGTCGTTGACCTCTACTTGCTCGGTTTCCTTGCTTGCGTCTGGATGTATCGGGATGCACACGCTAGAGGTCATTCAACCGTATCGCTCCTTCCTTATTTTTTGATAACGGCCTTGTTCCTGTCGATCGGCCCGCTGCTTTACATTGTGATCAATGGCTTCAGCAGAGCGTCGGCAGATATGGTTGATCATGGGGGAGGATCGGAAAAGGTGAGCTGAGGGGAAGGTCGATCTGTTGACGACACGAGCTCATCGGTTTGCAGACCCAACGCTTCGCGAACAAGTTCGCTCCTACAGATGGAGCATCTGAGCCCTTGGAAAGTACCATTGGACCAACCTGAGCTTCGACTCGATTCTGTTCCACGTGGAACACATATCATCTGTGGGACGTTCGCGGTGGGCTGTCGGAATCAGCGCTGTGGAATGTTGGTTAAAAAAACCCCGGCTCAATGACCGGGGTTTTTGTTGGCTAACCGAGACAGACCTTTTAGAAGTCCAGGTTAGAAACCGCCAGAGCGTTACTCTCGATGAAGTCACGGCGAGGTTCTACCGCGTCACCCATCAAGGTATTGAAGATCTGGTCTGCACCAATAGCGTCTTCAATGGTGACCTTGAGCATCCGGCGAACCGATGGGTCCATCGTGGTTTCCCATAACTGATCAGGGTTCATTTCACCCAGACCTTTGTATCGCTGGATGGTGTGACGCTTGGTGCTTTCTGCCATCAGCCAGGCCAAGGCTTCCTTGAACTCGGTGACTTGCTTCTTACGCTCACCACGTTGAACGTAAGCACCTTCTTCAAGCAGAGTACTGATCTGCAGGCCGAGAGCGGTTACGGTCTTGTAGTCGTTACTGCCGAAGAAGTCACGGTTGAAGGTCACGTAGTTGGACAGGCCGTGGGAGATCAGTTCGACCTCTGGCAACCAGACATTACGTTCGCGATCTTCACGCAGGCTGGCTTTGTAGACCAGACCCGACTTCTCACCAACGCGCAGACGTGCGTCAAACAGCGCCAGCCAGGCTTGCATGCCTTCGTGGTCAGACAGCTGCTCCAGAGTGACAGGAGGCAGGTAAACGAAGTGCTCGGTAAGCTCCTGCGGATACAAGCGCGACAGACGCTTAAGGGTCTTCATGACCATGCGGAAGTCGTTGACCAGACGCTCAAGCGATTCACCGGAAATGCCAGGTGCAGACTCATTCAGGTGCAGGCTCGCATCTTCAAGAGCCGACTGGGTCATGTACTCTTCCATGGCCTCGTCGTCTTTGATGTATTGCTCTTGCTTGCCTTTCTTGACCTTGTACAGCGGCGGCTGGGCGATGTAGATATAGCCACGCTCGATCAGTTCTGGCAGCTGACGGAAGAAGAAAGTCAGCAGCAGGGTACGGATGTGAGAACCGTCGACGTCAGCATCGGTCATGATGATGATGTTGTGATAACGCAGCTTGTCGATGTTGTACTCGTCGCGGCCAATGCCACAGCCCAGGGCCGTGATCAAAGTGCCCACTTCCTGGGACGAGATCATCTTGTCGAAACGCGCTTTCTCGACGTTAAGGATCTTACCCTTGAGAGGGAGAATCGCTTGGGTTTTACGGTTACGTCCCTGCTTGGCTGAACCGCCAGCAGAGTCACCTTCCACGAGGTATAGTTCGGAAAGGGCAGGGTCTTTTTCCTGGCAGTCAGCAAGCTTGCCCGGCAGACCAGCGATGTCCAGTGCGCCTTTGCGGCGGGTCATCTCGCGAGCTTTACGAGCCGCTTCACGAGCGCGCGCAGCGTCGATCATCTTGCCAACAACGGCTTTGGCTTCGTTCGGGTTTTCCAGCAGGAAGTCAGAGAAGTATTTACCCATCTCTTGTTCAACTGCGGTTTTAACCTCGGAAGAGACCAGCTTGTCTTTGGTCTGCGAGCTGAATTTCGGGTCTGGTACCTTCACCGAAATAATCGCGGTCAGACCTTCCCGTGCATCGTCACCGGTGGTCGCGACCTTGTGCTTCTTGGCCAGACCTTCCTGCTCGATATAAGCGTTAAGGTTACGCGTCAACGCAGAGCGGAAGCCCACCAGGTGAGTACCGCCGTCACGCTGTGGAATGTTGTTGGTGAAGCACAACAGGTTCTCGTTGAAGCTGTCGTTCCACTGCAAAGCGATCTCGACGCCAATGCCATCATCACGCTGAATGTTGAAGTGGAAAACCTGATTGACCGCAGTCTTGTTGGTATTCAGGTATTCAACGAAAGCACGCAAACCACCTTCGTACTTGAACAGCTCTTCTTTGCCGCTGCGCTCATCACGAAGAACGATACCTACGCCAGAGTTCAGGAAGGAGAGTTCACGAATCCGCTTGGCCAGAATGTCCCAGCTGAAGTGGATATTCTTGAAGGTCTCGGCGGAAGGCTTGAAGTGGATCTCGGTGCCGGTGGTATCGCTATCACCGACAATGCGCATTGGCTCCTGTGGAACACCGTGCACATAAGTCTGTTCCCAGATCTTGCCGCTACGACGCACGGTCAGCAACAGCAGCTCGGACAAGGCGTTAACTACGGACACACCTACACCGTGCAGACCGCCGGATACTTTGTAGGAGTTGTCGTCGAACTTACCGCCAGCGTGGAGCACGGTCATGATGACCTCTGCTGCCGATACGCCTTCTTCTTTGTGCACGTCTACCGGAATGCCACGGCCATTATCACGAACGGTAATGGATTCGTCAGGGTGGATGGTGATAGTGATGTCGTCGCAATGGCCAGCCAAAGCTTCGTCGATCGAGTTATCAACAACCTCAAACACCATGTGGTGGAGACCGCTGCCATCGTCAGTGTCACCGATGTACATTCCGGGACGCTTGCGTACGGCATCTAGCCCTTTCAGTACCTTGATACTGGAGGAGTCGTACGTTTGGTTTTCGCTCATGCAATCACTCCCGATGATCGTGGGTCTGGGTGATACGGCCTTGTTCCACGTGGAACAAAGCGACTGGCGTTTCCGTTTGCCAGCCGTCCCTCAATAATTCGTGGTCTACACAGGTAATGAAAACCTGGCAGCGTAAGTCTTCAAGCAAGCGGCAAAGCGCGCGGCGATGCTGGTCGTCCAATTCCGAGGGCAAATCGTCGACCAGGTAAATACACTGACCGCGACGAGCCTGACTAACGAGATGGCCTTGGGCGATACGTAGCGCGCACACAACGAGTTTCTGCTGACCCCGCGACAAGATATCTGCCGCATTGTGCGCACCTAACCTGAGTCTTAAATCAGCTCGTTGTGGTCCTGCTTGCGTATGGCCCATCTGTTGATCGCGATGGAGGGAAGAGGCGAGCACAGCGCTCAAGTCTTTTTCCTTGTCCCATCCTCGGTAGTAGCTCAGGGTCAAACCTTCGAGTTCAACCAGCTCGCTGAGAGTCTGCTCGAAGACGGGTTTCAACGCTTTGATGTACGACCGCCGATACTCATCTATTTCATCGCTAGCCAGGCACAGTTCACGGTCCCAAGCCGCTTGCGAAGCGCCGTCAAGTGTACCATGCCGAAGCCACGAGTTACGCTGCTTGAGGGCCTTCTGGAGGCGCTGCCAGGTAGCCATGAAACGAGGTTCCACGTGGAACACTCCCCAATCCAGAAACTGCCTGCGGATCTTGGGCGCACCTTCGAGTAAGCGGAAGCTGTCGGGATTGATGAGTTGCAGAGGTAATGTCTCCGCGAGCTGCGCAGCGCTACGAGCATTCTGCCCATCTATGCGGATTTGAAAGTCACCCTGACGATCTCGGGAAACACCGAGATTGCTGTGCCCACCTTCAACCAGATCTACCTGGCCAAAGACCGTACAGGCCGGTTGTTCGTACTGGATCACCGGTAGCAGTCGAGCGCTACGAAACGAGCGGGCGAGGCCGAGCAAATGAATGGCTTCCAGCACGCTGGTTTTGCCACTGCCATTAGCGCCGTGAAGGATGTTGATACGGGGGGAAGGGGAGAAGGTCACCGGGTGCAGATTGCGCACCCCGGTGACCGAGACACGACTAAGAGACATCTAGCTTCTGCTGAACATGGTTACAGGCGCATCGGCATAACTACATAAGCTGAGTCGTCGTTATCTGATTCCTGTACCAGCGCACTGCTGTTGGAGTCAGACAAAATCAGACGAACTTGCTCGGTAGTCATTACGCCCAGCACGTCGAGCAAGTAGCTGACGTTGAAACCGATCTCCAGCGAAGCGCCGTTATAGTCGACGCTGATTTCTTCTTCCGCTTCTTCCTGCTCAGGGTTGTTCGCCTGGATTTTCAGCTGACCGCTGGCCAACTGAAGACGGATACCCCGGTACTTTTCGTTGGACAGAATCGCCGTGCGGCTGAACGCTTCACGCAATGCCTGACGATCGCCCAACACAAGCTTGTCACCACCCTTGGGCAGCACGCGCTCGTAGTCCGGGAATTTGCCGTCAACCAGTTTGGAGGTGAACGTGAACTCGCCAGTGGTCGCACGAATGTGATGCTGACCCAGGACGATACTTACGATGCCATCTTGCTCGGTCAGCAGGCGAGCCATTTCCAGGATGCCTTTACGTGGAACAATCACCTGGTGACGATCAGCCTGTTCGATATCAGCAGTCATCGAGCACATGGCCAAACGGTGACCGTCGGTGGCAACAGCGCGAAGAATACCGGCGCTCACTTCCAGCAACATGCCGTTGAGGTAATAACGAACGTCCTGCTGAGCCATTGCAAAGCTTGTGCGCTCGATCAAACGACGCAACTTGCTCTGCACCAGGTTGAAGGTCAGCGAACCAGGACCTTCTTCAACAGTAGGGAAGTCATTGGCAGGCAACGTCGACAGCGTGAAGCGGCTACGACCAGCCTTGACGATCAACTTTGCATCATCGACCTTGATGTCGATCAGCACGTCGTTCGGCAGGCTTTTGCAAATGTCCATCAGCTTGCGGGCAGGGACAGTGATCTCGCCCGGCTCAGCAGGTTCTTCTAGCTGAACACGGCCAACGAGTTCGACTTCAAGATCAGTGCCGGTCAACGAGAGCTGCTGCCCTTCGACGACCAGAAGCACGTTGGAGAGCACCGGCAGGGTCTGGCGGCGTTCAACAACGCCGGCGACCAATTGCAGGGGTTTCAACAGGGCTTCGCGTTGAATGGTGAAATGCATGGTCTAGTCCCTTGCCTTAATAAGCTGCGCTGATGTCATCAAGTGGTCAGTGTACGCAGCAGGTTCTTGTAGTCCTCGCGAATATCCGCGTCGGATTCCTTCAATTCATTAATTTTTCTACACGCGTGCAATACAGTCGTGTGGTCGCGTCCGCCAAACACATCGCCGATCTCCGGCAAACTGTGGTTGGTCAGCTCTTTGGACAATGCCATCGCCACCTGACGCGGACGGGCTACAGATCGGGAACGACGCTTGGACAACAGGTCGGAAATCTTGATCTTGTAGTACTCGGCGACAGTGCGCTGGATGTTATCCACACTCACGAGTTTGTCCTGCAGTGCCAACAGGTCCTTCAATGATTCGCGGATCAACTCGATAGTGATCTCACGGCCCATGAAGTGCGAGTGGGCAATTACACGCTTGAGTGCACCTTCAAGCTCACGCACGTTGGAACGAATGCGTTGTGCAATGAAGAAAGCCGCGTCGTGAGGCAGATCTACCTTCGCCTGATCCGCTTTTTTCATCAGGATCGCGACGCGTGTTTCAAGCTCAGGAGGCTCGACAGCAACTGTCAGGCCCCAACCAAATCGCGATTTCAGGCGCTCTTCCAGCCCCTCAATCTCTTTCGGATACCGGTCGCTCGTCAGAATGACCTGCTGGCCGCCTTCAAGCAGCGCATTGAACGTGTGGAAAAACTCTTCCTGAGAACGTTCCTTGCGGGCGAAGAACTGAATATCGTCGATCAGCAATGCATCCACAGAACGATAGAAACGCTTGAACTCGTTGATCGCGTTCAACTGCAGCGCTTTGACCATGTCGGCCACGAAACGCTCCGAATGCAGGTAAACAACCTTGGCGTTCGGATTCTTCTTGAGAAGATGATTACCCACAGCGTGCATCAAGTGAGTTTTACCCAGGCCGACGCCGCCATAAAGAAAGAGCGGGTTATAGCCATGCTTGGGGTTATCAGCCACTTGCCAGGCCGCAGCCCGGGCCAGCTGGTTCGACTTACCTTCGACGAAGTTCTCAAAAGTGAACGTGCGATTCAGATAGCTGGTGTGTTTGAGCGCACCTTCTACCTGGACCGTACGCTGTTCGGCACGAGCAGGGGCCTGTTGGGAACTGGCACCAGCCATTGGGTCGAAGCTGTCGCGAGAGGGTTCGTCGTTAACCTGCGATGGCTGTACTGGTGCTGGGGCAGGGACTTGAGCGGGAGCGGGTGCCTGACTAACAGGCTGGCTCGCTGCTATTGCCTGCGAGGCCGCCGCAGCCAATGGCGCGTTCGGGGCCGCGCGAGGCGCAGAACTGCGCTTGCTGCCTATTAATAGAGAAAGCGCAGGTGCCATCCCTTGACCATGCTCCCCCAACAGTTCGAGCAAACGACCGAGGTATTTTTCGTTTACCCAATCGAGAACAAAACGGTTAGGTGCATAGACACGCAACTCGTCGCCTTCGGCTTCAACCTGTAGCGGACGGATCCAGGTGTTGAATTGCTGGGCAGGCAGCTCATCGCGCAAAAGCTCCACGCACTGCTGCCAAAGTTCCAATGACACGGACATCCCCTAGGTTAAAAGCCGGTGAGGCAAAAACAGCCGCCATTGTACCGACCGCGCTTGTACTTATCCACATGTAGGTGGCCTGTTTAACGGGATAAATCCGCAATTTATCTCGAATAAAACCGACCGACGGCTTGTGCATAAGCTCTGTGGATAACCCATCTTCAGCCCATTGCATAACTCGGGGTTGAAATCTGTGGATAAGCGACCTGTGGATAAAACGCCATTCCACACACAGGTTTTCCGACAGCGCAGCACAGGCAGAGCACCGTTTCTCGACAGTGTTGTCATCCTCTGTACAGCTTGTTTTAAAAGGGCTAAAGCAGGTTATCCACAGAGGATCGCCTGCATTGCTTTAATAAGCTCTATAAAGAAGCTTTAAATACTTTTCTTCTTTATTTCTATATCTAGGCAAGAAGCCAAACCACAGCCCCCGGGAAAAAATGATCCAGAAGCGGCCAGATAACTAAATGAAGGAAACGCTGGTTGGAAATTGACCTAGAGGCTTGCTTTCTCTAGAATCCCCGGTCTCTTAAAACGGGGGCCATTCCGGCCCGTTGTGGACGAACCAGGTAACACGCCATGAAACGTACTTTCCAACCAAGCACTATCAAACGCGCCCGCACTCACGGCTTCCGTGCTCGCATGGCCACCAAGAACGGCCGCGCCGTACTGTCGCGTCGTCGCGCCAAAGGTCGCGCGCGTCTGGCAGTTTGATAATCCGGCACTGGAGGTGAGTCAGGACTTCAGTCGGGAAAAGCGTTTGCTTACCCCCCGGCATTTCAAGGCAGTCTTTGACTCCCCTACCGGCAAGGTTCCGGGGAAAAATCTCCTGCTCCTTGCGCGCAATAACGACCTTGATCATCCCCGTCTGGGGCTGGTTATCGGTAAAAAGAGCGTCAAACTCTCCGTTGAGCGCAACCGCTTGAAACGCCTGATGCGCGAATCATTTCGCCACCACCAAGACAACTTGGTCGGGTGGGATATTGTGATTGTCGCGCGTAAAGGCTTGGGTGACGTAGAAAGCCCCGAATTGATTCAGCATTTCGGCAAGCTATGGAAGCGCCTGGCACGCAGTCGGCCGGTTCCAGAAGCAAAAACCGAAACTGTAGGGGTAGATAGTACCGATGCGTAAACTGGCGCTCGTTCCGATCCAGTTCTATCGCTATGCCATTAGCCCGCTGATGGCCAGTCACTGTCGTTTCTACCCCAGTTGCTCCTGCTACGCGTATGAAGCCATTGAAAATCATGGCCTTCTGCGCGGTGGCTGGCTGACCTTTCGTCGCTTAGGTCGCTGTCATCCGTGGAATCCCGGTGGTTATGACCCGGTTCCGCCTGTCCCTACCTCCCGTTCTTCTTCGATGGCCGAGTAATCATGGATATTAAACGCACGATCCTGATCGTCGCCCTGGCAATCGTGACCTATGTCGGGGTTCTGAAATGGAACCAAGACTACGGCCAGGCCGCCTTGCCGACTCAGAATGTTGCCGCCAGCACCCCTGCACCGGGCATTCCGGACACGGCTACTGGTGCAAAAACTTCTGCGAGTGCCGATGTTCCTAGCGCAAATGGCGAAGTAGCTGCACCGCTGGAAACTCCAGCAGTTGCCAGCAAAGACCTTATTCAGGTCAAAACCGATGTACTCAGCCTGGAAATCGATCCAGTTGGCGGCGACGTCGTTCAACTGAGATTGCCTCTGTATCCTCGTCGTCAGGACCATCCTGACGTGCCATTTCAGCTGTTCGATAACGGTGGCGAACGTACCTTCCTGGCGCAAAGCGGTCTGACTGGCAACAACGGTCCCGATGCCCGCCCGGCCGGTCGTCCGGTTTACTCGTCTGCACAGAAGAGCTATCAACTGGCCGATGGCCAGGAAAATCTGGTGGTCGACCTGAAGTTCACCGACAACGGTGTCAACTATATCAAGCGCTTTACCTTCAAGCGCGGTCTGTACGACCTGGTTGTAAGCTATGAAATCGACAACCAGAGCGCTCAGCCTTGGTCGGGTAACCTGTTTGCCCAGCTGAAACGTGACGGCAGCGATGATCCATCCTCCACAACTGCCACGGGTACAGCGACCTATCTGGGCGCCGCGCTGTGGACAGCCGCCGAGCCGTACAAAAAAGTGTCGATGAAAGATATCGACAAGGCTCAGCTCAAGGAAACCGTTCAAGGTGGTTGGGTTGCATGGCTGCAGCACTACTTCGTAACGGCGTGGATCCCGAGCAAGGACACTGCCAACGCAGTTCAGACGCGTAAAGATAACCAAGGCAACTACATCATTGGTTTCACTGGCCCGGCTGTAACTGTTGCACCGGGTAGTAAAGGCGAGCTGAGTGCCACGTTGTATGCGGGTCCGAAAAGTCAGGCAGTGCTGAAAGAGTTATCCCCAGGTCTGGAATTGACTGTCGACTACGGCATCCTGTGGTTTATTGCACAGCCTATCTTCTGGCTGCTGCAACACATCCACGCCATTGTGGGTAACTGGGGCTGGTCGATCATCTTCCTGACTATGCTGATCAAGGGTCTTTTCTTCCCATTGTCGGCAGCCAGTTACAAATCCATGGCTCGCATGCGCGCAGTTGCACCAAAACTTGCGATCCTGAAAGAGCAGCATGGCGACGATCGTCAGAAAATGTCGCAGGCAATGATGGAGTTGTACAAGAAAGAGAAGATCAACCCGCTGGGTGGATGTTTGCCAATTCTTGTACAAATGCCGGTGTTCCTGTCGCTGTATTGGGTTCTGCTTGAAAGCGTCGAGATGCGTCAAGCACCGTGGATTCTGTGGATAACTGACTTGTCGATCAAAGACCCGTTCTTTATCCTGCCGATCATCATGGGCGCTACCATGTTCATCCAGCAGCGTCTGAACCCGACTCCGCCGGATCCGATGCAGGCCAAGGTCATGAAAATGATGCCAATCATCTTCACGTTCTTCTTCCTGTGGTTCCCTGCTGGTCTGGTTCTGTACTGGGTTGTGAACAACACCCTGTCGATCGCTCAACAGGCATACATCACTCGCAAGATCGAAGCGGCGACCAAAAAAGCCGAAGCTTGATCTAACCTGTGAATAAGTTTTACAAGGCGCCCCCTAGTGGGGCGTTTTGCTATCCGCTATTTGTCTTGGAGCCCGCACCATGAATGCCCCACGTGAGACCATTGCAGCCATCGCCACCGCACAAGGCCGAGGCGGGGTAGGCATCGTGCGTATTTCGGGGCCCCTTGCCGCCAAGGCAGCATCAGCTATCACGGGCAGGACTCTCAAACCGCGATTTGCGCATTACGGCCCGTTTGAAGACGGTGCCGGACAGGTTATTGATGAAGGGATTGCACTCTATTTTCCAGGCCCTAATTCGTTCACCGGCGAAGATGTTCTCGAGCTTCAGGGGCACGGTGGGCCCATTGTTCTGGATATGCTGCTGCAGCGATGTCTTGAATTGGGCAGCCGTCTGGCCAGACCCGGCGAGTTCAGCGAACGCGCTTTCCTCAATGACAAGCTGGATCTGGCCCAGGCCGAGGCCATTGCCGATCTGATTGAAGCCAGTTCTGCACAAGCTGCACGCAACGCATTGCGTTCATTACAAGGCGCATTTTCGCGCCGTGTGGATAACTTGACCGAGAAGTTGATCAGCCTGCGTATTTATGTCGAAGCTGCAATCGACTTCCCCGAGGAGGAAATTGATTTCCTGGCCGATGGTCACGTGCTTTCGATGCTCGATGCAGTGCGCGATGAGTTATCCACAGTGATGCGTGAGGCCGGGCAGGGTGCGTTGTTAAGGGATGGCATGACCGTTGTCATCGCTGGACGCCCAAATGCAGGCAAGTCGAGTCTGCTGAACGCGCTGGCAGGCAAGGAAGCAGCTATCGTTACTGAAATTGCAGGCACGACCCGGGATATTCTTCGTGAACATATCCACATTGATGGCATGCCTCTGCACGTCGTCGATACTGCTGGACTGCGCGATACCGAAGATCAGGTCGAGAAAATTGGAGTACAGCGTGCGCTGAAAGCAATCGGCGAAGCTGATCGCGTCCTGCTGGTGGTGGACGCTACAGCACCTGAGGCACTCGACCCTTTTGCGCTATGGCCAGAGTTTCTGGAACAACGCCCGGATCCAGCCAAAGTTACCTTGATACGTAACAAAGCGGATCTGAGTGGAGACACCATCCAGTTGCAGACCAGTGCTGATGGCCACGTCACCATTAGTTTAAGTGCCAAGTCTGCCGGTGAAGGCCTGGATTTGTTGCGCGAGCATCTCAAAGCCTGCATGGGCTATGAGCAAACCTCGGAAAGCAGCTTCAGCGCTCGCCGACGTCATTTGGAAGCGCTGCGCCATGCAGGTGATTCGCTTGAGCATGGTAGGGCCCAGCTTACATTGGCCGGAGCAGGAGAGTTGTTGGCAGAAGATTTACGCCAGGCTCAACAGTCTTTGGCGGAAATTACCGGTGCATTCAGTTCCGATGATCTGCTCGGCAGGATTTTCTCCAGCTTCTGCATCGGAAAATAGGTATGGAGCATTGGCCACTGGGGATAACTCGACAGTGGCCAACTTATCCACAACCCTACCAGTTATAACTGACAGTTCCCAACAGCGTCCGGCTGTCTCCCCAGTAACAGCGTCCCGCGTCGTTGCATCCCGACACGTATTCCTTATCGAAGAGATTCTTGGCGTTTACGTCCACTGACCAATTCTTGTCTATCTGGTAGCCAATATTGGCGTCTACCAATGTCACGTCGCCGGCATCGAGTTTTCCGTACAACGTCGCCGGGGTGTAAGAGAAGGTACTGTCGAAATAACGGATGCCTGTCCCGACATGTAACCCGCTCAAATAGCCTTCAAGAAAACGGTATTTAGCCCAGGCTGATGCCTGATTGCGCGGAACGCCAGTGATCTGGTGCCCTTCAATCAGCGAACCTGCGGCATCTTTGGTCACTCTGGCGTCGGTATAGGAATAGGATGCGGTGATGTTCAGGTTCTGGCTGACATCACTGTTGATCTCAAGCTCAACGCCCTTGGAACGACTTTCCCCAACCTGTCGGTAACTGGCACTGGTCGTATCGAAGTAGGTGTCGTCCTTCTTGCGCAGATCGTAGACGGAAGCGGTAATGGCGGTGTTCCAGCCGCGGGGCTCATATTTCAAACCCACTTCATATTGGCTACTCGTAATAGGATCCAGCGGAGCGCCGCCATTGGATATCTGTTGCACTGGAACAAAGGCAGTCGAGTAGCTGACATACGGCGTCAGGCCGTTGTCGAACTGGTACATGACCCCGCCCTGGTAAGTGAACTTCTTGTCGCTGGCGCTAAGGTCGCCAGCCGGGGCCAGCTTGTTGCGGAAGTCACTGTCGACCCAATCCTGACGGCCGCCCAAAAGGAAAATCCAGTGGTCGTATTTGCTCTGGATCTGCCCGTACAACCCCTGCATCTGTTGTTCGAGAAGCGTGTTCTGCACGGCAATGGATGTCACGGGATCACCCGAATAAACAGGATCATAGATGTTGATGCGGCCTGCAAAGCCGGCATCCCAATCCTGGCTGAATGAGGTGCGGTCAACACTGGCACCAAACAGGACGGTGTTCTCCAGACCACCGCTGTTGAATTTACCCTCCAGTTGGTTATCCAGTGAGTAAACCATTGATTTGTTATAGCGATCATAGGCTGTGACGTTCAGCTGGGTACCAAATCCGGCGTTGTTGAGGTTACCGGGCCAGGTCTCATGCCGGGTAATGCGCGACTGCATATATCGCGAGTTCTGCCGGAATTGCCAATCGTCGTTGAAGCTGTGGCTGAACTCATAGCCAGCACTCCACATTTCACGCTCGAAAGTGTTCCAGTCTGGAACGCCGAGCATCGTGTCCTTGTCCAGTTTGCCGTTCGGGTTGCGCAACAAAGTGCCCGCAGCAGGCAGCCCCAGTTCCATATTGGTATGGTCTTTCTGATAACTACTCAACAGAGTCAGGCTGTTGTAATCATCAAAATTCAACGTCAGAGAGGGTGCGATGTAGAGTCGATCATCGGGTACATGATCTGTCTGTGTGTCAGCGTTACGCCCAAGCATGACCACGCGGCCCAGCACATTACCGCTTTCATTCAAAGGACCGGAGACATCCACACCCAATTGCCGACGGTTGTTGGAGCCGTAACTGAGTTGGACCTCGCCCTGGGAATTGTCGGTTGGGCGCTTGCTTACCAGATTGACCAGGCCGCCTGGGGCATTTTCGCCATAGAGAATCGACGATGGCCCGCGGAATATCTCGACTCGTTCGAGTCCATAAGGCTCAGTGGTGGTGTCGTAACGATTGCCCTGTACACGCAACCCATCGCGCATCAATCCATAGCCGTAGTCGGTGGCATTGAACCCCCGGATGAAGAACAGATCACCCGCCAGGTTATCGCCCGCAGCAAACGGAGGCGCGAAAATACCCGGCACATAACCTAACGCCTCTGTAAGGGTCTGGGTTTTCTGGTCCTTCATGCGTTGCGCGGTGACTACCGAAACCGAGCGCGGTGTTTCGGAAAGTGGTGTGCTGGTTTTGGTCCCCACCCGGCTGGTTTCAGCCTTGTAGCCACGATCCGGTAATTCATAACTGCCGGACTGGGTGCTGTCTATATTCGTCGGCGATAAAACAATTGATCCATCCTCGGGCACGGTTTGCAGGACGTAGCTGCCGGGAGCTTGTGCCACGACCTGCAGCCTTGCCCCCTGCAACAGCGCTGCAAAACCTTGTTCTATCGAATAGTTACCGCGCAGGCCCGGACTCGTGCGGCCGACGGTCTGTTGCGGAGAGAATGACAGGATCACATGGGAAGCCGACGCAAACTGATTCAAGGCGTTGTCCAGCGGGCCCGCGCTGATGTTGTAGCTCTGAACAGCAGCGGCAGCCATGACGCTGCTGGTCATCACCGCGCAACTCATGCCACCGGCTGCCAGCAGCAAGCCATAGCCGATGCATTGTCGAGAAAGGTGCTGCCGCGCATGGAACGGGAGAGGTGGGAAGCGCATTTTTATTGATGACCCCGAGGTGATGAATCGTATTTACCTGTAGGGCCGTGCCAGAACTGAAAAAGGTAACCCTCACTGACGATATTTTTCAGCGTTAGCCAATGCGCTTCACAGACACCCAATACCGAGTGAAGTAATTCACCCGAATGGGCAGCGTCGTCTGCAGATTTGCCAACACCGCCTCTGTTGCGTCCAGACGAAATGCACCGGACACCCGCAGGCTCGCCGCTTGTTCATCGCACTGCATCACACCTGAGCGATATCGGGCCAACTCCTTGATGACATCCCCCAACCGCGCATCCAGAACAACTAACTGGCCATCGACCCACGCCGCCTCGGTCTGTGGATAAATGCGGGTAGGGCTGACCCGTTCAGTGTCGAAATCCAGCCCCTGACCTACTTTTAATAGTATGGGTGAAGTTAATGAACGGGCGGGCTGGATGCTGACCTGATCCTCCAGAACCCCGACCCGGGTGCCGTGTTCCAGTTGCCTGACAACGAATCGAGTGCCAAGGGCCTGCACTCTGCCGTCCCGAGTCTCGACATAGAACGGCCGGGTATCCCCTCGCTTGCCGGTGCGAATCAGAATTTCACCATCACGCAAACGAATCAGCCGCTGCTGGCTGTCAAATGAAACGTCTATCGCGGTTTCGGTGTTCAGCTCGACATGAGTACCGTCCGCCAGCTCGACATGTCGACGCTGACCTACCGGCGTGCGGTAGTCAGCCCACATATCCTTTAATGAAGTGTGCTGTTGAATATTCCAGCCGACGTAGCCGGTACCTGCGAAAGCCAGCAGTAATTTGAGCACCTGCCGACGTTGCTGCGGTGCCGATAAAACGCGGCGGGTCAGGTCGGGAGATAAGCCCCCAAGGCTCCGCTGCAGTTGTTCCATCTGTTCCCAGGCAACCTTGTGAGCGGGGTCACTTTCAAGCCAGCGGCGCCAGGCAATCTGGTCGTCCTGCGACATAGGCTCACTCTGAAATTGCACATACCAACTGGCTGCCGCCTCGAACACCTTGCGGTCAGGCATCGCACTCACGACATCTGCGCCATGAGCATCGTGCATTCAGTCAACGCACGGACCATGTGCTTTTTCACAGTCGTCAGAGAAACCTTCAATTGAGTCGCGATCTGTTGATAAGTCAGCCCATCGATCTGCGATAGAACAAATATGTGCTTGGTACGGGCTCCCAGTTCGCTCAACGCTTTATCCACAGCCATCAACGTCTCAATGATCAACGCCTTGTCTTCTTCGCTGATCACTGTCGTTTCAGGTCTGTCGGCCAATGTCTGCAGGTAAGCCAATTCGATCGCTCTGCGCCTGTAGCGATCAATCACCAAGCCGCGAGCCACCGTAGCCAGGTAATCACGTGGCTCACGTATAGGCGCGGCATTGGCTGAGCCAAGAATACGAACGAAGGTGTCCTGGGCTACATCGGCAGCATCGCACGCGTTATTCAGTCTGGCTTTGAGCCAGGCGTTCAGCCACGAATGATGTTGCTCATATATGCACTGCACGGCAACCGTATGGGAGTAGGAGGGCATGGTGATAAGGGTATGTTAATGATAATAGCTATTATTAGCTTTTGTCCGCGGAACTCACAATAGCTGCGTTTTAACCATTTTGGTTATGGCTTGGCCCACGCGTTTGTCACTTGAAACTGTCCTCGGCTCGATTGCAGAACCTTCCTGCCCTTCGATAAATGCCCTCGCACCTCTCTGATCAACGAAATTTATCGTATTAAGCTCTGTGGATAACGCCCGCTAAGGGCAGTTGATAACAGGGGTTGAAATATGAGCATAACCTCCTCTGTGGACAAGTAGCGTTTTAATCCACAGGCTCAAGCCGGTTATCCAGAACCCTCCCGAGCACATGGCCACAGACTTTTGATTCTCTGTACACATTGATAAATAAGGCCTGTAGCAATCTATCCACAGAAATGTGGATCAGTATAAATAGCATTTAAAATAAGGTTTTATAAATCTTCTCTCTTTTTAATTTCTATATCTGAGACTTTTCCACAGCTGGTTAAATTTTGTGCAACGGGTTCCTTTCGGGGGGGTGAAGTCCCTATACTTGTCAGCTATCCCAATTTCCCATCTAGAACAGGCACGAGGTGCGTGGTGGATTTCCCTTCCCGTTTTGAAGTGATCGTCATCGGTGGCGGTCATGCCGGTACCGAGGCCGCACTGGCGTCGGCACGTATGGGTGTAAAAACCCTTTTGCTGACCCACAACGTGGAAACACTGGGCCAGATGAGCTGCAATCCCGCTATTGGCGGCATTGGTAAAAGTCATCTGGTCAAGGAAATCGACGCCCTGGGCGGCGCGATGGCGATGGCCACCGACAAAGGTGGTATCCAGTTCCGTGTGCTGAACAGCCGCAAAGGCCCTGCAGTCCGGGCAACTCGCGCTCAGGCAGATCGTGTTCTGTACAAAGCGGCTATCCGTGAAACCATCGAAAACCAGCCGAACCTGTGGGTATTTCAACAAGCCTGTGATGACCTGATCGTCGAGCAGGACGAGGTACGGGGCGTCGTGACCCAAATGGGCCTGCGTTTCATGGCCGATTCGGTTGTGCTGACGACCGGCACCTTCCTGGGTGGACTTATCCACATCGGAATGCAGAATTACTCAGGTGGTCGCGCCGGTG
The DNA here is from genome assembly GCF_900187575.1 of Pseudomonas sp. Irchel 3A5. Lineage (NCBI taxonomy): Bacteria > Pseudomonadati > Pseudomonadota > Gammaproteobacteria > Pseudomonadales > Pseudomonadaceae > Pseudomonas > Pseudomonas sp. Irchel 3A5. The sequence continues at coordinate 307,482 of NZ_FYDU01000002.1, read as the reverse complement.
ATCCGCCGTCAATCGCGCTGGCACATCGTTTACGTGAATTGCCATTACGAGTAGGTCGCCTGAAAACCGGTACGCCACCGCGCATCGATGGCCGTTCGGTGGATTTCTCGGTCATGACCGAACAGCCCGGCGATACACCCATTCCGGTCATGTCGTTCATGGGCTCCAAGGAACAGCATCCGTCGCAGGTCAGTTGCTGGATCACTCACACCAATGCCCGAACTCACGAAATCATTGCGGCCAACCTCGATCGTTCGCCCATGTATTCCGGCGTTATCGAAGGCGTGGGTCCACGCTATTGCCCGTCGATCGAAGACAAGATCCATCGGTTTGCCGACAAGGAAAGCCATCAGGTCTTTATCGAACCCGAAGGCCTGACGACGCATGAGCTTTATCCGAACGGCATTTCGACTTCGTTGCCGTTTGACGTGCAATTACAGATCGTCCGTTCGATTCGCGGTATGGAAAATGCCCACATCGTGCGTCCTGGCTACGCCATCGAATATGACTACTTCGATCCACGCGATCTGAAGTACAGCCTCGAAACCAAAGTCATCGCGGGTCTGTTCTTCGCAGGACAAATCAACGGTACGACCGGTTACGAGGAAGCCGGTGCCCAAGGTTTGCTGGCCGGGACCAACGCCGCTCTTCGCGCCCAGGGCAAGAAAAGCTGGTGTCCACGTCGCGATGAAGCGTACATCGGCGTACTTGTGGATGACTTGATCACTCTTGGCACCCAAGAGCCGTACCGGATGTTCACGTCTCGTGCCGAATACCGCTTGATTCTGCGTGAAGACAACGCGGACTTGCGCCTGACCGAAAAAGGCCGCGAGCTAGGTCTTGTTGATGATCACCGCTGGGCTGCGTTCTGCACCAAGCGTGAAAACATCGAACTGGAAGAGCAGCGCCTGAAAAGCACCTGGGTACGTCCGGGTACTGAGCAGGGCGATGCCATTGCCAGTCATTTCGGCACGCCGTTGACTCACGAATACAACCTGCTCAACCTGTTGACCCGACCGGAAATCGACTACGCCAGTCTGGTTTCCCTCACCGGCCATGGCAGCCCTGATCCGCAAGTCGCTGAACAGGTTGAAATCAAGGCCAAATACGCGGGTTACATTGACCGCCAGCAGGACGAAATCGCTCGGCTGCGTGCCAGCGAAGACACCAAGCTGCCTGAAGACATCGATTACACGACCATTTCCGGTCTGTCGAAAGAGATTCAGAGCAAGCTGGGGATAACTCGTCCAGAAACGCTGGGGCAGGCTTCACGAATCCCGGGCGTAACGCCGGCGGCGATTTCCCTGTTGATGATTCACTTGAAAAAACGCGGCGCGGGCCGTCAGTTGGAGCAAAGCGCTTGAGTTCTATGGTCACCCCGCAACATGCCGAAGAGTTATCCCGAGGCGCTCAGGATCTGGGTGTAAAACTCAGTGAAAGCCAGCACTCACAGCTGTTGGCCTATCTGGCCCTGTTGATCAAGTGGAACAAGGCCTACAACCTGACCGCTGTGCGCAACCCGGACGAAATGGTTTCACGTCATCTGCTGGACAGTCTGAGCGTAGTGCCTTTTGTCGAGGGTGAACGCTGGCTGGATGTTGGAAGTGGTGGTGGCATGCCGGGCATTCCGCTAGCCATCATGTTTCCGGAGATGAAAGTGACGCTGCTGGACAGTAACGGCAAAAAGACCCGGTTCCAGACTCAGGTCAAACTTGAGCTCAAGCTCGATAACGTCGAAGTTATCCACAGCCGGGCCGAGTCCTTTCAACCGGAGCTGCCGTTCACCGGGATCGTTTCCCGTGCGTTCAGTAGCCTGGAAGACTTTACTGGGTGGACCCGTCACATGGGCGACACCAACACGCGATGGCTGGCGATGAAAGGCCTGCATCCGACCGATGAACTGGTAGCATTGCCCGCAGATTTCCGCGTGGATAGCGCACAAGCCTTGACCGTACCGGGTTGCCAAGGCCAACGCCATCTGCTGATACTGCGCCGCACGGCATGACTGGGAACACAAGCAAGCATGGCTAAGGTATTCGCGATTGCGAACCAAAAAGGTGGTGTGGGTAAAACCACCACCTGTATCAACCTCGCAGCATCGCTGGTCGCTACCAAGCGCCGCGTACTGCTGATCGATCTCGACCCTCAGGGCAACGCCACGATGGGCAGCGGTGTGGATAAACACGCCCTGGAAAACTCGGTTTATGACGTTCTGATTGGCGAATGCGATCTGGCTCAGGCCATGCAGTTCTCCGAACATGGCGGCTACCAGCTACTGCCCGCAAACCGCGATCTGACGGCGGCCGAAGTCAATCTGCTCGAAATGAAGATGAAGGAGAGCCGCCTGCGCAATGCACTGGCGCCGATCCGCGAGAATTACGATTACATCTTGATCGACTGCCCGCCGTCTCTGTCGATGTTGACGTTGAACGCGCTGGTCGCTTCAGACGGGGTTATTATCCCCATGCAGTGTGAATACTTTGCTCTGGAAGGTCTTAGCGACCTTGTGGATAACATCAAGCGCATTGGCGAATTGCTCAATCCGGCCCTGAAAATCGAGGGATTGCTGCGCACCATGTACGACCCGCGTCTGAGCTTGATCAACGACGTGTCTGCACAGCTCAAAGAGCATTTCGGCGAACAGCTGTACGACACCGTAATCCCGCGCAACATTCGTCTCGCCGAGGCACCGAGTTTCGGCATGCCTGTTCTGGCTTACGACAAAAGTTCTCGGGGTGCATTGGCCTACCTTGCTCTGGCAGGGGAAATGGTCCGCCGTCAACGGCGCGGTTCGCGCACAGCTCAGCCAACTTAAGGAAATCCCATGGCCGTCAAGAAAAGAGGTCTCGGACGTGGGCTGGACGCACTTCTGAGCAGTCCAACCGTCAGCTCCCTCGAAGAACAAGCCGTCAAGGCCGACCAGCGTGAGCTGCAGCACATCCCGCTGGAGCTGATTCAGCGCGGCAAGTACCAGCCACGTCGGGACATGGATCCGCAGGCGCTCGAAGAGCTCGCCCAGTCGATCAAGGCCCAGGGCGTGATGCAGCCGATTGTGGTGCGTCCGATCGGTGATAACCGTTTTGAAATCATCGCCGGTGAGCGTCGCTGGCGTGCGAGCCAGCAAGCCGCGATGGAAACCATCCCGGCGATGGTGCGCGATGTGCCGGATGAAACCGCTATTGCCATGGCGCTGATCGAGAACATTCAGCGCGAAGACCTCAATCCCATCGAAGAAGCAGTCGCTCTGCAGCGTCTGCAGCACGAGTTTCAGCTCACCCAGCAGCAAGTGGCCGATGCGGTCGGCAAGTCGCGTGTCAGCGTTGCCAACCTGCTGCGTCTGATTGCGCTGCCGGATGTGATCAAAACCATGCTTTCCCACGGCGACCTGGAAATGGGACACGCTCGTGCGTTGCTCGGTCTGCCCGAAGAACAGCAGGTGGAAGGGGCGCGACATGTTGTCGCACGTGGCCTGACGGTTCGCCAGACAGAAGCGCTCGTACGCCAGTGGTTGAGTGGAAAACCTGCGGCTGTCGAGCCGGCCAAGACCGATCCGGATATCAGTCGCCTCGAACAGCGTCTGGCCGAGCGGCTGGGCTCTGCGGTGCAAATCCGGCACGGGCAGAAGGGTAAAGGGCAATTGGTGATCCGGTATAACTCGCTGGATGAGCTCCAAGGCGTGCTCGCCCACATCCGCTGAAACAATTGCACTGTAGCGTGTAGTCGGAAATCACTACCTGAAGGTTGAATAGGGGCTGAACCGCCCCTATACTCTGCGCGCATTTTGTCGGCACAAATTATGCCAAGTTATTGATTTTGGCGGCCGACGCACGAGGAGCAGGAGTGATGGAGACACGCATGCCAAACCGCTTGCCGTTCCATCGACTGGCGGTTTTCCCGGTACTGCTGGCTCAATTTATTGTCCTGCTGCTGGCAGCCCTGGTGCTGTGGCAGTGGCACGGAGTCGTAGCCGGATATTCAGGGCTGTGCGGAGGCCTGATAGCCTGGCTGCCCAATTTGTATTTTGCTCACAAGGCTTTCCGGTTTTCCGGGGCTAGAGCAGCGCAAGCCATTGTCCGGTCATTTTATGCCGGCGAGGCGGGCAAGCTGATTTTTACGGCAGTGCTTTTTGCACTGACCTTTGCAGGTGTGAAGCCATTGGCGCCGATAGCGGTATTCGGCGTGTTCATGTTGATCCAGGTGGTCAATTGGTTCGCTCCCCTGCTGATGAGAACAAGACTTTCGAGACCTTAGGGCGTTTGAGGCAAACATGGCAGAGCAAACAGCTTCGGGCTATATCCAGCACCACTTGCAGAACCTGACCTTCGGTCAGCTACCAGATGGCGGCTGGGGTTTTGCCCACACCGCTGCAGAAGCGAAGGAAATGGGCTTTTGGGCTTTCCACGTCGATACTCTCGGCTGGTCTGTTGCCCTGGGTCTGATTTTCGTTCTGATTTTCCGCATGGCGGCCAAGAAGGCAACTTCAGGGCAACCAGGCGCGCTGCAGAACTTCGTTGAAGTGCTGGTCGACTTCGTAGACGGTAGCGTGAAGGACAGCTTCCATGGTCGTAGCCCGGTGATTGCACCGTTGGCGCTGACCATTTTCGTCTGGGTGTTCCTGATGAACGCCGTCGACCTGGTTCCAGTTGACTGGATTCCTCAGTTGGCGATCCTGATTTCGGGCGATTCGCACATTCCTTTCCGCGCTGTTTCGACGACAGACCCTAACGCCACGCTTGGCATGGCTCTGTCGGTCTTCGCGCTGATCATTTTCTACAGCATCAAGGTCAAGGGCATAGGCGGCTTTATCGGCGAACTGACCCTGCACCCGTTCGGCAGCAAGAACATTTTTGTTCAGGCGCTGTTGATTCCGGTGAACTTCCTGCTTGAATTCGTGACTCTGATTGCCAAACCGATTTCGTTGGCACTGCGTCTGTTCGGCAACATGTACGCTGGCGAGCTGGTGTTTATCCTGATCGCCGTCATGTTCGGCAGCGGCCTGCTCTGGCTCAGCGGCCTGGGCGTGGTTCTGCAATGGGCGTGGGCTGTATTCCACATCCTGATCATCACCTTGCAGGCGTTCATCTTCATGATGCTGACCATCGTGTATCTGTCGATGGCTCACGAAGATAACCATTAAGACTCGCCTGGCGCGTCTGGATGTACCTCTCGCTTCGGCGAGAGGAGGCCGCAAGCGGGGAACCGCAAAGGCTGATGTAAAACGATTTGTTTTACCGCTTTAATCTAAGAAAACCTAACCAATACGACGTAAAAGTCGGGAGGAAAGATGGAAACTGTAGTTGGTCTAACCGCTATCGCTGTTGCACTGTTGATCGGCCTGGGCGCACTGGGTACTGCAATCGGCTTCGGCCTGTTGGGCGGCAAATTCCTGGAAGGCGCAGCTCGCCAGCCAGAAATGGTTCCAATGCTGCAGGTTAAAATGTTCATCGTTGCCGGTCTGCTCGACGCCGTAACCATGATCGGTGTTGGTATCGCTCTGTTCTTCACTTTTGCGAACCCCTTCGTTGGTCAACTCGCTGGCTAATCTCTCGATATTTCGAGGTGATTGGTGTGATGGACAACGAACGAGCGAGGTGTTGGCGTGAACATTAATGCAACCCTGATTGGCCAGTCCGTTGCGTTCTTCATTTTTGTGCTGTTCTGCATGAAGTACGTTTGGCCTCCGGTCATTGCGGCTTTGCACGAACGTCAGAAGAAGATCGCGGATGGACTGGACGCTGCCAGCCGAGCAGCTCGCGACCTGGAGTTGGCCCAAGAGAAAGTGGGTCATCAACTGCGCGAAGCTAAAACTCAGGCAGCCGAGATCATTGAGCAAGCCAAGAAACGCGGTACTCAGATTGTCGACGAAGCCCGTGAACAGGCCCGTGTCGAAGCTGACCGTGTGAAGGCTCAGGCTCAGGCCGAGATCGAACAGGAACTGAACGGTGTCAAAGACGCGCTGCGTGCCCAATTGGGTAGCCTGGCAGTCGGCGGCGCTGAGAAAATCCTGGGTGCCACAATCGATCAAAACGCGCACGCGGAGCTGGTTAACAAACTGGCTGCTGAAATTTAAGCGAGGGCGATCATGGCAGAACTGACCACGTTGGCCCGACCTTACGCTAAGGCAGCCTTCGAGCACGCCCAGGCCCACCAGCAACTGGCCAATTGGTCAGCCATGCTCGGCCTGGCTGCAGCGGTGTCGCAAGATGACACCATGCAGCGCGTACTCAAGGCCCCGCGACTGACGAGCGCAGACAAGGCCACCACTTTTATTGAAGTGTGTGGCGACAAGTTCGATGCCAAGGCACAGAATTTCATCCACGTCGTTGCCGAAAACGACCGTCTCCCGCTTCTGCCGGAGATCGCCGAACTGTTCGACCTGTACAAGGCCGAGCAGGAAAAATCGGTCGATGTGGATGTCACCAGTGCTTTTGCATTGAACCAAGAACAGCAAGACAAACTCGCCAAGGTTCTCAGTGCACGGCTCGGCCGGGAAGTGCGCCTGCATGCTTCGGAGGATGCCACCCTTATTGGTGGTGTCGTAATCCGAGCCGGCGACCTGGTTATCGATGGCTCAGTTCGCGGCAAACTCGCGCAACTAGCCGAAGCATTGAAATCTTGAGTTTGAAGGGGCAGCAGAGCAATGCAGCAACTCAATCCTTCCGAAATAAGTGAAATCATCAAGGGTCGCATCGACAAGCTCGATGTAACCTCCCAAGCCCGTAACGAAGGCACTGTCGTCAGCGTATCTGACGGCATCGTGCGGATTCACGGTCTGGCCGACGTAATGTACGGCGAGATGATCGAGTTTCCGGGCGGCGTCTACGGTATGGCGCTGAACCTTGAGCAAGACTCTGTAGGTGCTGTGGTACTGGGCGCCTACACGACTCTGGCTGAAGGCATGAGCGCCAAGTGCACTGGCCGCATCCTCGAAGTTCCGGTTGGTAAGGAACTGCTGGGTCGCGTAGTCGACGCACTGGGTAACCCAGTTGACGGCAAAGGTCCGCTGAACAACACCGAGACCGATGCGGTCGAGAAAGTTGCTCCAGGCGTGATCTGGCGTAAGTCGGTAGACCAGCCTGTACAGACTGGCTACAAGGCTGTCGATGCCATGATTCCAGTCGGCCGTGGCCAGCGTGAGCTGATCATCGGTGACCGTCAGATCGGTAAAACCGCTCTGGCCATCGACGCGATCATCAACCAGAAAGACAGCGGCATCTTCTGCGTATACGTAGCAATCGGTCAGAAACAATCGACCATCGCCAACGTTGTTCGCAAGCTCGAAGAAAACGGCGCACTGGCTAACACCATCGTCGTGGCTGCAAGTGCTTCTGAATCCGCTGCGTTGCAATTCCTTGCACCGTACTCGGGTTGCACCATGGGTGAATTCTTCCGCGACCGCGGTGAAGACGCGCTGATCGTTTATGACGATCTGTCCAAGCAAGCAGTGGCGTACCGCCAGATTTCCCTGCTGCTGCGCCGTCCACCAGGTCGTGAAGCTTACCCAGGCGACGTGTTCTATCTCCACTCCCGTCTGCTGGAGCGCGCATCGCGTGTTTCCGAAGAGTACGTAGAGAAGTTCACCAACGGCGCAGTGACCGGCAAAACCGGTTCCCTGACCGCATTGCCGATCATCGAAACTCAGGCTGGCGACGTTTCCGCGTTCGTTCCGACCAACGTGATTTCCATCACCGACGGTCAGATCTTCCTGGAATCGGCCATGTTCAACTCTGGCATCCGTCCAGCAGTGAACGCCGGTGTTTCGGTATCCCGTGTGGGTGGTGCCGCTCAGACCAAGATCATCAAGAAGCTCTCCGGTGGTATCCGTACCGCTCTGGCTCAGTACCGTGAACTGGCCGCATTCGCCCAGTTTGCTTCTGACCTGGACGAAGCGACCCGTAAGCAACTTGAGCATGGTCAGCGCGTTACCGAGCTGATGAAGCAGAAGCAATACGCACCAATGTCGATCGCTGACATGGCGCTGTCGCTGTATGCCGCTGAGCGTGGGTTCCTGACCGACATCGAAATCGCCAAGATTGGCAGCTTTGAACAAGCGCTGATTGCTTACTTCAACCGCGATCACGCCGATTTGATGGCGAAGATCAACGTGAAGGGTGACTTCAATGACGAAATCGACGCTGGCATGAAAGCCGGTATCGAGAAGTTCAAGGCCACCCAAACCTGGTAAGCCGCAGCGGGGGCCGAAAGGCTCCCGCTTGCTAACCTGATAGGTGTTACATGGCAGGCGCAAAAGAGATTCGCAGCAAGATTGCGAGCATCAAAAGCACGCAAAAGATCACCAGCGCCATGGAAAAAGTGGCGGTCAGCAAAATGCGCAAGGCTCAAATGCGCATGGCTGCTAGCCGTCCTTACGCGGAGCGCATCCGCCAGGTGATTGGTCATCTGGCCAACGCTAACCCGGAATACCGCCATCCGTTCATGGTCGAGCGCGCTGTAAAGCGTGTCGGTTATGTCGTGGTGAGCAGTGACCGTGGTCTGTGCGGTGGCTTGAATACCAACCTGTTCAAGGCTCTGGTCAAGGACATGGCGGTAAACCGTGAAAACGGCGTAGAGATCGATCTGTGCGTGGTTGGCAGCAAAGGTGCGGCATTCTTCCGCAACTTCGGCGGTAACGTCGTCGCTGCGATCAGCCACTTGGGCGAAGAGCCGTCGATCAATGATTTGATCGGCAGCGTCAAGGTGATGCTGGATGCCTACCTGGATGGCCGTATTGATCGCCTGTCCGTGGTATCCAACAAGTTCATCAACACCATGACCCAGCAGCCAACGGTGGAGCAATTGATTCCGCTGGTGGCGACCCCGGATCAGAAACTCAAGCACCACTGGGACTATCTCTACGAACCCGATGCCAAAGAGCTGCTTGACGGCTTGATGGTTCGCTACGTTGAGTCGCAGGTGTACCAGGCGGTGGTCGAGAACAACGCAGCTGAACAAGCAGCGCGGATGATCGCGATGAAGAACGCCACAGACAACGCCGGTGATTTGATCAGTGATTTGCAGCTGATCTACAACAAGGCGCGTCAGGCAGCGATCACCCAAGAGATCTCGGAAATCGTCGGCGGCGCTGCCGCGGTTTAACGGTTCAAATATTAGAGGAACCAGCTAATGAGTAGCGGACGTATCGTTCAAATCATCGGCGCCGTGATCGACGTGGAATTCCCACGCGATAGCGTACCGAGCATCTACAACGCGCTGGAAGTCAAAAGCGCGGCAGGGACCACCCTGGAAGTTCAGCAGCAGCTGGGCGACGGCGTGGTTCGTACCATTGCGATGGGCTCCACCGAGGGCTTGAAGCGTGGTCTGGAAGTTTCAGACTCTGGCAAAGCCATCTCCGTACCAGTCGGTAAAGCGACTCTGGGCCGGATCATGGACGTGCTGGGCAACCCGATCGACGAAGCTGGCCCGATCGACACCGAAGAACGCTGGGGCATTCACCGTCCTGCGCCGTCCTTCGCTGAACAGGCTGGTGGCAACGATCTGCTGGAAACAGGCATCAAGGTTATCGACCTGGTTTGCCCGTTCGCCAAGGGTGGTAAAGTCGGTCTGTTCGGTGGTGCCGGTGTAGGCAAAACCGTAAACATGATGGAACTGATCCGTAACATCGCCATCGAGCACAGCGGTTATTCCGTGTTCGCCGGTGTGGGTGAGCGTACTCGTGAGGGTAACGACTTCTACCACGAGATGAAGGATTCCAACGTTCTGGACAAAGTGGCACTGGTTTACGGTCAGATGAACGAGCCGCCGGGTAACCGTCTGCGCGTAGCACTGACCGGCCTGACCATGGCCGAGAAATTCCGTGACGAAGGTAACGACGTTCTGCTGTTCGTCGACAACATCTACCGTTACACACTGGCCGGTACTGAAGTATCCGCACTGCTGGGCCGTATGCCTTCCGCAGTAGGTTACCAGCCGACCCTGGCTGAAGAGATGGGCACTCTGCAAGAGCGCATCACTTCCACCAAAAACGGTTCGATCACTTCCATCCAGGCCGTATACGTACCAGCGGATGACTTGACTGACCCGTCGCCAGCGACCACGTTTGCCCACTTGGACGCAACCGTCGTACTGTCCCGTGACATCGCTTCCCTGGGTATCTACCCAGCGGTAGATCCACTGGATTCGACTTCGCGCCAGCTGGACCCGAACGTTATCGGCCAGGAACACTACGACACCGCTCGCGGCGTACAGTACGTGTTGCAGCGCTACAAAGAACTGAAGGACATCATTGCGATCCTGGGTATGGACGAGCTGTCGGAGACCGACAAACAGTTGGTTAACCGCGCTCGTAAGATCCAGCGCTTCCTGTCGCAACCGTTCTTCGTGGCTGAAGTCTTCACTGGTGCATCGGGTAAATACGTTTCCCTGAAAGACACCATTGCTGGCTTCAAAGGCATCCTCAACGGTGACTACGACCACCTGCCAGAACAAGCGTTCTACATGGTCGGCGGCATCGAAGAAGCGATCGAGAAAGCCAAGAAACTGTAATCCCAGCGCCCGGAAACGGGCGCTAATCAGGTCGAGGCAAGCAAATGGCTATAACAGTCCATTGCGATATCGTCAGCGCGGAAGGAGAAATTTTCTCCGGTCTGGTCGAGATGGTGATTGCGCACGGCAACCTGGGTGATATTGGTATCGCTCCAGGCCACGCGCCGCTGATCACTGATCTGAAACCAGGTCCGATCCGCTTGATCAAGCAGGGCGGAGCAGCCGAGGTGTTTTACATCTCCGGTGGTTTCCTCGAGGTTCAACCGAACATGGTCAAGGTGCTTGCCGACACTGTGCAACGTGCTGATGACCTGGACGAAGCCTCTGCTCAGGCAGCCGTAAAGGCAGCCGAGAAAGCCCTGAACGAAAAAGGCGCGGATTTCGATTACGGATCTGCAACTGCTCGTCTGGCCGAGGCCGCAGCCCAGCTGCGTACCGTTCAGCAAATTCGCAAGAAGTTCGGCGGCTAACCCCGTCGTCTTCTGCGCGATTGAGAAAAAGGGTAGCCTCGGCTACCCTTTTTCTTTTTTCAGGATCAGCCGACGCTTGTGGATAAGTGACGCGGCGCGCCTCAGTTGGAAATCCCATGTCTCTTGATATCGTTATTCTCGCGGCAGGCCAAGGCACTCGCATGCGCTCGGCACTCCCGAAAGTTCTGCACCCTGTTGCCGGTGACTCTATGCTCGGCCATGTTATCCACAGCGCTCGGCAATTATCGCCGCAGCGGATCCATGTGGTGATTGGTCATGGTGCGGATATCGTCCGTGAGCGTTTGGCCGCCGACGATTTGAATTTCGTCATGCAGGACAAGCAACTTGGGACCGGACACGCTGTGGCCCAGGCATTGCCGGAACTGACGGCCGAGACCGTGCTGATCCTCTATGGCGATGTACCGCTCATTGAAGTTGAAACCCTTAAGCGTTTGCTGAAACAGGTCAATGCCGAGCAACTGGGTCTGTTGACCGTCAATCTCGATGATCCAACCGGTTACGGCCGTATCGTGCGTGACCAGCAGAACCTCGTGCGTGCCATCGTCGAGCACAAGGACGCGACAGAAGTCCAGAAGGCTATTACCGAAGGCAACACCGGCATTCTCGCCGTCCCGGGCAAGCGTCTGGCGGACTGGCTGGGACGGCTATCGAACAACAACGCACAAGGCGAGTATTACCTGACTGACGTGATTGCCACGGCCGTCAACGATGGTCTGGTGGTCGCCACTGAGCAGCCCCACGACGCCATGGAAGTTCAAGGCGCCAACGACCGCAAACAACTCGCCGAGCTGGAGCGTCACTATCAGTTGCGCGAAGCTCGCCGCTTGATGGCGCTGGGCGTAACGTTGCGCGATCCAGCCCGCTTTGATGTGCGTGGTGACGTGACAGTAGGGCGCGATGTGCTCATCGACATCAACGTAATCCTTGAAGGCCGGGTCATCATTGAAGACGACGTGGTCATCGGCCCGAACTGCGTGATCAAAGACAGCACCTTGCGCAAAGGTGTGGTGGTTAAGGCAAACAGTCATCTCGACGGCGCGATCATGGGTGAGGGGAGTGACGCAGGTCCATTCGCTCGCTTGCGTCCGGGCAGCGTGCTGGGTGCGAATGCGCATGTGGGTAACTTCGTCGAGTTGAAGAATGCGCGTCTTGGCGAAGGTGCCAAAGCCGGGCATCTGACCTATCTGGGCGATGCTGAAATTGGTGCGCGCACTAACATCGGTGCCGGCACGATCACCTGCAACTATGACGGCGCGAACAAGCACAAGACCGTATTGGGTGAGGACGTCTTCATCGGCTCCAATAACTCGTTGGTTGCCCCTGTGGATATCTTGTCAGGTGCTACCACCGCTGCAGGCTCGACCATCACTCAAACTGTACCGGCCGAACAGCTAGGCATCGCCCGAGCGCGCCAACGCAATATCGAAGGCTGGAAGCGCCCGGTTAAAATCAAGAAAGACTGAAGTTATCCACAGGGCAGCTTTTCGTTCTGTGTCGGTGGGGCCACAGTGTATTTGGAAACCGCGCGGTCCTTGATGGATTGAGGGTTTCTGTTGGAGCGACGCTTGCCCGCGAATCAATCGACTCGGTGGATCAGGCACGCCGCGTTATCGTTCTTTCGCGGGCAAGCCTCGCTCCAACAGATTCCGCGTTCGTTGCGTGACAGCACGGTGTCAGCGAAAAAGGGCGACCGCTTACAGAATCTGCATTCCAAATCCATGATCGGCCCGCTGAGTCATCACATCAGGCTTGACGCCTTACTTCGAATAGGTTTTGATTGCCTTCGTTATCTTACGAATCGAAACTTAAGCAGATCATGTCGAAACGCAATACACCTCAAAGACGTCACAACATCCTTGCATTGCTCAGCGAGCAGGGCGAGGTGAGTGTGGACGAATTGGCGAAGCGCTTCGAAACTTCCGAAGTTACGGTTCGCAAGGATTTGGCTGCACTCGAAAGCAATGGTCTGCTGTTACGTCGCTATGGCGGTGCGGTCACGTTGCCTCAAGAGCTGATCAGCGAAAGCTCACAACCTGTTTCCAGGTACAAGCAAGCCATCGCCCGTGCGGCGGTTAAGCGAATCCGCGAGCACGCGCGCATCATCGTCGACAGCGGCAGCACTACTGCCGCGCTGATTCCCGAACTGGGCCAGCAACCTGGCCTGGTGGTGATGACCAACTCCCTGCACGTTGCCAGCGCACTGAGCGAACTTGAGCATGAGCCTGTTCTGTTGATGACCGGTGGTACCTGGGACCCGCATTCGGAGTCTTTCCAGGGCCAGGTCGCGGAGCAGGTGCTGCGCTCATATGATTTTGACCAGTTGTTTATAGGTGCCGACGGCATCGATCTGGCTCGCGGCACCACCACCTTCAACGAATTACTGGGCCTGAGCCGCGTCATGGCTGAAGTCGCCCGCGAAGTAGTGGTGATGGTCGAGGCGGACAAAGTGGGTCGCAAGATTCCTAATCTGGAGCTGCCCTGGAGCAGTATCCACACCCTTATTACTGATGATCGCCTGCCACCCGAGGCACGCGAACAGATACAAGCCCGCGGCATAACCTTGATTTGCGCCGCTGCCAGCTAGGAGAAAACTTATGTGTGGAATCGTCGGCGCAGTCGCTGAACGCAACATCACCGCCATCCTGATCGAAGGTCTCAAGCGCCTGGAATACCGTGGCTACGATAGCGCTGGCGTTGCGGTGTTCAGCAATGCCGGTGTGCTCGATCGTCGCCGTCGTTCCGGCAAGGTCAGCGAACTGGAGCAGGCGTTGGCAGGCGAGCCACTGCTGGGCCGTCTGGGTATCGCCCACACTCGTTGGGCGACCCACGGCGCACCCTGTGAGCGTAATGCCCACCCGCATTTTTCTGGCGATGAACTGGCAGTTGTCCACAACGGCATCATCGAGAACCATGAACCCCTGCGCGAGCGCCTCAAAGGCTTGGGCTATGTATTTGTGTCCGATACGGACACTGAAGTCATCGTCCACTTGCTGCACCATAAGCTCAAGGACACGCCTGACCTGACAGTTGCGCTTAAAGCTGCCGTCAAAGAGCTGCACGGCGCATACGGTCTGGCAGTGATCAGTGCAAAACAGCCAGACCGACTGGTCGCCGCCCGCAGCGGCAGTCCGCTGGTAGTGGGGCTGGGCCTTGGAGAGAACTTCCTCGCGTCCGACCAAATGGCGCTGCGTCAGGTCACCGACCGCTTCATGTACCTGGAAGAGGGCGATATCGCCGAGATTCGTCGAGAAAGCGTGCAGATCTGGTCGTTGGATGGCTTGCCGGTTGAACGTGAAGTCGTGCAATACCGTGAAGGCGCAGAAGCGGCCGACAAAGGCGAGTTCCGCCACTTCATGCTCAAGGAAATCCACGAGCAACCAAAAGTAGTGCAGCGCACGCTTGAAGGCCGTCTTGGCCAGCAGCAGGTTCTGGTGCAAGCGTTTGGTCCTCAAGCAGCCGAGTTGTTCGCCAAAGTGCGTAATGTGCAGATCGTTGCCTGCGGTACCAGCTACCACGCCGGCATGGTCGCGCGTTACTGGCTGGAAGGGCTGGCAGGGATTCCATGCCAGGTGGAAGTTGCCAGTGAGTTCCGTTATCGCAAAGTCGTGGTACAGCCGGACACGTTGTTTGTCTCGATTTCCCAGTCCGGCGAAACCGCTGACACCCTGGCCGCATTACGCAACGCCAAAGAGCTGGGCTTTCTCGCCAGCCTCGCCATCTGCAACGTCAGCATCAGCTCGCTGGTTCGCGAGTCCGACCTGACTCTGCTGACCCAGGCCGGTCCCGAAATCGGTGTGGCGTCCACCAAAGCCTTCACCACTCAACTGGTCGCGCTGCTGTTACTGACCCTGTCTCTGGGCCAGGTTCAAGGCACATTGGAAGAGGGTGTTGAAGCCGAGCTGGTTGAAGAGCTGCGTCGTCTGCCGACTCGTCTGGGTGAAGCGTTGGCCATGGATAGCACCGTCGAGAAAGTCGCCGAGCTGTTCGCCGAAAAGAACCACACCCTGTTCCTGGGGCGAGGCGCTCAATTCCCGGTGGCCATGGAAGGTGCACTCAAGCTCAAAGAGATCTCCTACATCCACGCCGAAGCCTACCCGGCTGGTGAGCTCAAGCATGGTCCTTTGGCGCTGGTCGACAGCGACATGCCGGTGGTGACCGTCGCACCCAACAACGAGCTGCTGGAAAAGCTGAAGTCCAACCTGCAGGAAGTCCGCGCCCGCGGCGGTGAACTGATCGTCTTCGCCGACGAGCAAGCCGGTATGAGCAACGGCGAAGGCACACACGTCATCGCCATGCCGCACATCATCGATGCGCTGGCACCGATCCTCTACACCATTCCATTGCAGCTGCTTTCGTACTACGTGGCGGTGTTGAAGGGTACGGATGTGGATCAGCCGCGTAATCTGGCGAAGTCGGTGACGGTGGAATAAGTTATCCACAGCGGGGTTTGGAGTTATGAGTTTAGAGAATTAACGTTATCGCAAAAGAATTAAATCTGTCGCCGGAGTCGAGGAGTCAACCGCCCCGTTCTGGCGATAGGTTGCAAGCCGACCGAGACCTCCGCGCCCAGCCACTCACACCCACCGTCCTATGCCTGTAAGTCTCACAAGCCGCTATGTGCTGTTGCGAATCTAGCGATTTGCGCGGACGGCTCACACATCGTGATCAGATCAATTCGAGTGGATACTGTATTGGCAGGATACAGAGATATTGCATCACCACGGGTAGTTGACCCACTCGAGGGCCCTACGTCCCCTACCAGTTGCACCTCCGTTCGGATGATGCCAAATTGCTATTTCTCGGGCGTCAGTATTTTCTACAGCGCGGAATGGTATTGAGCGCTCGTGGCTTTATCCAGGCCCGACATCAGGTTGGGCTTTGTTAAGACATCACTTGCCGAAAATGGAGTTCAGCATGACCAGTTTGTTCTCGACCGAAAATCTGGAGTTCGATCCCGCAAAAAGCGTGAGCATCAACGAGGTCAACAGCACCTTCACCGAACAAAGCCTCCATCCACTGTTCAGCAAAGGTCCGTTAGGCGGGCAGGCAACGGCTGCCATAGCACGCCAGCAAGCTCGCGAAGCGGTGTTCATGCAGCGTTTTTCCGACATGGATATCGACAAGTTTCAGCAAGTGCCACAAGACGATGGGGATGTCTGGCTGGTTGGCATGCAAACCATCGATGGCGAACATCACCACGTACACATCTCGCAGAATAGTTTGCTGGATTCGGTGCAGTTGATCGAAGCCACTCCAGCGGAAGTCGCATTGAGGGAGAAGAAGTACAAGATCGTCACCGAAGAAATGTCCATCGAAATTGATGGTAAGCGCTATTTTGTCGACTCGCACATTCCATTCAATTTCGGCTTCGGCGGCATCACCCGTACCGTGGTCAATTTCACGATTACGCTGGGCAGTTCGATCATCGTCACCACTGCGCTGAAGGAAGTGCTGAGCTATGCCGGCGGGCGCGGCCTCAGAGCTATATTGAAAGATGCGGTCTCCAAGACTTGGGTGCTTTTCAAAGCCGTGCTCCGGGGAACGCTTCAAGCGGCTGCGCGCTTCCTCAGGGTATTTTTCTCGGGCATCTTCAACGGCCAGTTCAATGGTCTGATGGGGCGCTGTGTCCAAGGTCTTGCCCGGGGTTGGCGCAGTGCGTTTGCACCTCTGGAGGAAGGCGCTGTCGTTGCAGGAATATGGGGCGCGGTACTCATTATTGCCACGACGGTGATCGTGTCCCTGGTCTTGCACAACACCCGGCATAACCTGACGATCTACAATCTGACAAGCAAGGACCTGCTGGTGTCTACTCCGCACATGGGGCACGGCGATACCGATACGCTCCAGGAGCTAGTCATCAAGGGCTACGAAAATCGCGGGCCTTTAGGCAAGTGGTACAACGCCTCCCCTATCAAGTCCGAAAGCAAAACCTATCTATCCGGCATTGGCCTAGCGATGAACCTGTCACTGCGCGAGGCCGAAAGCAAAGCCTCCATCGCCGACTTCGCCTGCATGTTCGATATCCCCTACACCGGTACCAACTCGCTCAACGCCATCGCCCAAAAGCAGGACAACATCGTTAAATACTACGATAGCAATGAAGGCGTAAACACCACGGGGCAGGCCAGCGCAAGTAACGACCAATATGAAGTCATCGTGACTTATGACATCACCAGCGGCCAGCAATATGACCTTGAGACCAAGGATAAGGGCTATATCTACAACTCGATGGTTATCGTTCGAGAGAAGGTAGCGGGCTGAAACCCAAGAGCCAGCGTGCTGGCAGAGAGCGGGAAGGAATTCTCACCCGACTCTGCCGATCCACAAGGATAAGTTTGGTGACTAAACTTGTAAGAACAGCCCTCCGTCATTGATTTGTCGGAGGGCACTGGCCTTTTAGAGGCAAAATTCTCAAATTTACCTGATAAAGCTCTATAAGCAGGACTGGTAGCTATCGTCGGAACATAGCCTTCTCGGTGTGGAGGTGATCGACCAAGCGAGCGCAGCCTGGAACACCTTGGGCAGCAGTATTTCGCTGCATATGCTCGGCGCGTATTTTACCGATCAAGGGTCCAGGCTTACGCTAACGTTCAGCCTCAACTGGCTGCAAACCGGCTTCAATGCTGGCTGCGACAGTTTTAATTCTCTAAATCCAATAGTAGTCCCTGGCCAGGTCCTTGATGATCAGGGTAAAAAGCAACCTATGCCCTAACACCTCATATCATCCAAACAATGGAGCGGTACCTGAACCCCATGAGAAAAACTACTCAGCAGTTAATGGTTCAGAACATTGCCGACTGGCAGCATCGAGGTTTGATCGACCAGCAAACCCAAGAGCGGCTGAGCGCGCCTTATCAGCGTCCCGACCAGTTGTTATCCACAGTGCTGCAATGGCTGGGCATCGGTGCGGTGTTGTTGATTGGTATGGCGATTCTGGGGGGCGTGAGTTATCTCAGCGAGTCGGTCGCCCTCGGCGTTGTGCTGTTTTCTATCGCCGGTGTGGCATTGTGGTGGGTCGGGGTACGCCTGGCGCGTGATCCAGCCGGGCGTATGCCGGTGGCTGGTGTTGCCATTTTGACCATCGGCCTGATGCTGATCGGCGGTAGCCTGTTACTCAGTGGAGTTGACTCCGACGTGGGCGGGTATGATCGGATCCCTCTGGCACTGCTGGTCACCGCCTTGCTAAGTGTGGCCACTGCCTATCGTTACCACCTGCGCTGGCCATTGTTTCTTGGGCTGCTGTGCGCCTTTCACGGCTTTGGCTCCTGGGAGAGTTATGCCGGTAGCGGGTCATATGTGTTCGACATTCAGGACCCGCGAGCCATGGCAGTGATTGCCGGATTGGCAGCGCTTCTGGGGCTTTGGCACCAGCAGGCTGAAGAGAAGGTGTTGCGCCACTTCAGCGGCTTCGGGCGTTTGTATGTGATTTTCGGACTGCTCTACTTCAACTGCTCGCTGTGGTTTCTCAGCCTGGACAATTACCACTCGTCCCAATCAGGGCTCTCGATACTGCTATTCACCGTAGGGGCCATCAGCCAGTTGGTGATCGGTGCTCGTTTCAAACACCCCAGCTTCACCGGGTTTGGTGTGGTGTTTCTGGGTATCAACCTCTACACGCGCTTTTACGAACACGCCTGGGACCGCCTGAGTGTCGCGGCTTTTTTCGCCGCGGCCGGTGTTGTGGGTGTTTTGTTGGGCTGGTTGTTTGAGCGCGCGGCGCTACGTGCCAGAGAGGATCGGTCATGAGCCCGGATCGCCGCAATCGACAGGTCCGCGATGCCCTTGATCAATGGCTACGCGAGGGGCAGATCGATCCTGTTGCTCACAGCCGCATCGGTGAACTGTATCCCTTGACCCGATGGGACTGGCGCTCACTCGGACGTTGGTTTCTGACGTTCGGTGCCATCAGCCTGGCGGCCGGTCTGGTGTTATTTCTGCGTGAGCACCTGACGTTCACCCTGCCCAAATCGGCGATCAGCTTGTCAGTGCTGACCTTGGGCCTGTTCGTCGTCGGGCGCTGGTTGCCCGGTAAAGGCTTGAGGATGCTTGGCAGCACCGCCGAACTGCTGGGCGGCTTCGCCCTGATCGGCGTGAGTTTTGTGGTGGGGATGATCTATTCGGACGGCTCCGGTAACTGGCCGGCGCTGCTCCTGATCGACCTCCTGGTCCTGCTGGTGCTCAGCTACGCCTTGGGCAACGTGTTACTGCTGACGTTGTGCAGTGTGTTGTTCTTCGTCTGGTTCGGTGGTCGCAGCGGATATGAGTCCGGCTGGGGCGCCTACTGGTTTGGCATGAACTATCCGCTGCGGTTTCTCGGTGCTGCGGCGGTGCTGGTGGCTGCGGGGGCTTTGCATCTGCGCTGTGAGGCCGGATTGCTTGCCCGCTACAACGGGTTTGCCAAGGTATGGATTTCCTGTGGCCTGTTTGTCGGCGAAATGTCCTTGTGGCTGTTGTCTCTGTTTGGCAGTTACGACTTGATCGACGGGCCGTGGCATTTTGCCGAGGATGGTGAGCTGCTGATGTTCAACGTGCTTTGGGCGCTGGTAAGCCTCGGCGTATTAACGGTGGGACTGCGCCAGCGATTCGGCATGTTGGTGGGGTATGGCTCAACGTTTTTGATCATCCAGTTGTACACCCTGTTCTTTACCCAACTGGCCGAAACCCTGGGTTGGCTGCTCAGCTTGCTGATCGCCGGCGCTAGTTTGCTGGTGCTGGTGATCTGGTTGGAGTCGCAGCGCCAGAAGCGTCGGGCGGCGATTTCAGAAGCTTGAGCCTGACCCAAACACCAAGGTCGAATAATCACGGAATTCAAATGATTCTATTGTTTGCCCAGATTGTGCGGTTCTTTATTGCCCTGATGGCGGGAAGAGCTTGCGCCGCCAGCGGAGGTTCAGGCTGTACTGCCATCTTCCCGTTTCAGGCCGGATGCGTCGTCATACCATGTCACCCTTCGGAGATACCCTATGTCTTCTTCGCCGGTACTTCCGACCAATCCTGATGAGCAATCGGTGCCGGTATTGCACAGCTTCGAGATTGAGCGCCAGAACCACTCGAACCTGAAAGGTCATCGCTCGCTGCTGTTGTGGTTCACCGGAATGTCTGGCGCAGGCAAGTCGTCCATTGCCAATCGGGTTCAGGCCAACCTGCATGAGCATCGCCTGCATACCTGCCTGCTGGACGGCGACCAGCTTCGTCGAGGTTTGTCCGTCGACCTGGGTTTTTCCGATGCCGACCGCAGGGAAAATATCCGGCGTACGGCTGAGGTGGGCAAATTGATGGTGGACGCAGGCGTAATCACATTGGTCTGCCTGATCTCGCCATTTGAGCAGGAACGCCGCATGGCCAGGGCTCTGTTCGCCCCTGACGATTTCATTGAGATATTTGTTGATGCGCCCCTGCATGTGCTGGAACAACGCGACCCCAAGGGGTTGTACGCCAAGGCGCGGCAAGGCTTGATCAAGAATTTCACGGGAATCGATTCACCGTATGAGCGCCCCGTATCACCCGACATCGTGATCGATAGCGCGACGTGCTCTATCGATCAAGCGGCGCAGATTGTAGAGGCGTTCTTGCAGAACCGTTTCGCTGCTTCTTAGGTTACGCATAGCCTAAGCCTGATAAAGCATAACGTCTATTCCAGGTCCTATTTACCTGGCAGTGGGTGGTAGATACAGAGGTTTGAAGTCTTTTCGTGAGGTCATCGCTCTCTCGGCAAAGATAATGGCTATTGGCTTGACGCTTCTCATGGCTGTCGTAGACTGGCTCCATCCGACAAGGAGTCTCCGGTATGCGGTGTTTGCAGGGATTGTTTTTCTTTTTACTCGGGGCGACGTGTTCCGCTCAGGCGCAGACTCCGGCTGAAGCCGATCCGTTGTTGGATAACGCTGCTTCTGCAGGTGCGCAGGTTGCTTCTTCCAGTGAAGCGCGAGGTGTGTTGCGGGCCCAGGATCAGGCGGTGCTTGCCAGTGAGTTGGCCGGGCGTATTGTCGATCTGCCGCTGCGCGAAGGTGAAACCTTCAAGAAGGGCGATACGCTGGCGCGTTTTGACTGTTCAGCCTATCAGGCGCAGCTCAACGCCTCTCAGGCTGCCAGTCGCGGGGCCAGTGAAGAGCTGGCGCATAACCGGCAGTTGGCGTCGCTCAATTCTGTAGGTCGTTTCGAAGTTGCTCGTGCTGAGGCCCGGGTGGCTGAGACTCAGGCGCAATCAAGTGTCTTTCAGGTTCAAGTCAAACGCTGCAGCGTGATCGCGCCTTATGACGGTCAGGTCGTGGAGCGCAAGGTTCAGCGTTATGAAAGCGTTTCCGCTGGCACGCCGCTGCTTGAGATCGTCGATAACCGTACTCTGGAAATTCACCTTCTGGTGCCCTCCCGCTGGATGGGCAAGCTCAAGGCCGGGCAGACGTTCAGTTTTGTGCCTGACGAAACCGGCAAATCACTGACCGCCACTATCAAGCGTTTCGGTGCGCGGATCGATGAAGGCAGCCAGACATTGTTACTGGTGGCCGGTCTGCCAAAGTCTGATGACCTCTTGGCTGGCATGAGCGGAACGGCGCGTTTTCCGGAGCTCAAGTGAACGCGTCTGTACCCGGAGTGGTAGAGCGGGTCTTTGCCCAGTTCCTCGACCTTGAACGTCTTACCCGCGCCGCCCGCACGACCGATCAACTAGCGTACAGCCTGGTGAATGACGGGCAGCCGCTGTTTGGTTTTCGTCATGCTGCGCTGGTGATTGCCGGTAAGGTGCGGGCAGTGACGGGTGTCAGCGTGATTGATCCCAATGCGCCGTTTGTCGCGTTCGTCGAGCATGCGGTGGCTCAGTTGTTCAAGCTGGAGAAAGCCAGGCCAGCCAGTGTCGTTGCGATGGATACACTCAGCGCTTCGGTGCGCCAAGACTGGCAAAGCCTGTCGGCGACTCATGTGTTCTGGCTGCCGTTGCTGGATCATAAAGGTGAAGTGTTCGGTGGTTTGTGGTTGGCCCGTGACAAACCCTGGGCTGCGCCCGAGCAGGTTTTACTTTCGCATCTCGGTGATACCTACAGCCATGCATGGCTGGCATTGCAGCCGCGTAAGCCCTGGCGCCTGCGTTGGAGTCGCAAGCGTCAGGTCGGGTTAGTGGCTGTTGCTTTGTTGAGCTTGCTGATCCCGGTTCGCCAGTCGGTTCTGGCCCCTGCCGAAGTCGTGCCGTTGGCTGGCCGCGTGGTGGCTGCGCCACTAGATGGTGTGATTGCCGAATTTCTGATCAAGCCCAACCAGCCAGTCAAGACCGGTGACTTGTTGGTGCGTTTTGAAAACACCACCCTCAAGGCTCAGGCCGATGTCGCCGAGCGTACGCTGGGTGTCGCGGAGGCGGAACTCAAAGCCAACTCGCAACGCGCTTTTGCCGATGCTGAATCAAGCTCTAAGGTCGACCTGCTGGCCGCTCGCGTCGAGCAAAAGCGTGCAGAGCGCGATTACGCACGTGAGTTGCTCAAGCGCAGCGAAGTTCGTGCCGAGCGCAACGGTATCGCAGTCTTTGCCGATGCCCAGCGCTGGACGGGGAAACCGGTCCAGACTGGCGAGCGCTTGCTGGAAATCGCTGATCCTGCCCAGGCCGAACTGCGCATCGAACTGGCGGTTGGCGACGCCATCGCTCTGGAGCCGGACGCTGAAATCGCGCTGTTCCTCGACAGTGATCCCTTGCATCGCCATTCTGCCCGCCTGGAGCGCGCAGCTTATGAAGCGCAACCAACTCCGGGTGGGCAATTGGCTTATCGCCTGGATGCCAGCTTTATTGATTCTCCGCCGCGTATCGGGTTGCGTGGCACCGCGAAGGTCTTTGGCGAGCGAGCGCCGTTGGCGTTGTATATCTTGCGCAGACCTTTGGCAGGTTTGCGTCAAAGCGTAGGCCTGTAAATGGTACTGCCCAGCCTGCGGGCGGATCTGCACCTTTCTTCGGCCGCACCTGCGCTTGACGGGTCGCCGCGCTGGACTCTGGCTGATCCGGTGCGAGGTCGCTATTTCAAGCTGGGCGCTCAGGCTATTCGTCTGTTGCGGCATTGGTCGCTGGGCGAACCCTCTCAGGTACTACAGGCCGCGAACCGTGAGCCAGGTCTCCCGCTGGGCGATAACGAAGTGCAGGAGCTGCTGATCTTTCTTCGCAGCCATGACCTGATCGCTTCGACCGACCCCGACCAGCGCGCCAGCTATGCCTACAAGGCTGCAGCTTCGCGTCACGGCGTGTGGCAGATGCTGTTGCATCAATACCTGTTTTTCCGCATTCCGTTGTGGCGCCCGGATGCTTTTCTCAATCGAGCATGGCCCTGGCTAAAGCGCTTTGGTCCCGCCATCCTGCGTTACGGTTTGCCAGCTACGCTGGGACTCGGAGTGTTTCTGGTCGCGCGCGACTGGCAGCGCTTCATCGGCACCTTTCCGCACCTGTTCAGCCTTGGCGGGGCGTTGGCGTTTGGTACGGCGTTGTTTTTCGCCAAGCTTTGTCATGAGTTCGGTCATGCCTTCATGGCCAAGCGTGCTGGTTGTCGTGTGCAGAGCATGGGCGTGGCCTTCATGGTGCTGTTGCCATTGTTCTACACCGATGTCAGCGATGCCTGGCGAGTGAATGACCGGCGCGCCCGTTTGCTGATCGGCGCAGGAGGTGTCCTCGCCGAAATGCTGTTGGCCTGTATCGCTTTGCTGGCCTGGTCGCTGCTGCCCGACGGGCCTGCACGTACGGCAGCATTCATGCTTGCCAGTGCGACCTGGTTGACCACGGTGGTGGTTAACCTCAATCCATTCATGCGTTTCGATGGTTACTTTCTGATCAGTGATCTGTGGGAGGTGGATAACCTTCAAAGCCGGGCATTTGCCTTGTGTCGCTGGCGGTTGCGTGAGGCCTTGTTCGGTTACGGCCTGCCTGCGCCCGAGCCCTGGACGCCGGTCATGCAGCGTCGCCTGTTGTGGTGGGGGTATTTGTCCTGGCTATGGCGGGCGGCACTGTTTTTCGGGATTGCGCTTGCTGTTTATCACCTGTTTTTCAAGTTGCTGGGGATCTTCCTGATGCTGGTGGAACTGGGCTGGTTCATCTTTCTGCCGATCTTCAAGGAGACACGCCACTGGTGGGCCAACCGCGAACAGGCTCAGACGCCCAGGGTTTTGCTTAGTGGTGCGGGCTTGTTGGCGCTGGTATTGCTGCTGGTGGTGCCTTGGCGCAGCAGTGTCGACGTGCCAGTCATGCTGGAGGCCGGGAGGGTGACGGCCCTGCATGCGCCTGTTGCCGCTCGCGTCAAACAGGTGAATGTGCGTGACGGGCAGACGGTGGAGCAGGGCGCCGTATTGGTGGAGCTTGAGTCGCCTGATGTCGATTCGCGGCAGACCATCGTGCGTCGAGAAATCGAGATTCTGCAATTGCAGATACGTCGTCAGGCCGGGCGCAGCGAGACGGTTGCGGATGTTGGCGTCATCGAACAGCGTCTGGCCAGTGCATTGGCCGAGTATCGCGGCCTTGCAGCTCAGCGCGAACGCTTACTGGTCCGCGCTCCCCAGGCCGGTCAGGTGCGTGATCTCATGCCGCAATTGAACCCGGGCCGTTGGGTTTCGACCCAGATCCCTCTGGCCCGAATCGTCGAGGGCGGTACGCGCCTTCGTGGTTATCTGGCTGAAGATGTCTTGTGGCGTATCGCGCCGGGAGACAAGGGACGATTTATCGCTGACGACCCTATGCGCTCCTCGCTGCCGGTCGAGTTGCTGGATGTAGACGCTAACGGGGTTTCCTACCTGGATCAGGAAGCCCTCGCGTCTGATCATCACGGGCCGATTGCTGTTCGCCGCGACGAAAACCATCGCGCCGAGCCGGTTCAGGCGCAATACGGCGTGCGTTTGAAGGTGACAGAGGATATCGAGGCTCCGACCCAACCGTTGCGAGGTGTAGCGGTGCTGCAAGGGCGCAGTGAGTCGCTACTGGGCTCGACATGGCGAAGGCTGGCAGCGCTGGGCGTTCGTGAAAGTGGTTTCTGAAAAAAGTGCTCCAGGGAAGAGGACAAGACTGATGTTGAACAATGCAGACGGGCTGGAAGTCCGGCCCTCACGTGATTCGGACAGCCCTTTCATACAGTCGCTTTATCATTCGGCCCGGCCTGATTTGCAACTGATCGACGGCGAGCGCGATCTGGTGGAGGAGGTCATCGCTCAGCAGTTTCGTGTGCAGGAAGCCGGCGTGGGCAATGGGTTTCCCAATGCGATGCATTATGTGATCGAGAAGCTTGGCAGCTTGATCGGCGCATTGGTGGTGGATTTCGGCCCCAATGAAATTCGTGTGCTGTATCTGGCATTCATTCCGGCAGCGCGGGGCAAGGGCTACGGCCGGACGGTATTACAGGGCGTGCAACAGGCTGCCGAAAAGGTCTGTTGCCCTGTGGCAGCGGTGGTCTGGGACAATAACCCCCATGCGCGCCAGCATTATCTGGCGCTTGGGTTTCAGGTCGAAGAGCAGGATATCGCGGCGCAGCGGCTGGTCTGGTATCCGGGTCAGTCCAAAGCCAGTTGATCAGTTGAAGCTGATGCAGTAATAGGCCAGGTTCGCATCACGCCCCATTGGGGGAACGCGGGAGACGAATACTTCTTCAAGCTTGCCCAGTTCCGGCAGTTCAATGGCGCACAGGCCATCGACGAAGGTGCTGGGCTCCAATGAATTGAGGCTGACGCTGAAAGGCAGGCGCTTATTGTCAGAGAGGCGTGCCAGAGGTTTTTCGTCGATGGACGAGATGTTGATCGGCAACTGACTGCCGTCGTCCAGTTGCAGCGAGCATGGGCTGCCCAGCAGTGCACGAAAATGTTCGACAGTAACGTTTTGCAGCATGGAACGACTCCAGCAAGAGTGGGAGAGCCCTTCCCTGGGCTCGGGAAGTCAGTTGCGACTAGGGAAAAGGCCCTGCAAGGCAATGCTGAAGTTCACAACCAGGAAAGGGTTCATGCTGTCCATAGGCTGGCTGCCGCCGACGGGTTGCATGGTGCCGGTGATGGCTGTTGATACGCCTTTCTGCACGATAGGCGCTGCAGTTCCCAGGTCCGGTGCAAACATGTTGGCGGAACTCGGGCCGGCCGTTGTGCCTCCGACATAGCAGTTGGTGGCCGTTGGCACGATGGAGCCGGTGGCGCTCGGCTGCGCACCCAGATTGATGGTGGTCGTTGCGCTCAGCGTGCTCATCTGGTGTACGTGGGCTGGCATGTTGGCGATCGCAACGGTGACCTTCTCGACGCCTGAAGCTGTACCGATCACTCGATTGGTCAGGTTGACACCGGTCCCCTGATTGACTGGCACCCTGCCTTGCAGGTTGGGCAGCATGAAGTTCTGTGTCGCGTCTCCTCCATAAATGACGCCCAGCAACGCATACAACGCGTTGTACTGGCTGATGTTCATTGTCTGGCCGTTGCACTGCGCCCAGCCATAGGGTGCAAAGGGGAAGCCGAACGTCATGATCGAACCCATAAAAACTTCCATAAACTTTCATCCTTTGTATGTTATGGGGTGACACGTTATCCACTCAGGCACATGCCCGTGGCAGTGGCAAAGTGAGAGCGTAGACACTGTTTGGCGAATTGCTGCGCTTTTTGGATTTCCGTTTCTCGATTGACACAGTCAGATGAGCAGATGGACGTTTATGCGATCAGTCCTCTCGAGTTTCGGGAAAAAACTGACACCTGCTCGGACAATAAACGACCGCTCGTCTGATGGTTTTCATCTGGTTAATAATTAAATTCTTTTATTACAACTACTTATATGAGGAGAGCATATTTTTTGAGTAAGTCTGCTTAAGTCCAGGGAACTGATGTCGAAGTACTACTATGCGCGTACTTATTGTTACGTTAGGCTGACATTGGTAGCCCTATGGAAGGGATTCAGGAAGAGAAACGGATGCAGGACTTTCACTTTATATCGGGGCTTCCACGTTCGGGATCTACCCTGCTATCAGCCATTCTTCTGCAGAACCCGCGCTTTCATGCCGGTATGAGCAGTCCGGTTGCTTCGTTGTTTTCCAGCGTCCTCGGTCAATGCAGCGCAGGCAGCGAATTCTCTTCAATGATCGATACCAGCGCACGTCGACGCCTGCTGCGCGGGATTTTCGAGTCTTATTACGCCGACAAGACCGACAGCTCAATCGTATTTGATACGAGCCGTGGCTGGACTTCCAATCTGTCGGCACTGAAAGATCTGTTCCCGAAATCCAGGGTCATTGCCTGCGTGCGCAATGTGGCATGGGTCATGGACAGCATCGAGCGCGTTTACCGCAAAAATCCTTTCGAAAACACCAAGCTGTTTGTCGACGATGCCGAGCGCAATACCGTTTACAGCCGGGTCGAAACTCTGGCGCAACGCAATCGCCTTGTGGGTTTTGCCTGGGCATCGTTGAAAGAAGCCTATTACGGCGAGCATGCCGACTCGCTGCTGCTGATCGACTACGACCTCCTGTCCCAGGCGCCGGATCGAGTCATGCGCCTGGTGTACGAATTCATCGGCGAGCCCTGGTTCGAGCACGATTTCAACAACCTCTCCTATGACGCACCGCAGTTCGACGACGCGCTTGGCGTCTCCGGTCTGCACAAGGTGAAACCCAGGGTTGCCTTTGAAAACAGGCATACGATCCTGCCGCCTGACCTGTTTGAGCAATATTCAAAGTTGTCGTTCTGGAATGACGGTTCGGCCAGTGCTGCCAACGTAATCCGAATGAAATCCGACGCCGCGACCAACTGATCGCGGTTTTCCATAGCAGTGTTACAACGTTCGATCTCTGGTGAGCGCCATGTGGTGGAATAAGAAGAAGTCGCCGACTGTGCAGCGGGCCTCCGTAGAGGCTAAATCCCCCGCTTCCCCCATGATCATGTTCCTTGAGCCGCGAATGCTGTTCGACGGCGCAGTGGCTGCCACTGTCGCCGATGCTGCGCAGTCGGACAGCCAGCCGACTGCCGAGGCTGCCAAGACGACCGATCAGGCCAGTGCCAAAGACAGCAGCAGCGAAAGCCATGCGCAATCGGCTGCCACGGCTGATATCACGCCCACCCCAGCGGCCGTAACAGGCAACACCGTGGTGTTTGTCGACTCGCGGGTCAAGGACGCCGACAGCCTGCTCGCGGGCGTCGCGCCGGGTGCTCAGGTTGTCATGCTGGATGCCACCAAAGACGGTTTGCAGCAGATTGCTGATTATCTGGAATCGCATCAGGGCGTGAGTTCGGTGCAGATCATCGCCCACGGCAATTCGGGTGACCTGTGGCTGGGCAACAGCTATCTGTCGGCCGACAACATTACTCAACGCAGCGCCTTGCTGGCCGAAATCGGCAATGACATGGTCGCGGGCGGCGATATCCTGATTTACGCCTGTAATACCGCTGAAGGCGAGCAGGGTCTGAACTTCGTTGATTCGCTGGCAGAGCTCACGGGGCGCGACATCGCGGCGTCGACCAACCGTACTGGTGTGGGCGGCGACTGGACCCTGGAAATCGCGACCGGCAGCATCGAAAGCATTGGCGCGCTGTCGCGGCAGGCGATGGACTCCTACCAGTGGGGTCTTGCGACATTTACCGTGACGTCCACCACCAACACTGGGGTGGGCAGTCTGCGTGAGGCACTGACCAATGCTCAGAACGGCGATATCGTGACCTTCTCCAGCGGCATGACAGTCGCGCTTAACGCCCAGTTGGTGGTCAACAAAAACATTACCCTTGATGGTGACCTGAATAACGACGGTGTAGCGGATGTCACACTGGACGGCCAGAACAGAACCAGTGTGATCCGGGTGACCTCGGGCACGACTGCCACTTTTGATGGCCTGATCATAACGCGAGGCGTTGCCAGCACTTCGGGTGCCTCTAGTGGTAGCGCGATTGCGGCGTCTGACGCTTTGGGTGGCGGTATCAATAATGCCGGTAACCTGACATTGCGCAATGTCACCGTGACGGCCAACTCGGCTGCAGGCGGTGGCGGCGGTGGCGGTGTGCTGTCCCCGAACGTCGGTGGCGGCGGCGGTGGCGGTGGCGGTATCGGTGGTCAGAATGGTGCTGCCGGTGGCAGTGCCGGGACCTATACCCCTACATCTCCATCAGCCAACACTGGCGGTAATGGTGCGAGCTTCAGCACCGCCTACCTGGCCGGGGGTGGGGGTAATTCGAGCGGTGGTGGTGCCGGGGGGAATGGCACTCCAGTCGGATACACCAACGGAGGTACGGGCGGCACTGCGACTTCCGGTGGGCGGACTATCGGCGGTGGCGGTGGCGGTTCGGGCTTTGATGCAAATGGTGGCAGAGGCGGTTCTGCGGTGGGCGGGATCTATAACGCCTCTACGGGTACCCTTGCGATCATCGGCACCTCGACCCTCAGCAGCAACATCGGTGCGGGCGGTGGCGGTGGTGGCGGCGGTACGATCGGCGGGAACGGCGGCCGTGGGATCGGTGCGATCTGGAACAAAGGCACGGTCAATATCACCGCAGCCAACAACTCGGCCATGACGGGCAACGTGGGTGGCAGTGGGGCGGGTGGTCAGGCAAACGGAAATAGCGGTGGTGCAAACGGTACCTCGCCAACAGAGGTCAATAACATATTCAACGATGGTGGATCGTTGAATGTCACCTACAGTGCTGACGTTACGGCACCCACAATCTCCAGCATCGTGATTGCCAACCCGTCTCTGGGGTCGGGTGGTTCGTCTGCCGTGACATTCACTTTCAGTGAGCCGGTGTTCGGTCTGGATATCTCCGAGATAACCGTTCCCAACGGCACGTTGACTAACCTTACGACCACCAACAACATCACCTGGACGGCCACGCTGACGGCGGCCAACAACGTTAATGATACGTCGAACGCCATTACCCTGGCCGGTTCGGCCGTACAGGACTCTGCGGGTAATATCGGCAACGGTACCGGTACGTCCAACAACTATGTGGTCAGTGATACCGTTGCTCCAACTGCAACCATCGTTGTGTCGGACAACGCTTTGAGGGCGGGCGAAACTTCGCTGGTGACCATCACATTCAGCGAAGCGGTAGCGGGTTTCAACAATGCGGATCTGTCAGTTGCCAACGGTACCCTGACCGCAGTAAGCAGCAGTGACGGTGGCGTTACCTGGACGGCAACCCTGACACCCCTCAATAATCTGACCAGTGCCACCAACCTGATCAGCCTGAACATGACCGGCGTGCAGGACTTGTCAGCCAACGCAGGCACTGGCACGGTTTCATCGAACAACTATGCAATCGACACTTCGCGCCCGACCGCAACCATCGTGGTATCGGACACCACCCTGAGCATCGGTGAAACGTCGACGGTGACGATTACCTTCAGTGAAGCGGTAAGCGGTTTTAGCAACGCTGACCTGACTGTCGCCAACGGCACGCTGAGTTCTCTTACCACCAGCAACAACATTGTCTGGACGGCCACGTTCACGCCGACCAACAACATCACCGATACCACCAACGTGATCACCCTGGACAACACCGGTGTCACGGATGTCGCAGGTAACACCGGGTTTGGCACGACCAACTCCAGCAACTACGCGATCGATACTGTCCGTCCAACGGCCAGCATTTTACTCTCGGACAGTTCACTCACAGTGGGTGAAACCTCGTTGGTGACCATTACCTTCAGCGAAGCGGTGAGCGGATTTACCAATGCGGACCTTGCCGTACCTAACGGCACCTTGAGCGCTGTTACCAGCAGCGATGGTGGCATTACCTGGACGGCGACTTACACGCCAAATATCAATGTTGCTGACACCACCAACCTGATCAGCCTGGGTAACACAGGTGTGGCGGATCTGGCCGGCAACATCGGGTCCGGTATTACCAACTCACCCAACTTCACCATCGATACCCTGCAGCCCACTGCAACTATCGTGGTGGCGGACAGTGCACTGGCAGTGGGTGAAACTTCGCTGGTGACTATCACGTTCAGTGAAGCGGTGATCGGTTTCAGCAACGCCGACCTGGCGATCGCTAACGGCACGTTGAGCGCGGTTAGCAGCAGTGATGGCGGTGTCACCTGGACGGCGACTCTAACACCAACGGTCAATGTGACCGACACCACCAACCTGATCACGCTGGATAACACGGGCGTCGCCAATGCTTCCGGTAACATCGGCAGCGGTGTCACCCTGTCCAACAATTATGTGATTGATACTGCGAGCCCGACCGCGACTATTGTGGTGGCGAACAGCGCACTGGGGATCGGTCAAACCTCGCCAGTGACCATCACCTTCAGTGAAGCAGTGACTAACTTCGACCTTTCGGACCTCAGTGTCGCCAACGGTACGCTGTCCAATCTGGTCAGCAGGGACGGTGGCATCACCTGGACTGCAACCCTCACGCCAACGGCGAATCTCTCGGATGCGAGTAACTTCATCGTTCTGGACAGCAGTAATGTCACGGATCTGGCGGGCAATGCGGGTTCTGGTGTTATCAACTCCGGCAACTACGTGATTGACGGTCAGGTGCCAACCATTTCGAGCATTGTGGTTGCAAACCCGAATCTGACCACCGGGCAGACCACTCAAGTGACGTTCACCTTCAGCGAGCGGGTCAGTAACTTCGATCTTTCGGACCTCAGCGTCGCCAATGGCACGCTGTCAAACCTGACCAGTAGCGATGGTGGTCAGACCTGGACAGCGACTCTGACCCCGACGGCGAATACTCTGGACCCGAGCAACTTCATCACGCTCGACAGCAGCACGGTGACGGACCTGGCGGGCAATGCCGGTATCGGTATTACCAGCTCCAGCAACTACGCAATCGCTACGCTTTCTCAAGGCGGCGATCCGCAGTTCCGAGTCACCGAGCCGGGCCCGCTGACCAGCCAGCCAAACCTGCCATTGCAGCCGACATTGTTTGGGCCGCCGACTGGCAATCTGGGTTCGCCGCTGAGTTTTGCGCCGCTGTTCGAACAGCGCACCACGGGAGGTAGCCTGCCGCCGCTGGGTAACATCTTCATCAGCAATGGCGCATTGGCTCCAAGTTTCATCGCGCAGGTTTTTAGCCCGGATACTTTGGGCGTCAATACCGGTGCCACGGGTGGATTCCTTGGCTTTAGCGGCGCAGAGGGCAGCGTATTCGGCAGCAGTACATTGTCGACGCTCTTCAATCGCGAGTCCTCTACGGAAACCTCGGCGCAAAGCGCTTTCGACAGTGGCAGTGGGTTGAGTGATTCGTCACAAGGCATTCGTGTCGGCTCTGGTGCGCTGACGTTAGAGCAACAACTGCAACTGCTCCTGGACGGTGAGCAGAAACAGCTGCATGAACTGGCATGGGCTTTAGGGAAAGCAGGGATCAGTGAAGTGCAGGCCTGAGACAAGGCTTGAGTCATGCGCCGGTAAATCCCGGCGCTTATAAAAGAATGAGTAGTCAGGGGCGGTCGAACGGATGAAAAGATGTAAGAAGTTATTCAGTGTCAGCCTGCTGGCACTGGTAGTGAGTGGTTGTGCTGTCACCAGCCAACCTATCGACCGCAGTGTCAGTGAGCAGCGTGCAAAAAGCGACCTGCAACAGATGTACAAGAACCAGGAGCCCCTGAACGGTCCTCTGACCCTGCATCAGGCCATGGCTCGTGCGGTCAAGTACAACCTCGAAGCACGTCTGAAAATCATGGAAGAGGCCTTGGCCAAGCGCCAGCTGGACCTTGCCAGCTTTGACATGCTGCCACGTATGGCCTTGTCTGCAGGTTATGCGGGGCGCAGCAATGTCAGCGCCTCCAGCAGCGAAAGTGTGGAGACCGGCACCCAGTCTCTGGAGCCCTCGACTTCCCAGGATCGTAGTCGTCGTGTCGCCGATCTCACCATGGTGTGGAACGTACTCGACTTTGGCGTCAGCTACATCAGTGCCAAACAGCAGGGTGACCAACGCCTGATTGTTCAGGAGCGTCGTCGCAAAGTCGTTAACACCATCGTTCAGGACGTACGCTCGGCCTATTGGCGTGCAGTGGCGGCCGAGCGTCTGCTCAAGCAGATCGACAGCTTGATGGTCCGCGTCGAACAGGCTCAGGGCAATAGCCAGAAGATGAGCGAGCAGCGCGTCGGCGATCCGGTTCAGGCGCTGAGCTATCAGCGTTCATTGATTCAGGCGACCCGTCAGCTTGAAGAGCAGCGTAAGGCGCTCTCCCTGGCAAAGACCGAACTCTCGACCCTGATCAACCTGCCACTGGGTACTGAACTCACCCTGGCGACCCCGGACGATTACTCGATCCCGGAACTCAGGGTCGACATGAGCGTGCTGGAGCACGAAGCGCTGGCCAGCCGTCCGGAACTGCGCGAGCAGGATTACCAGACCCGCATCAGCTCTGCCGAAACCCGCAAAGCCATGCTGCGTTTGCTGCCGGGCCTGGAGTTCTCTGCGGGCGGCCATTACGACAGCAACTCTTTCCTGGTCAATGACAAATGGGCCGACATGGGAGTCAAGGTCACCTGGAACCTCTTCAACGTCATCTCCGCTCCAGCGGCCATCGACGTGGCAAAGGCGGGCGAAGAAGTCGCTGCGGCGCGTCGTCAGGCGATGTCGATTGCGGTACTGGCACAGCTTTATGTCGCGAACGCCAACTACCGTGAAGCCCTGCGCCAGTTCAAGACCAGCCAGCAACTGTCGAGCATCGATGGTGAAATCGTTGGTCAACTGCGCAATCGGTACAAGGCGGCAGGCATCGGTGAACTGGACCTGATCCAGGGCGAGCTCAATACCCTGCAAGCCGACCTGCGTCGCGACCTGGCCTACGCCGACCTGCGCAATGCCTACGGGCAGATATTCGCCAGTGCCGGGCTTGATCCATTGCCGGAGCAACTGCCTTCGACCGACGTTCAAGTGATCGCGGGTGCCTTGGCATCGCGTGAGAACCGATGGTCGGCCGGCAACATTGCCGAACCTGTTAAAGCGGCTGAAGCCAAGGCCAATTAAGCGCATAGGCGGATTCGTGCGTCCGGCCTTTTCCCGCCTGCCTGTGACAGTGGATTTGCCTCTGCTGTTACAGGCGCTGTCGCGTATTGCCGATACAGCCTGGACCGCCCATTTCAACGCCGGTTACTACGACGGGCAATGGTCGGGGGTCGCATTGATTTCCGCAGCCGATGCCCTGACGACGTTATCGTCTGGTGTCGGCGAGCCCACCCCGCGAGACCCATGGCAAAACGACGACCGTTGGGCTGTGGCCCTGCGCGACCTGCCACTGGATATTCGCAGCGCCCGCCTGCTCCGTCTCGGGCCGGGCAGCAGAATTCACGAACACCGCGATTACGACCTCAGCGGACCCGAGGCCGATTGCCGTTTGCACGTCCCCTTGATCAGTTCGCCAAATGTGGACTTCATGCTGGAAAGCCAGCGCATCCCGATGAATGCGGGCGAGTGCTGGTTTCTCGACCTTGCCCGGTCTCACAGTGTTGATAATTGGGGGCAGACGGAGCGGGTCCATCTGGTGCTCGACTGTCGACCCAATGTCTGGCTTGAACAGCAGATCCTGGACGGCTTACCGATAACACCGTCAGCAGGTACGGGCCGTGC
The DNA here is from genome assembly GCF_900187575.1 of Pseudomonas sp. Irchel 3A5. Lineage (NCBI taxonomy): Bacteria > Pseudomonadati > Pseudomonadota > Gammaproteobacteria > Pseudomonadales > Pseudomonadaceae > Pseudomonas > Pseudomonas sp. Irchel 3A5. The sequence continues at coordinate 272,998 of NZ_FYDU01000002.1, read as the reverse complement.
AGCCGAAGCTTTCGCACAATTTCGTACGTTGCTGGAGCGCGACCCTTTGCTATGCACTGCCTTGCAGGCCGAATCAGACCGCGAAGCCTTCATCGCCCGAACTCTGGTGCTGGGTGCTGAACAGGGTCTGCATTTCAGTCGTGAAGAGGTGCGCGCTGCGATGCGTCTGGGGCGCAATCGATGGAATCGACAATGGACAGCCTGAAAGGCTGGTTGCCAATCCGTATCTGGCAGGAAGCCGAAGAGTGGCGGGTGGACTGGTGCTGGTTTGGCGAACGTAAGCTTGATCAACCCTTCTTTTGCGATGCAGTGGACGACGCGCTGCGGTTGCCTTTCAACCAGGCTTTCCGGCGTGAGACGCCGCTTGCGTTGCTGTGCGAATGGCAGCAGCCAGCGATTCCCCCGGCGGCTTTTGTCCACCACGCTTCGCGTTGCGGCTCGACACTGATTGGCCAGATGTTGGCGCAACTCGATGAGGTGATCGTGATATCCGAACCGCCGCCCCTTGATGCGCTGTTGCGTGGCGTGTTGGACCCCGCTGTCCGGCGTGCTGCCCTTCACGGTTTACTGGCCGCTTATGGCCAGCCCAGACGTGGTATCGAACAGAAACTGGTGATCAAACTGGATGCGTGGAACATCGGGGAGTTGCCGCTGTTACACGAGTGCTTTCCTGAAGTGCCTTGGATATTCGTCTACCGAGAGCCACTGGAAATCGCCGTTTCTCACCTTCGTCGTGCAGGCATGCACATGGTGCCGGGGATTATCGGATCCAGCTCGCTGGACGGAGAAAGTCAGAGCGATTCGCGAGAAGACTATATCGGGCAGCGACTGAGCCGGATCCTCGATTTCGGCCTTGAATACTGCCACGCGTTTGGAGGCTTGCCGGTGAACTATCAGGAATTGCCCGACGCGATGAGCCGACATCTGGCGGATTTCTTCGGCCTGGATGCCGTACAACGCAACACGGCACTGTCAGTAGCGGCGCAGCATGCCAAACAACCCGGCCAAGTGTTTGTTGCTGACAGTCAGGATAAACAGCGTGAGGCGACCGAACGGCTCACGGAGCGGATCGAATACTGGACCCGAACGACCTACGATGCGTTGGAAGTATTACGAGAGAAACGCAGTGAGCATGTTCAGCGCCGATAGAAAATCAAACGAATGTCGCGGCGTCCACCGCGTGATAGACGTAGCGCTCATCAGTCATGCGTTTGATTTCTTCAAGATAATTGGAGTTCATCACGAATAGATGGGCCCCGTCAGGCAGTGCCAGCATGGCCTGCTCCGGCGATGAGACCCTGAGCCCGCTGAGGGGCAAGTAGCGGCCCTGCTTGGCGGGATTTATATCGATGACCTGATCCACCTCGACTCCGGCGCGCTGCAGGAACAGCGAATAGATAACGCCTTTGGAGGCTGCACCCCAGATGCCGACCGGCTTATCGGGGGATGCCTGGATAATACTCAGTGCTCGTTTGATGCTGAGCATGAAATCTGCTGGCATCTGTACCTCTGGCGCTGCTGGCAACGGTTTGCTGCGCAAGCTCCCTAGGTCAGCAACCACATATAGGTATTGCCCGCCGAACAGATGCCCGGCTTCATGCACTGTGCCGAACAAACGGTTGAAATCTCCGAGCCGGAAGTAGTTCACGTGCTCATAAAACACGTCAAACCAAGCCTTGTGCTCAAGAATCCAATCCATGCAAGGCACTTCGATGTAGATCAAACCGCCGCCGTTGACCTCGGCGATGGATTGCAGAAAGGTCATGGGGTCGGGAATATGTTCAAGCACGTGACGCAGGATGACGGCCTCGGCAGCCAATCCAGCTTCACGGGTGAAAGGCGCCTTGACCACATATGGGCTTTGGCCCTCGTAAGCGGGGTCGATGCCAATAATGTCGAAACCGTGGTCACGCAGTTGCTCAAGGAAATATCCCTTGCCGCAGCCGACTTCGATCAGACTCATGTCACCCATATGCTTGCTGATGATCTGCTCAGCCGCGTCCAGGTGCGCCTTGAAGTATCCCGAGTGGGCTTGCTCGTTTTGATAGCCGCTGTCATAACAGAGCTTTTGCGGGTCAAAGGCATGGTTATAGATCAGCCCCGTGTCCAGATCCTGGACCAGAATAAGATCTGCACTGACCGACGACCGCGCAGCATCAGCATCGGCAAAGGTACGGTTCTGCAACACTGGCAGCGCGCTGCTCCGATACAACTCCTTGTGCATGTTCAATTCCCAACAAAGTTTGGAGACGTCGCGCACAATTCCCTCGCTGTTGCACTGGCGGACTTCTCTTGGGTCGGCATATATGCACCGTTAGCTGCATCTTATGCCACAACACAAAATTACTGACAGTCTCAAGCGGACTTTCTTTTTGTCTGTAATACCGCATCCACTCTTCTTCAGTGGCGTCCGGTGAGCTGGCCAGCGTCACGCGCAATTCTTCCACACCCAATTGACAGACTCCCGACAGATCATTGTAATGACCGGCGTTTACGGACGGTGCAAGGGACCTGCCATGACCAAGACGTCATCTTCCGGCCGGGGAGATCTGCTCCGCGCGCTGATTTTTATCCCGCTGGGCCTGTGTCTGCTGTGCCTCACCGTGTGGCTGGTCGAAGACCGGCTGGGTTTTCTGGCCCAGGCACAACGTGCGCAAGGGCATGTCAGTGCCCTGAACTCCGGCGGCAGTCATCCACAAATTGACTTCAACGACGCCACGGGCAAGGCCGTCAGCTACCCCGAGAGCGGGTTTATATTCGGCTACGCGGTGGGCGACTCAGTGACGGTGTTCTACAGCGCCGAAGCACCCTCCAGCACCGCGATCATTCAAGACCGGGGCGCGCTTTGGGGCGCGAGCCTGTTCGCGGGTCTGTTGGCAGTTGTGTTCACCGCAGGGGGCGGCTACCACGCAGCCGCATGGATTCGTCGGCGCCGGATGGCGCGGCCCATATAGGATATTCAAATGCAAATCCCGTTACCTGTCACTGTAAGTGACTGGCGCTACAAGACTGCCAGCGGCGGTGGATTGACCGTAGTGTTCGCGGCCGCCGCTGGCGGTGCACTGACCCTGACCGACCCCAACGGGGTCGACCAGCAGTTTCGCTATGGCTCGGCTGGGGTCGGCCTGGGCATTGGCGCGCGCCTGCCGCGGTTCGGCAAGGTCAACTTGCACGTGCGAGGCAAGAGCGTCGGGGCTGCAGGCGCAAGCGAAGATTTTCCGGCATTCGGCCAGGTGCTGGTTGCAGAATCGATCGCTGGCCGCGGTCTGGTCCGCGAGGACTTCCAGGGTGCTTGTGTGTTCATTGAAGCGGGCGTAGGTCTTATCGGTGGAGCCAGCGGCTCGGCCATGCTGTTCGGTCTTGACCCCAAGCTCCTGGCCATGGCCGCCGCCTCGATGACGCCGATGGGCAGTGTTCTCCTGCCTCACGACAGCACGGTGCGCCTGCTGCGCTCGGCCAAAGGCGTGATCGTCGCCGCTGGCCTTAACGTGGGGCTGCAGGCTGGAGGTGGCGCGACGATTTCTCTGGGCGGGCTGTTCTGATCATCGCGACTCAGAAAGTTTTGGCCTCTCATCATCTGTCCGAATCGCTCGAGTCACCAGCGCAATCAAAACCTGAATTGCGCCACCAGCGTATTGAACGACGTGGCGAGGCGCGACAGCTCCTGACTGGATGCGCTGGTCTGGTTGGCACCGGCCGAAGACTGGGTTGAAAGGTCCTGGATATTCAGCAGGTTGCGATCGACCTCACGCGCCACTAGAGCCTGCTCCTCTGACGCTGAGGCAATGACCATATTCCGCTCGTTGATCTGGGCGACGCCGCTGGTGATTTTCTCAAGGGCTGTCCCGGCACTCTCGGCCAGCCTCTGGGTTCCATTTGCCATCGCCAGACTTTTACTCATGGCTTCCACTGCGCCATCGGCACCTGATTGAACGGTTCCAATCATGCCTTCAATTTCAACAGTCGATGCCTGGGTGCGATGCGCCAGTGCGCGGACTTCATCCGCTACTACCGCAAATCCGCGGCCTTGTTCGCCTGCTCGTGCAGCCTCGATCGCGGCGTTAAGAGCCAGTAGATTGGTCTGATCGGCAATGCTCCGAATGACTTCAAGTACCTTGCTGATATCCCTGACATTGGTCGCCAGCTCTGATACGGAGTCAGTGGACCTGGTGATTTCCCTGACCATTGTGCCAATACCCTTGACGGTATCGTTTACCTGCTCACGACCATCAACCGCGTCTTGTGCTGCTGTTTTTGAGACCTCTGAGGTGGACACTGCGTTACGTGCAACTTCTTCCACGGCCGCCGTCATCTGATTCACGGCGGTGGCTGCTTGCTGGATTTCACTGTCCTGGCGTATCAGGCTGCGGGTGCTTTCTTCTGTTACCGCACTCAACTCTTCGGCTGCTGAAGCGAGTTGGTCGGAAGCGCTCGCGATCTCACAAATGGTGGTTCTCAAGCTGCCCTGCATCAGGCTGATCGCCTTGAGCAACTGGCCAGCTTCATCAGTACGATCCGTGGAAATCGTCTCAGTCAAATCCCCCTTGGCGATGCGCTGTGCGCTGTTTACTGCTTGCGCAAGCGGGCGAGTGATCATGCGGATAATCAGGACGCCCAGAATAATTGCTACCAGGAACGCGATGATAATTCCGCTGGACAGCAATAGCGTCGTGGTGGATTTGAGTTCCTTCGCTGCCTCAGAGCCTTCTTTGACTTGCCGTTTATTTGAGTCAATCATGACCTGAAGGAACCGTCGGGCATTGTTAAAGTCGCCTTCGGATAACTGGTTGAGCTGAGTGCGTGCTTCTACCAACTTACCTTGCTGCTGCAGATCAAATATCTTCTGAGTTTCAGAAATATAGGAAGGCATCACCTTATCGTACTGATCCCCTGCGGCTTTCTCATCATCCTGCAACGGGGTATCGCGATACACCGCGTAAACCTTTTGCGCTCTTTCCAGCTCTGCTGAAATACTGGAACGCATTTTCTCTGCTGTCGCGCTGTCTTTGGCATCCAGCAGTCTATAGAGGCCACGATTGTGAGTAGTCAGCGCCGACATCGCCTCATTAGTATTAGCTACGGATAGCAAGTTATTTGAAAATGTAGACTCCAGCGCGTCAGAAAACTTGTTGACCCCACTCATGCCAAGCCCACCCACTGCCAGCGTGATGACAGCACATGCACCAAAAGCAATCGCCAGTTTGGCGGAAAAGTTGGCATGTTTTAAAAAGTTCATAAATGTCCTATAGGATCGAGAAACCGGTGCGCCTGAGTTTTGTCGAGGTTAACAACAATGAGTGTTGAGAAAACTGTTGCGTCGCCCAGTTGATCTGTGAAAAAACGGGCATACAGTCGATTACGGTGAATAAGTGCCCCGACAGGGTGCCAGGCTTGATCAGGTGCTTCATTTTACCAAGCGTAGATGTCGACCCGGCTTGGCCTTCGTTACGGTGTGGGCATTCAAGGCGCGTAACTGGACATTTAATCCTTCCGTGGCGCACAGGAGTTCAGTGAGGGCATCAAGTACATCAAGCTGTTGCACAATGTCCAACCCTTCAGTTCGAGCACTGATTTCGTCCAGCAGATATAAGATGTTGTTCGCCAGATCCTCACTCAACATAATCCCGTCCCCTACCGTTCAAGGTATTCTTGTCATGCCGCGTCATCTGTAATTTTTTATAGGGTCCCACGCTTCAAAAGAGTGCGCCTGGGCATTTAAAAAAGTGCGTGAGGTTTTTTTGAGAAGCGCAGAGATGTTTACCTTTTTAAAAGACAAACTTATAGCGCTTCAACGGTGAGGATAAGAATTTCCCCTCTCAGGATAAGAAAACAAAGGCAGGGCGTTTTGTAAGGGCAGGTGCCTGATGTCAGGCGATCCTGGGCAGCATCGAAGATGTGCACAAGGCAGAAGCGGTAGAGGAGTGTCATATTGATATCGTCGTCGAGTTATATTGCCAACGTCATATCAGGAGTTTATTCAGGAAAATCTTCCGGTCTGGCAATCTTGATAAGAAAGGCTCTAGAATCGACATCGGCGGGGCATGAGATGCAGAGGGCGCCACCCTTGGCGATGAAAGCTTTGCTGGCCAGCCCCAAGTAATAATGGATTATGGACAAACGCAGGAAAAACCCATTCAACGATGAGCAGTTATGCAGTTTATTTCCTCTTCTTTGGCTCAAGCTTTTGCTGAAGCCGTCTTTGCCTCAATCAATGAGGGTGAGCGTGTACTTGAACGTCCGGATCTTCAACTGTCAGGTATTGATCTTGAAGGACGACAGGTTCCTGTAAAAGAATTAAGCAAGTTTTTTATTCTGGCGCAAAAAATGGGTGCCAGTGATGATGTCGGACTTCTGGCTTACGACAACGCTCATCCGGGTAATCTGGATTTTCTGGGTTACGCGATTATGTCGAGCTCAACAATAAGTGATGCCTTGAAATACATCGTGGATTTTCACTCTGTGGTGAGTTCTGGTTTCTGCATGTTCCTGGACAGACAGGTCAGTACACTTAAACTTGTAGGCTTCGCTGAAAACTCCAAAGAGCCTGAGTTGCCGAGACCTTTCATTGACGCGGCGGCGGCCATTACGCTTGGACTGCTTCACTGGTTGTCTCCCCGCAAGAAAATCATGCCTTTATCTGCCGAGTTTACTTACGATGAGCCGAGCGATACATCGCAACTCAAAAAGCTGTTCGGGCCGAATTTGAAGTTCAGGTCAGAGGTGAACGCCCTCACATTCAGACGTGAAGACGGCGATTTGCCGATAGCCACCGGCAATGTGCTCCTTCAGGCTATCCATAATGATTATCTGGCGATGCAGCAGAACACAATCAACATCGACAATGTGAGTGCCCGCACCAAGAGCACAGTCCTGCAGCTGCTAAGCCAGAATCGCCCTGTGACGATCGAGGACATTGCCCACACCATGCAGTTGACGCCTTATCAACTCACCAAGGCGCTGGAGCCGGAAGGGCAGAATGTCAAAAAGCTGATCGATCAAGTCAAGATGCAGCAGAGCCATCAACTGTTGACCACCAGCATTTTGTCGCTTAAGCAAATCAGCTATCGGGTCGCGTTTAAAAATCAGAGTGCGTTTAATAAAGCCTGTGAGCGATGGTTCGGAATGTCTCCTGGCCGGTATCGCGCCAGCAAGAGTCAGGACGAGGAGTGACCCTGGTTTACTCAGCCTTTGATTTAAAGCTGTAACGCTATCTACCTACCGGCTCATCGTCCGTTCATAAGCCGCCAGCACCACCCGTTCCGACTGCTCCAGATAAGCCCCGAGCATGGTAGATGCCTCATCTGCCCGGCCTTCTTCAAGGCATCGCAGAATCGAGGCATTCATGTCGAGAAACGGCAAGTGCAACAGTTGCGGGTTATTGAGCAGCCCGAAAGCCAGCCTCAATTCCGCCGAGATCTGACCGTAAAACACCGCCAGGCGAGGACTGTCTGCCAGTTCGATAATGGCCCGGTGAAACATCATGTTGGCGGTGCCCACCGCTTTCCAGTCTTTGGCTTCTCGCGCCTGAATGCCTGCCTCAACTGCTTCGCGCATGTGCAGCGTCCCGGGATGCTGTGGATAACCTTGTGCAATGGCTTTGCACTCGATGAAGCGTCGCACGCGATAGATATCAATGATGGATGCCATATCGGGTTCCGCAACCGTTACTCCACGGTTGGGCTCGTGTTTGAGCAGCCCTTCGCGGGTCAGCACTCTGAAGGCTTCTCTCAGAGTATTGCGCGAGATGTTAAGGCTTTCTGCCAACGCGGCCTCGGAGAGACGTTGACCGGGGACTAACTCGCCCTCGACCAGCATTCTTCGGACTTCTTGAGTAATGGACTCCCCCAGTGTGCGGTTGGGAAGAGCAGGCGCATCGTTCATAGCGGTTCCAGGATGATAAAGGCCGCGCCGATATTCCATGAGACCTGACGGCGTGGCAAGGAAGAAGGTCGCTGCGCGCTTCATTAAGTAGCATTCATGGGTGATCGCGTAACGAAGTGGTGCATATCGTCCATTCATAAGTGATGGATTGTTCAACAATGTTTCGTTGATATACCTACACCTCAGGGGTGTTTGTTGAGTGTTGGCATACACATTGCTCTATCGAGAACATCTCTCACTGTAGGAATGATGCCGTGACACAGACCACTCAAGAGTTTACGAAAGCGCGGCGCGCCTCTCTGGTTGCCGCCATCTTCATGATGGCTACGTCTGCGATCGGGCCGGGCTTCCTGACCCAGACGGCTACCTTCACCGCGACGTTGGGTGCTGCGTTTGCGTTCGGTATCCTGGCCTCGATCCTCATCGACTTCGTTGTGCAACTGAACGTCTGGCGTATCGTCTCGCTGACCCGAATGCGCGCAGCGGACCTGGCCAACGCGGCGATTCCTGGCAGTGGCTATCTGCTGACGTTGCTGGTTCTGTGTGGTGGTCTAGTGTTCATGCTGGGTAACATCGCAGGCGCGGGCCTGGGGTTGAATGCCTTGACCGGTCTCGATCCTAAATGGGGAGGGGCGCTGAGTGCTCTGCTGGCCATCGGGATCTTCTCGTCCCACCGGGCGGGCATCGCCATGGACCGGATCATGATGGGATTGGGCATCCTCAAAGTCTGTCTGATCCTGTTCGCAGCCTTTGCGACCCACCCACCGTTGGGCGAGGCTTTGCGTCAATCGGTCTGGCCTGACTTCATCGACTTTGCCTCTATCACCACTATCGTTGGCGGTACCGTCGGCGGCTACATCACCTATGCCGGTGCTCATCGTCTGCTTGATCGCGGCACTGTGGGCGTGGAGAACATTGAAGCGGTATCCAAGGCAGCGCTGACTGGCATTCTGGTGACCGGCGTTGCGCGCTATGTTCTGTTTCTGGCGATCCTCGGTGTTGTGGCCAGTGGCGTCGTCATTGATGTGTCGGGTAAAGGTGCAAACCCTGCTGGTCAGGCGTTTCAAGCCGCAGCTGGCGATATCGGCATGATGATGTTCGGTCTGGTGCTGTGGGCTGCGGGTATCAGCAGTGTGATCGGTGCCTCCTACACATCGATGTCTTTCATCACCGTATTCTCCAAGCGAATTACCGAGCGGGTCCGTAACCTCGCCACCGTGGTGTTCATTGTTGTTTCGCTGGTCGTTTACATACTGATTGGCAAGCCACCGGCTGCGCTGCTGGTGTTCGCGGGCGGCTTCAACGGCCTGATTCTGCCTCTGGGCCTGAGCATCTTCATGTACGTCGGCTGGCGCCGGTCCGATCTTATGGAAGGCTACCATTACCCTCGCTGGTTGCTGGTACTTGGCATCCTGACCTGCCTGCTGTCCTGGTACATGGCCTACAAATCCGCAGGTGCCATCTTCGCCTTCATCGGCGCGGCCTGACTTAACGGAGATTACTGACATGCGTACGATTGACCTTAACAGCGACCTGGGAGAAAGCTTCGGCGCCTGGAGCATGGGCGACGATGCGGCGATTCTTGAAGTGGTCAGCAGCGCCAACGTGGCGTGTGGATTTCATGCGGGTGATCCGGCTGGAATACTGCGCACCCTTGAGGCGGCAGCCGCTCGCGGCGTTGCGGTGGGGGCTCATGTGGCCTACCCGGACCTGGTCGGTTTCGGACGGCGCAATATGGACGTCCCTGCCGAGCAACTGACTGCCGACGTGATTTATCAGATCGGCGCGCTCCAGGGCCTGGCCCGCAGCGCCGGTACTCAAGTGAGTTACGTGAAGCCCCACGGCGCGCTCTACAACACCATTGCAGGCGATGCGAAGCAGGCGGCGGCAGTCATTCAGGCGATTCTGCGCATTGATCCGACGCTGAAACTGGTCTGTCTGGCCAATTCCAGCCTGCTGGGCTGGGCCCGTGATGCCGGTCTTTCCTGCGTGTCGGAAGCGTTCGCGGATCGTGCCTACACCAGCGCAGGCACGCTGGTATCCCGCTCGAAAGCCGGTGCGGTATTACATGATCCCGAATTGATCGCCCAACGCATGCTGCGTCTGGTGAATGAAGGGGTCATCGAAACCGAGAACGGAGAGTTGATTCACCTTGAGGCTGATTCAATCTGTGTGCACGGCGACAGTCCTGACGCCGTAGGCATCGCCCGTGCCCTGAGAAAGCAGCTTGTTGAGGCAGACATCACCATTCGTGCATTCACCTGAGGTCTGGTCATGAACTCGATAAAAGAAGCCCGTGAGTCCGCCATTGCCGCCCGTGCCCTCTACCGCGAGGGGACGGTGTCGCCTACGGCCGGGCACGCCCCGGGGATGACGCAAGCCAACATGATTTCGTTACCCCGGGAGTGGGCGTATGACTTCCTGCTGTTCGCCCAGCGCAACCCGCAGGCCTGCCCGATCCTCGACGTGACCGAGCCGGGCAGCCACAGCACCTTTCTGGCTGATCAGGCTGATCTACGCACTGACCTGCCGTTGTACCGGGTCTGGCGCGATGGGGAACTGGCTGAAGAGGTGACTGATGTCCGTGATATCTGGGCGCAACACACCGATCTGGTGACTTTTCTCATAGGCTGCAGCTTCACGTTCGAAACCGATCTGTTGAATGCGGGCATCGACATCAGGCACATCAGCGAGCACTGCAACGTGCCGATGTATCGCACCAATCGTATCTGCCGACCCGCTGGCCGTCTGCAAGGCGAGATGGTGGTTTCGATGCGGCCCATCGCCGCCGCCCGCGTTGCCGATGCCGTGAAAATCACTGCCCGCTATCCTGGCGTGCACGGTGCGCCCGTGCATGTGGGCGAACCCGGATTGCTGGGTATCAAGGATATTTCCCGACCGGATTTCGGTGACGCAGTGACCATCAAGCCCGGCGAGATTCCAGTGTTCTGGGCCTGCGGTGTGACGCCTCAGGCTGTGGTCATGGCCTCTCGGGTGCCTTTTGCCGTGTCCCATGCGCCGGGGCATATGTTCATCACTGATGTCCCTGACGGCCATTACCACGTATAGGAGTTGATCATGCGTTTCTACCCGGCCAGCCTGGACGCGCTCCTGGTTGAATTGGCGAACCTGGACGAGACTCTCGCCCTGTTCGACTCCTTGCAGCAGGAGCCCATCTTCGGCGTGCAGGAGCTCGTTCCCGCAGCCCGAACAGTGCTTGTGCATTTTCGTCCCAGCGCGATCAGCAGTCAGGCGTTGGCGGCACAAATTGCTGTGCGCGACGTCCACGGCAAAGTTCGCGAGGCTGGCAAGCTGATCGACATCGCAGTGCATTACAACGGCGAGGATCTGGATGACGTCGCCCGAGAACTCGGCATCAGTACCGAAGAAGTGATTCGGCGCCATACCGGCAGCGATTACAAAGTGGCCTTCTGTGGGTTCGCCCCGGGCTTCGCCTACTTGAGTGGCGGTGCTGAATTCGTGGTGCCACGCCGCAGTACCCCAAGAACCCGTATTCCGGCTGGAGCGGTTGCACTTGCGGGTGGCTTCAGCGGTATTTATCCACAGGCCAGTCCTGGCGGTTGGCAGATCATTGGTGTCACCGAAGCAAAAATGTGGGACCTGGAGCGTGACGAACCGGCGTTGCTTCAGCCCGGCTACCGCGTTCGTTTTCACGACGCCGGTCCGCTGGTAAACAAGACCGTTTCCGTGGCCGCACCGAACCCTGTGCAGGCGTCGCCGTTGACCGGGGATTATCTGGAAGTCGTTGCGCCGGGGCTGCAGACGTTGCTTCAGGATCTCGGTCGTCCCGGACGTGCAGGGCAGGGCGTATCGGCTTCCGGGGCGATGGACCGCGGCGCATTGCGTGCGGCCAACCGTGCAGTGGGTAACGATCCGGCAAGTGCTTGTCTTGAAGTGCTGATGGGTGGCCTGACGTTTACTTGCCATGGCCAGGCCGTGGCAGCGGTTACGGGGGCAACGGCAGTGCTGGAAGTGCGCACTGCCGAAGGTCGTCTGCTGCGCCCGGCGCTTTACGCGCCGTTTATGTTGCAGGACGGTGATCAGGTCAGCATCGGTTCGCCATCTGCCGGGTTGCGCAACTACGTGGCGGTTCGCGGTGGTTTTGCCCGTGAGCCCGTGCTGGGCAGTCTGTCCACCGACACCCTCGCTCATGTGGGGCCCGCTCCGCTGGCCGCGGGTGAGTGCCTGGCAATTCAGCAACGATCAGGCGGGGAAGCGGTGTCAGTGAGTGAGCAACAGGCATTCGAGATGCCGAGCGCTGATCAGATCATTACCCTGGACGTGGTCATGGGCCCGCGCAGTGACTGGTTTACGGCCGATGCTCAAGCCTTGCTAGGCCAACAGACCTGGCGCGTGACGCCGCAATCGAACCGAATTGGTATTCGATTGGCAGGCGATACCGCACTGGAACGGACCATCACCGGCGAGCTGCCCAGCGAGGGCACCACCGTCGGCGCGATTCAGGTGCCGCCGAGTGGCCAGCCGGTGCTGTTTTTGGCGGACCATCCGCTGACGGGCGGCTACCCGGTCATCGCCGTTGTAGCGCCTTATCACCTGGACCTTGCCGGTCAGATTCCGGTCAACTCCCGCATTCGCTTCAACCCGCTGGGTGCTTTCGAGCCCGTGTGCCCGGCTCTTTCAGACGAGACTGATAACTCATGAAAAAGGTTCTGATTGCCAACCGTGGCGAAATTGCTGTCCGCATCGTACGCGCCTGCCGCGACTACGGGGTCGCTTCAGTGGCGGTGTATGCCGATGCCGATATCGACGCGTTGCACGTGCGCCAGGCCGATGAGGCCTATGCGTTGCACGGTGAGCGAGGTGCCGATACCTACCTGAACATCGAGAAGCTGCTGGCCGTCGCCGCACGGGCCGGCGCTGACGCGGTTCACCCGGGTTACGGCTTTCTTTCGGAACGGGCTGATTTTGCCCGCGCCGTGATCGATGCCGGTCTGACCTGGATCGGTCCTGATCCGAGCACCATCGACGCCTTGGGTGACAAAGTGCAGGCGCGGCGTATTGCCCTGAAAGTCGGTGCGCCGCTGGTGGCGGGGACTGAAGGTCCGGTGAACGATGCCAGCGAAGTGGTCGCGTTTGCCGAGCAGTACGGGCTGCCCATTGCGATCAAGGCAGCGTTCGGCGGCGGCGGGCGCGGTCTGAAGGTGGCGTGGAAGCTGGAAGAAGTCAGCGAGCTGTATGAGTCGGCGGTGCGCGAGGCTGTGACTGCGTTCGGGCGTGGCGAATGCTTCCTGGAGCGTTTTCTGGATCGTCCACGGCATATCGAAGCGCAAATCATCGCGGATCGCCATGGTCGCGTCGTCGTAGTCGGCACGCGTGACTGCTCGCTGCAACGACGCAATCAGAAGCTGATTGAAGAGGCGCCTGCGCCGTATCTCGATGACGCCCTTCGCCAGCGTATCCATGATTCGGCGCGCAACATCTGCGCGGAGGCGGGTTATGTTGGTGCCGGTACTGTGGAGTTTCTGCTCAGCGCGGATGGCACCTTGTCGTTCCTTGAGGTGAATACCCGTTTGCAGGTGGAGCATCCGGTCACGGAAGAAACCAGCGGTATCGATCTGGTCATCGAACAACTGCGCGTTGCCGATGGCTTGCCGTTGTCGTTCGAAGGCACGCCAACACCTCGTGGTCACAGCTTCGAATTTCGTATCAACGCCGAAGACGCCGGTAATGGTTTCCTGCCGACGCCGGGAACCATCGAGCTGTTCCAGCCACCTTCGGGTCCGGGGGTCCGCCTGGAAACCGGTGTTGAGCAAGGCTCGCGGGTGTCACCAAACTTCGATTCGATGATTGCCAAGCTGATCGTCACCGGAGCGACCCGCGAACAGGCTATCCGTCGTGCTCGCCGTGCCCTGGCCGAGTTTCGTGTGGAAGGCGTAGCCACCGTGTTGCCTTTCCATCAAGCCGTGATGGCGCACGACGATTTCACCGCGGCCGATACGTTCGCCGTTCACACGCGCTGGATCGAGACTGACTTTGCTGAACACGTCACGATTGCGCCGCGCAGTGCTGCGTCGGCCGATCCAGGGGTGCTGCGCACATTTGTCGAAATCGACGGCAAGCGCCACGAACTGGGCCTGCCCGCTGCGCTTTTGCGTGGGGTCAGCATGAACTCCGCAGAGCCTGCTCCTGAAGCGGTGGCTGTGGAAAAAACCGACCCTGAGGCAGTCGTGACGCCAGTGGCGGGCAACCTGCATAGCTGGGTCGTCGAAGATGGCGAGTCGGTAGAGGCGGGGCAGGTTGTTGCGGTGATAGAAGCGATGAAAATGGAAACCTCGATTCTTGCGCCATGCGCCGGTCGGTTAGAGATCGCTGAGCAGCCGGGTGGTTATTTCGAGGCGAAGTTCAAGATCGGACGTATCAATACGGCGGTTTGAAGGGGGACTGGCTTTAGCCGGGAAGGCGGCATTTCTGACGATGAAAATGCGGCATCTGCAACGTCCTCTTCCCGGCTGAAGCCGGTCCCACGGCATCGCGTAGAATCTGTGAAGAATTCCATGCATGCCCGCAAGATGATTTGGTGTGGGACCGGCTTTAGCCGGGAAGGCGATATTCCTGACGATGAAAATGCGGCATCTGCAACGTCCTCTTCCCGGCTGAAACCGGTCCCATGGCATCGCGTAGAACCTGTGAAGAATTCTATGCATGCCCGCAAGATGATGTGGCGTGGGACCGGCTTTAGCCGGGAAGGCGGCATTTCTGACGATGAAAATGCGGCATCTGCAACGTCCTCTTCCCGGCTGAAGCCGGTCCCACGGCATCGCGTAGAACCTGTGAAGAATTCCATGCATGCCCGCAAAATGATGTGGCGTGGGACCGGCTTTAGCCGGGAAGGCGATATTCCTGACGATGAAAATGGGCCGTCTGCAATGGCCTCTTCCCGGCTAAAGCCGGTCCCACGGCATTGCGCCAATCCTTGCAGCGGATAGAAGTTGCGGGGACGGTGCTTATTGGTGTGCCCCCGATGGTTTATATTGACCGGCCTCCGATTCTGGAGCGGCAGACTTATCGGTTTTCGGGACACAAGAAATGCGGACGTTTTTTCTGGGCTGGACAGCGCAATACGAGCGGCGATTTATCAACTACCTGGCCGCTCGTTACGAAGTACGCAGGCTGGAAGTGCCCAAGCTGATCAAACGCACGCATCGTCTGGTCACGCGTCATCGACGGTCTGGTGGTGTGCAGGACAGAATGGTGCCGTGGCTGGGTCGTTTGTACTGTGCCATCAAAGGGTTCCGGAACACCGATATTCTGGTCTGCAACGAGGGCCAGATTCAGCGCAACGTCTTGCCCTCTATCGTGCGTGCGTTCCCAGGGCACAAAGTGCTGATGGTTCGGGATTTGGTTGATGAGGCTTTTGTTCACGCGATGAGTCCGTTCTTTGATCGAATCTACAGCTTCGATCAGGCCCAGTGTGATCGGTTGGGCATGCAGCATTTGAATCAGTTCTTCCCGTTGGGCTTCGATGAAGTGGTCGCACCAGTCATAGTCTGCGGCGAGGCGGTTACTGGACAGCGGTGCTTCTTTCTGGGCCGCGACAAGGGCCGTTCCGCATTGCTTGACCAGCTCGCCAGCGTTTTAGAGCAACATGGATGCGAGGTGGATTTCCACATTGTGCGGGACAGCACCTCTACGCCAACGACGCGCTTTCACACCGACGCACTGCTGGATTACGAAGCCAATCTTGAGCTATCGCTCGCTTCGGACGTGTTGGTCGAAGTCAATCAACCCGGTCAGTCCGGCTTCACGCTGCGAACCCTGGAAGCGGCTTATTTCGGCAAAAAGCTGATCACCAATAATGCTTCCGTGAAGGGCACAGCCCTGTTCAATCCGGCCAACATCTTTGTCTTCGACAGCCAGGCTTCCTGGGATACGACGGCCTTGGGCGAGTTTTTGAAAACGCCTTACCAGCCCCTGCCGAAAGAAACACTCTACGCGTACTCACCCGATTACATGATTGAGCGGTTGATGAAGGAGAGCGGTCGCCCATAGGTCTTGAGGTATTCAATGCACCAAAGGGTCGGTAACCGAAATCGCTGCCCTCAGATCAGCCGCTTACTGTGAAGGCTGCAACGGCTGAAACTCGCCCCGTTCAAGATTCTGCACCTGATTACCCATTGCATCCGTGGCGTTGAGGTCTGCGCCTTTGGCGGCGAGGGAGTCGAGGATGTCTTTGCGGTGGAAAAGGGCGGCGTACATCGCTGCGGTCTGGCCAGCGTTGTTGCGTTGGTCTGGCGCGCAATTGGCGGCAACCAGTTGGTGGGCGATGCTCAGTTCACCCTTGAAGATGGCACCCATCAGCGCGGTATTGCCTCTGAGATCCTTGGCGCATGGATCGGCACCGGCGTTCAGAAGTTGTGTCACCGTTTCCTGGTGGCCGTGGTAAGCCGCGAGAATCAGTGCGGTGTAACCCTTTTCGTCCTGAACGTTCAGGTCAAATTTAGCGTTGATGAATTCGTTGAGCATGTCCTGTCGGCCGTCACGTGCGGCCTGGAAAAACAGCGCACGCAATTGCGCCTGAGTGTCGGTGGTTGTTGCTTCGTTTGTTGCTTCGGTCGTGGCGGCACTGGCAGTGCCGGCGGTGAGGCACAACAGCAACGCGAACAGGGTTCTGCGCATGGTGGAATCCTCTGGAAGGCTCGGCTCGCTTCAGCCAGACAGCTGAAGCGAGCGAGAGGTTGATCAGTCCTTCAGTGCGGCAGCCAGTTGCTTGACCTTGTCTAGGTCGCCTTTCGCAACTTTGGTCACGCCAGTGCCGTATTCCGGATCAGCCTTGTAGAGGAACGAAAGCATGATGTTTTTGCTTTCGGTGTCGGTGGTGGCCAGCGATTCACCAAAGCTTTGAATCAGGTCCTGCTGGTCTTTTTTGCTGTACGAACGATACAGGTCGCCCGCTTGCTTGAAGTTCTGCTCGCGCTGAATCTTCGCTTGTTGAGTGCTGCCAGACAGCGGCAGTTGGCTGTAGCGAGCGGTTTCAACAGCAGGGCGCGGGTTGAGGCGGCTTGGCTCATAGTTGACGCCGGTTGTGGTGTTGCCGCTGTTCAGTGAACCGTCCTGATTGCCGTTGTTGACCTTAACCTTTGGCGCGTTGATCGGCAGGCTGAAGACGTTGGTGCCGACGCGGTAGAGCTGAGTATCTGCATAGGAGAACACCCGGCCTTGCAGCAGGCGGTCTTCCGAAGGTTCGATGCCCGGTACGACGTTGGCCGGAGCCATCGCGACCTGCTCGGTTTCCTGGAAGAAGTTATCCACATTCTTGTTCAGGACCATCTGACCAATCTTGCGCTCGGGAACGTCCGGCCAGATTTTGGTCGCATCCAGTGGGTCAAAATCAAACTTGGCCAGGTCTTCAGGTTTGATCACCTGAACGTAGAGGTCCCATTTCGGGAAATCACCTTTCTTGATAGCGCCTACCAAGTCATTGGTCAGGTGGCTGTAATCCTTGGACTGGACTTCAGCAACCTGCTTTGGATCAAGGTTCTTCAGGCCTTGCAGGCTTTTCCAGTGAAACTTCACGTAGTTCACTTCGCCTTTGGCATTCACCAGTTTGTAAGCGTGAACGCCGTTGCCATCCATGGTGCGATAGCTGGCTGGTGTGCCTTCGTTGGAGTACAGCAGGGTCAGGGTGCGAGTGGCTTCCGGCACGTGGGAGAAGAAATCGAAGCGGCGCGAGTCGTCATCCAGGTTGGTGCGTGGGTCAGGCTTGAACGCGTGCACCATGTCCGGGAACTTGATGGCATCACGAATGAAGAACGTCGGGAAGTTGTTGCCGACCAGATCCCAGTTGCCATCTGCGGTGTAGAACTTGGTCGCGAAACCACGCGGGTCGCGCAGGGTTTCCGGCGAGTGGTTGCCGTGTACTACCGAGGAGAAACGCACAAATACCGGCGTGTGTTCGCCTTTGCTGAAGACCTTGGCTTTGCTCAGGTCAGAAGCACCTTCCGAGGCAACAAACTCCCCGTGTACGCCGGTACCGCGCGCGTGTACGACGCGCTCAGGGATGCGTTCGCGATCAAAGCGCTGAAGTTTTTGCAGCAGTTGCACGTCCTGCAGCAGGACCGGGCCGGTTGCACCGGCGGTTTGGGAATTCTGATTGTCGCCAACAGGGGCGCCATTATCACGAGTCAGGTTGTCAGCGTAGGCTGCGGAACTGGCCATCAGGCTTGCTCCAATCAGGCTCACTGCGACATGGAAGCGAGGTAGGGGCATCACAGGTCTCTCTCTGTTTTTGGTTGTTCTGAGAGACTAAGCGTAAAGACGAGTCCTGCCATTCATGAATTGTTTAAAGCTATGTCCTTGATAAATTTAGACATTTGAACTTAATCCGGATTTGATGATCGTCTCGGAATTTCAACGGGTTACGGCCTCCGTCCGTGGCATGAGGAGAGCGGCATAAGAAGAAAGGTACGACGTGCGAATCCGTTCCACTTCGCCGCTCTCGATCATTGCCCGGATTGCTTTATTTATACCCGGAAGCAGGCTCACAAGTTCCGGCTGTAATTTGATGCTGATCGCAGAATCACTGAGGCTCGCGCCACGCTCGAAAAGATCTGGATCCATGCGATGTTCTGCGACGAGGTAATCGAATAGATCATCGACCATTGCGATGGCGTCAACGCGCTTTGCGAGTAGCAGTTGAAGCAGTGCCGGGTCTTCCGAGGTTTCCAGTTCTACCAGGCGTTTGTCCGCAAAGGACGGGTCCATGGTCAGATAGGTATAGCCCCGGACGGTGCCAATGGTCAGGCCGCGCAACTTATCCACAGGGATTTTGCCGGCGGGGCTTCCTTTGAGGACGTAGAGGTGTTCCTTGACGCGCAGGTAGGGTTCGGAAAACACAAAATGTTGAAGTTCTTCCGGGCTGTTCCACTGCACTGAGTCGGCGTAGTTCATATCAAGCTCGGCCTTGCCCAGCATGGCTTGTAGCCGGTTGACCGGGTAGGAAACGAACTGCGCCTCGATATTGGCTTGCTGCAGAACGCGACGGACGATGTCGGTGGATATGCCGCGCAGGTTGCCTTGCTCATCTTCATAGCTGAACGGCCGCCATTGTGTGCCTCCAGCCTGGTAAACCTCTGCGTGTGCTGCACCGGTCAGGGCTAATGCGGTCAGCATTAATCCATGACATAGGTTGCGTAAAAACATGCTCGACTCTGCCTCCGTGCAAAATGGCCTGATCCCAAGTTAGCAGCCAAACATGGCGACCACGTGAAGATTTTCCCGGCACGCAAAAAAGCCCGCGCTGATCAGGGTCAGGCGGGCTCTTTTTGCGCATGCGGCTATTGAGGGATCTGCTTGCCCAGCTCCGGTAAGACAAAGTTTTTCACGATGTACAGCGAGCCTTCTTCACTGAGGTGCCCGGAGTCGATCTGCAGCAGCGAATCGTCCTGCAGCCGTACCAGACAAGCATTGGCCACACAGAGGTTGTCGATCAGCGACACAAAGTCGACCGCCTCAGGATCAATCTGACTGCGAGTTGCCCGGTCGGCGGCCATGACGCTCTGGTCCAGCGCCGGGTCGCTGATGTGCGATTCGTTCAGCCCCCAATGCCGGTTGGCGATGACGCTTGGCAGGGAAGGGCTCCATTGCGGCAACGGGCCCAGCAGGACGATGTGTTTGACCCCGTAGTGCTTGAGGCGAGTGGCGATGTCGTTCCACTGGGTTTTGTCGTGCTGATCCTTCTGGGCGATTACCACGACATCCGGACGCAGCTCACGAATACTTTGCAGCGCGGTCCGGTTGGAATAGTTGCAGGTCAGGCGTGGCGCGGTGGCGCGTCCGTTGTCCTGGGTCAGGCTGGGTCTACAACCGGCCGAAGCGACCTGATAGAACGGCGTGTCGTGCGCGAGCAAGGTTCTTAAACCGAGTGATAACGCCTGGGCATGAGAGTCGCCCCACAGGAAGACGCCACCGTGCCCGCGCTTTTCCGTGCAGGACGGGTCAATGGCGGACAGGCCGCGTTCGGTGAATGCAGAAAAGGCATCGCATTTGAGCCAGTAGGTTTCATACAGGTTTTTCTGCCGGTTGGCGTAATCCTGAACAAAGCGCGCCTTGTCGGAAATGCTCACCGAGCGCAGTGCAGAAACCGCACCTTCCGTGGCATTCACCGCCCCCGCGGCGACAAACACCGAGCCGATCAACGCGCTGACGGTGGCAAACCTCCAGCGTCGTTTTGCGGTGAATGCTGCGGGGGATTTTTCAATCAGATGGTAAGACGCCATAGCCAGGCCAAACGCGCACAGGATGCCGAGCACCAGGCTGGATGTGTCGCCCAGATAGCCCGAGTAACTCATGAACACGACCACGGGCCAGTGCCAGAGGTACAGTGAGTAAGACAGTTTGCCGGTCCATTGTGAGAATCGGTTGCCGGTCAGGAACGAGTCTTGTCGCGCTGCAATGATCACGGCCAGGGTACCCAGCACCGGCAGCAACGCCAGATAACCTGGCCATATGTCCTTCTCGGAGAGGACAAAGAAGCTCGCCAGCATCAGCCCCAGCCCGACGCGTTCCAACACGCGTTTATGCGACGTCTGGAGCTTGATGGGGAATGCACAGGCGGCTGCGCCGACCAGCAGCTCCCAGGCGCGTGTCGGCAGCAGATAGAACGACGGCTCCGGCCATTTGAATGACGCGAATACGCAAAAGCCGAACCCGCCCAGACAGGCGATCAGGATGAGCCAGCGCAAACGGTGCAATGCAATCACTCGGCTCAACGCCAGCAATACCAGCGGATAGATCATGTAGAACTGCCACTCCACTGACAGCGACCACGTGTGCAGTAGCCATTTCTCGTGGGCGCCCGGGGTGAAGTACCCGGCTTCGAACCAGTAAATGATGTTCGATACAAAACCCAGGCTGGCAGCGATGTGTTTGCCCAGTTCGCTGTAGTCCTGCGGCAACAGGTAAAACCAGCCTGCCAACAGGAGCACGAAGCACAGCACCGCAAGGGCCGGGACTATCCGTCGGGCGCGGGATGCGTAGAACGTCAGCAGACTGAAATTTCCCGCATGCAGGCTGCGCAGGATGATGCCCGTGATCAGGTAGCCAGAGATCACGAAGAAGATATCCACGCCCGCAAACCCACCGGGTAACCAATCGGGATTGAAGTGGTAAAGCAGCACGGCGATCACCGCGATGGCACGCAGTCCATTGATGTCTTTTCTGAAGTCCATTGCGTTACGTCATCCGGATGGGAGGCGGGGGCAGGGCATGAGGTCAGCGCCTTTGGGGCGCTACTGTCTCGGAGTTCAGGCTGATGATTTTCGGAAAGCGGGTGAGGGTAACGGGAACAGAGCACTGGTCGTCCTGACAACGCCAGAAGGCCTCGCCGGATATTTGCCCTTTGGCCGGGTCCGCCGTGTCGACGAACATGACCGGTCCTTTCTGTTGGCGCTGGGTGGTGATCTGCTCCAGGCGCGGCCCGCCGACAGCCCAGGCGGCAATGACATGTTCATCACCCTTGTCGAAGTGCAACTGATAGGCATCGGCAGATTGAGTGCTGGCCTGCGCGTCCCAGGTGAAATGCCTGATCACGTCGGCAATGGCGTGGACCATTCCGTAGGCGGGCTTGGGTGACAGGTCCTGATTGAGCAGACCAAAGTTATGCTCTTGATCGGTTCTGTCTGGCCCGTCATTGATCAGGTCGTACCACCAAAGGCCTTTGATGTTCGGGACGGTGCGGGTGAAAAACAGAATCTGCGCCAGGTACGCCGCCTGGGTTTGTTGGGTATTCCCGCATGGACCTTTGTGGCTGGGCCAGGCCATTTCCGTGATGTAGATCGGTACGACGCGTCCTGCCCTGGTGCGAATGTGTTGCTCATAATCGCGCAGCCACTGTACCCAGCTTTCCGGGTTGTTACGCCCGTCGGCGGCGCAATGGGCGTAAGGATGAATCGATAGCCCATCAACGAGATCAAGCATGCCTGCGTCGATCAGTCGATCGGCAAAGCCGCTGTCCATGCCTTCGGGAGTCACCGAACCCGCAAGGATTTTGGCCGGCGTGCCGTTTACCTTGACGGTGTTCTTGCGGATCACCGGTACGGCCTCACGGACCAGCGCGGCGTAATCCGCGCTAAGTTGCGGGTCCTTGGGGGCCTCAAGATCCCACTCGTTCCAGATCTCGTAGAAATCGACCTTGTTGCCCAACTGACCGGTGACGTAATTCACATAGTTCAAGTAACCCGCTTTGACCGTCGGCGTGCGCGGTTTGGCGTTGTCGTGAAAGGCCGTGCTGTAGTCCAGAATCGTCAGCCTGTTCAGGTTCAGGCGGGTCGCGGTGCTCAGGTAATCACGCCATGGCGCGATGATGCGCCAATGATTGGGCGTCGGCTCTGCGGTCGACCAGAAAACATCGTCTTTGACGGCGCTGAATCCGGCCTTGGCAGCCAGCTCCAATGCGGGCTTCGACGAGGCGTCGAAGTTCATCAGGTGTGTGCTGATGCCCAGAATAAAAACCTCTTCGGCCTTCAGCGCAGTACAGGTCAGCCAGGTTATGCAGGCAAGCGCGGCGGCAAATCCTTTGCCCGTCATCGTCAGTACACCGTCGGCGAGGGCGACCAGTGAAACTCCTGGAGCCTTGGGGTTTTGCGGCTATCCATAAGCTTGTCAGACAGTGCATGACCTATCGCCAGGCCAAGGAACAGATTGGCGACGGTTACTTCAAACATGTCGGTGGTCCAACTGATCATGCAGCAGCAGAAAGTGATCGCCAGCAATGCTCTACCGACATGGCTGTCGTCATCGGTCAGTTTGAAAAACAAGGGAATCTGCATCAGGTACAGCAGCACGCCACCCAGCCCGAGCATCGCCCACAGGTACATGGCGCTGCTGTCCGAACCGACCAGCATTTCACCACCGGGGACCGGGAACATCGAGGCCGCACCACCGAACATGCCGAAGCCTGCACCGGTGAGGCTCCAGCCTTCGTTGCTGACGGCGTGAGCGACATTGGGCCAGGTGTTGATCAACCGGTCATAGAGGGTGCCCAGCGCCGAGTTGCTACTGCTGACGGTGTGCATGTCGAAGTCATAAAGCATGCCCAGTACCGGCAGCAGCATCCCCGCCAATACTGTGATGAGGCACACAATCCGCGTCGTCCAGCGCATGCGGCTGATCAGCAATAACACCAGGGTGAACGCGAAGGCTGCGGCGGGGGCTTTGCTGGTGGTCAGGACGATGGCGTACAGAGCCACCGGGCTCAACAGCAACCAGAGAAGCCGTGAGCGCAGCAGTATGAGCAGGTACAGCGTGTAGATGGCGATCAGGATCGACAGGATGTTGGACACCCGGGCGAAGCCGGCGATGCGGTCTTCAGTGTCCGTGGTCCATGAGGTGTTGGCGCTCAGTTCGGCATCACCGATGCTGTAGCTGTAGCCTTTCCACGGTACCGAGGTGAATTTATCCAGCGCGATGCCCACCAGTGATGCCGCCAGGCACAGGCCAATCACCCATAAAAATAATCGGCGCCGATGGATCAGATGTTCGCTGCAGACCATCCCGAACAGCAGCGGGCTGATGCCAAACAAGGCAAAGGCCACGTTGTTCAAGCTTGCCCCATGCAACATTGCCAGCACGCTGGAAACCACCAACAGCAACAAGCTCAGCCAGACCATCCGGCCTGCCTTGTAATCACGCAGCTCCAGCGCAAACATCACCAGGCAGGCAATCTTCGGCACATACAAAAGAGGCCCGATACCCGCCTTGTCGAAGTAAAAGCGCAGCGCACCGGAAAAGGTCTCGATCAGGATCAGGCTGATGGCAATCCATACCACCACCGTTGATTTGTTGAAGGACAGAATCGACGAGCGAGCGTCGCTGCCTTTCGCAGAGTTCAACATCATGTTTTCTGCCTCATATGGAGGTGCCAGGCTTTACTGAACTAGTCGCGGATTTTGTAGGAGCTCACGAGCACCGCGAGGCAGCGATGGGGGTGTGTCAGAAAAACCGCCATCGCTGCCTCGCGGTGCTCGTGAGCTCCTACAGGCGGGGGGTGGATATGCAGAAAAAACCATCATCCACGCTACCGCTCATCAACCATGGGGAATGGTCAACGGGGCAGGAAAACAGGGAGGGTGAATCAGAAAGGACAGGGGCTATATCAGCCTGAGTTCAGGGAACTGTCAATCAATTCGTCAATATTCGAGCATCTTCCGATGAGCAGGAATCAAGCGGATTTATAACGTATTGAATTAGTTGAATATTTAAAATTGACGTATGCAGCGGGACGATTCCGAGGTGCATGCAAATACTGCAATACACCTCGGAATCAGTTCGGGTTACGCCGGATATTTACGCTTGTCAGGCGCGGGCGGGAAGTACTGGTACAGCCAGGTTTCGCTGAGTGTGCGGTCCTGAGTCTTGATATACATACGCATCTCTACCGGTTCGACCGAGTCGCTGTCTGGCAGCCAGTCGAAAATGATCCGATAGCCTTTGATGTCAGGCAGCACGAGGATATTGAATTCCTGCAGCTTGCCATGGGACACCGTCACGATAGGCTCGATGGCTGTGCCTTCCGGCAGGCTTTCCAGACCGCCGCCGTTGAAGTCCACTGCAAAACGTCGCGCCCAGAACTTCGGGTAATGCTCGCCGGGTGCCCAGCCTTCGGTGAAACCGCCCATGCCGGAACGCGTGGCATGCACTTGCGCCAGTGGCGTGCGCACAGGTGGCAGCGGTGCCCAATACAGCTTGTAGCCGTAATTGACCGATTGCCCGGCTTTGATTTTGTCCTTCGGCGTCCAGAACACCACGATGTTGTCCATGGTCTCGCCGGTGGTGACGATTTCCACCAGATTGACCGCGCCTTCGCCCCACTGTGTCGTCGGCTCTACCCACAGGCTTGGACGGCGGTGATACCAGTCAACGGTGTCCTGATAGCTGGCAAATTCATGGTCGGTCTGCACCAGCCCGAAACCTTTGGGGTCTTTGTCGGCGAAGGCGTTGAATTGCAGGCTTGGCGGATTGTTCAGCGGGCGGCAGATCCACTCGCCATTACCACGCCACATGGCCAGACGATCCGAGTCATGGATTTGCGGGTGAATGGTGTCGCACATCCGGCGCTCGTGGGTGCCGCAGCTGAACATACTGGTCATCGGTGAGATGCCCATTTGATCGATGTCGGTGCGTGCGTTGATGTTCGCATCGATGTCCATGACCACCTGGCCGGACTGGCAATCGATATCAAAACGGTAGGCACCCGTGCAGCTCGGTGAGTCCAGCAGCGCGTAGACCACAAAGCGCGTGGCGTTCTTGTCCGGTGTTTCGAACCAGAACTTGGTGAAATCAGGGAATTCTTCCTGACGCTTGGCGTAGGTATCGATAGCCAGGCCGCGTGCCGACAAGCCGTATTGCTTGTTGCTGTCCACTGCACGGAAATAGCTGGCCCCGAGGAACGAGACGACGTCGTTGATGGCGATTTCGGGTGCCTTGAACAGCTTGAAGCCGGCAAAGCCCAGGTCACCTTTGACCAGCGATTTGTCGATGCCGCTGGACTCGTAGTTGAACAGTTCGTGGCGGAAGTGCACTTCCCGGGACTCTTTGGTCTTCGGGTCGACGCTGTACATGCGCACTGGCGTTTTGAAGCCCATGCCGACGTGGAAGAAATGCACGTCCAGTTGGCCATTAAGCTCGTTCCACAAGGAGTGGCCAGCGTCGTATTTGATTGCGTTGAACTGTTGCGGTGTCATGTTTGCCAGTACAGGTGGCAGTACTTGCTTGTTGCTGACGTAACCCCGACCAGCCAATTGCTTGGCATGGGCTTTCAGTGCATCGAAGTCAAAGTGTTCGATTTCGCCGTCGGCCGTGGCGGCCATCGCGCGTGCAGCAAAAAGCCCTGAGGCCGGAACGCTGCTATAAGCCGCCAGCGCCATGGATGCTTTCAGGAGAGTCCTGCGATTCATAAGGTGAAGCCCCTAACGAGTACTGTGCATCCTGCACAAGAAAATTGCGCGCTACGACTCCTTGCTGAACGCCAAAGTACCGACTACAGATAACAAACACAGCATCTGGTTCGAAAAAAACATAAATAATTACGATTTAGATGTGCCGGAATTGTTTCTGGATCGCGCATTACCTTGTGGGAGCGGTGCTTGCCCGCGATAGGGTTTAGGTAATATCCGAACGCTGCTGCGTCCTTATCGCGGGCAAGCACCGCTCCCACAAAAGCGCAATTAATCAAGACTGCGTTGGCAACCCGATCACGCTCATCGCCGCCTGGCGCAGGGCTTCGGAGCGGGTAGGGTGGGCGTGGCTGATCAGCCCGATGTCTTCCGACGATGCCGCGAACTCCATGGCGACACAGAACTCGGCGATCATTTCGCTGACGCTCGGGCCTACCAGATGCACGCCGAGAATTTCGTCGGTGCGCTCGTCGGCCAGAACCTTCGCGAAGCCATCCGTTTCGTGGTTGACCTTGGAGCGGCTGTTGGCGCTGAACGGGAACTTGCCGATCTTGTAGGCGCGGCCATCCGCCTTGAGTTGCTCTTCGGTCTTGCCGACGCTGGCCAGTTCCGGACGGGTGTAGATCACGTTGGGAATCAGGTTGTAATTCACCTCCCCAGCCTTGCCGACAATGCGCTCCAGACACACCGTCGCTTCGTCTTCGGCCTTGTGCGCGAGCATCGGACCTGAAGTGACGTCGCCGATCACCCAGACATGCTCGGCAGCGGTCCGATGGCCTTTGTTTTCGAGCATGCCGCGCTTGTCGACCTCAAGGCCGACCGTTTCCAGCCCCAGGCCGTTGGTGAAAGGCCGCCGACCAATAGAGACCAGCACGTAATCGGCTTCGATCAACTCGGCATCGCCACCGGCAGCGGGCTCAACGCTGAGATTCACGCCATGATCCGTCGAGGTTGCGGTCGTGACCTTCGAGCTGAGCTTGAAGGTGATTCCCTGACGCGACAGTGAACGTTGCAGTGTCTTGCCAGCTTCCAGATCCGTGCCATGGGCGACGTGATCAAGGTATTCCACCACTGTGACTTTCGCGCCCAGACGTCGCCATACCGACCCCAGTTCCAGACCGATGACCCCTGCGCCAATTACCACCAGATGTTTGGGCACTTCGGCCAGGGACAACGCGCCGGTGGAGTCCAGAATGCGTTTGTTGTCGATCTCCACACCGGGCAGCGGTGTCGGCTCTGAGCCTGTGGCGATGATGATGTCCCTGGCTTGCAGCTCGGTCTCGACACCCTGGGCATCGGTGACGATCACTTTGCCCGGACCTGCAATGCGCCCCCAGCCTTTGATCCATTCTGCCTTGTACTTGCGAAACAGGAACTCGATACCCTTGGTCAGTGCTGCCACGCTGTCGCCTTTCTGTTTCATCATCTGCGCAAGGTTAAGCGTGGGCGTGACCTCGATACCGAGCTTGGCGAACTCCTCACCCGCGGCCGACTCGTACAGCTCCGACGCATGCAGCAGCGCCTTGGAAGGAATGCAGCCGACGTTCAGGCAAGTCCCGCCCAGTGTCTCGCGGCCCTCGATGCAGGCTACGCTCAGTCCCAACTGACCGGCGCGAATGGCTGCGTTATAGCCGCCGGGGCCGCCACCGATAATCACAACGTCATAACTGCTCATAGCCTTTGCTCCTGAGTCGACATGCGGGGAAGTAAAGCCCAGAAGATCGCGGGCTGTTAAATTATGGTTGTAATGTTTAGGGGGGTAAGCGTCAAGCGGCAGCTTTTTTGTAGGCGCAGCTCCCGGCCGTCGCGCAGCAATAAATGGATCTGTAGGAGCGCACGAGCACCGCGAGGCCGCGATAGCGTGTATCAGACAGGCCGCCATCGCTGCCTCGCGGTGCTCGTGAGCTCCTACAGAAAAGCATTCAAAATCAGTTAGTTGCCTGACATGCCACGTCAGGTCCACCAGTACCGCACGAGGTGAAAGAAGATCGGCGCGGCAAAGCACACGGAGTCGAGGCGATCGAGCATGCCGCCGTGACCTTCGATCATGTGACCCCAGTCCTTCACGCCACGGTCGCGCTTGATCGCCGACATGACGATGCCACCGGCAAAACCTAACAAGTTGACCAGCAGCGCGATCAGAATCGACTGCCACGGGTTGAATGGGGTGATCCAGAACAACGCGCCGCCAATCAGCGAGGCAAGTGCGATGCCTCCGACAAAACCTTCAACGGTCTTGGAGGGCGACAGATTGGGCGCAATCTTGCGTTTACCGAAGAGCTTGCCGCAGACGTACTGCAACACATCCGAGAGTTGCACCACGATCACCAGCCAGGCGATCAGCAACAGATTGCGGCCTTCGTATCCGGCGATATCCAGCGTCAACAGGGCGGGAACGTATGACACGCAGAACACCGCGATCATCAGTCCCCACTGGACCTTCGAGGCGCGTTCGAGGAAGTGTTTGCTGTCACCCCCCAGTGACGCAAGGATCGGCAACAGCAAGAACACATAGACCGGAATAAAGATCGAAAACAGCCCGTACCAGTCCATCCAGATCAGGATGTATTGCAGTGGCAAGGCCACGTAGAACGCTGCTACCAAAGCCGGGTAATCGCTTTTGCGGGTCGGCGTCAGGGTCAGGAATTCCCGAAGGGCATAGAACGATACCGCGTAGAACAGCAGGATTACCGCGGTGTATCCCAGCGAAAAGGCGATGCCGATGACAATCACCATCACCCACCACGCATTGATCCGCGCGTTCAGGTTGTCGATGACCGAATTAGGGCCGCCAGCCTTGCGTTTGAGGATGTAGCCGATCAGCGAGGCCAGCAACAGAATCGCGCCAATCCCCATGAACAACATTTGCGTCTGCTTATCCATCAAAGCTGCTCCGGAGCCAGGGCCAGCAGCGCTTCACGGCTGCGCGACAGAAACTGTTCTTTGCTTTCTTCACTGCCCAACTGCAACGGCGCGCCGAAGCTGGTGGTGCACAACAACGGCAATGGCAGTATTCGCCCTTTTGGCATGACACGATTCAGGTTGGCGATCCACACTGGCACCAACTCGGCCTGTGGGTAACTTTTCGCCAGGTGATACAAGCCACTTTTGAACGGCAGCAGACCCTCTTCCGGGTTGCGGGTGCCCTCCGGAAAGATGATCAGCGAATCACCGCTTTCCAGCGCTTCCAGCATGGGCTGTAACGGGTTGCTGTCCGGCGTCTTGCGCTGACGATCCACCAGCACGCCATTGAATACACCGTTGATGATGTAGCGGCGCAGCGGACTGCTCTGCCAGTAATCCGCGCCCGCAACGGGGCGAGTCAACTTGCGCAGCGCTGGAGGCAGCGAGGCCCAGAGCAAGACGAAATCGCCGTGGCTGCTGTGGTTGGCGAAATAGATGCGTTGTGTCGGCTCTGGAGAACTGCCGAGCCACAGGCTGCGGGCACCAGTGATGCTGCGCGCGCCGGCTGTAATCAGCGTCGCGACCAAGGGTTCAAACATGGCGTTTCCTCAAGAGGTGAAGGACAACCAAGGGAAAATCACGACCGCACTCAGCAATACCAACAGCTGAACGGACAAAAACAAAAGCTGCTGGCGCAGAAGCCGTAAAGCACCCTGACTGCGAACCGACCATTCCCGCCCGGCTTTATCCACAGGCTGGAGGCCGAGTGTGCTCAAGGCGTCATCCAGCGCTGCAGTGCGGTCTGTTGGCCACTGGGGATCGTTGGCCATGATGTGGAACAGATCAGCGTCAAATGCCACGCGCATGGCGTAGTACTTTTCCAGCAGACCCAGAATCGTGCCCAATACTGCGAGTATCAACAGGAATGGGTGAACGTCGGTTATCAACAGCTGAATCAGGCCGAAGGCGAGACTGAGCAGCGTCAGCCCTGTGGACAAGTTATCCAGTGCCTTGCCCCGACGCAGCAGGCTGGCAACCACGTGAAGCTGCATTTCATGGGACATCTCTGTTTGCCTTCAGGTGAGTCTGCGCCGGTTTGACGCCATCGCGAGCTAGCTCGCTCTTCTCAAAAACTACAACTATCTGATTTTGAAAACGTTTCTGTAGGAGCTCACGAGCACCGCGAGGCAGCGATAGCGGTCTGTCTGATACACCGCTATCGCGGCCTCGCGGTGCTCGTGCGCTCCTACAGGTCTCCGTTCGCAACAGCGCGGTGTCAGGGAAGAGTGGTGCTGCGCAAAACCGCTGTATGCCCGGCACCCAATACAATTCTCGGCGCTGCCTCGCGAAGCATAGTGACGGCGTTATCCACAGACTCGGCTCGTCCAGTGTGTAGAAGCCAGGCCGCGACGGCCGTAGCACTGCGCGAATAGCCCAGCGCACAGCAGACCAGGACGGGGCCTTGCTGACGCAAGCGTTCAATTGCTGCAGCGGCTATCAGGCATTGCTCGATAGTGGGGACAGTGAGATCCAGCACCGGCACCGCCTGATAACCGCGAGATCCGGCATCCAGTGGTAACTCGGCGGACATATCCACAACAGTTTTGAAAGGCAACAGTCCGGATCGAGTGGGCAATCTACCCAGCCAGACGTTATCCACAATCAAACTCGGCTCCGGACGGGATCTTGTCCACAGCCTTGAATTTATCCACGCCGCTGCAAGGTAAGGCGCGAATAGCCAGCGCGCCGCTGGGGATAAGCTCCCGTTCTCGCGCTTTTGAAAGCCATTGGCCCCCAGCAGCAGGTAATTGATTGCCACCAACAGCAACGAAACCGCTGGCCAGATCAGCCACAGCCAGCCACCAGCGAGCGCCAGGGCCAACGCTGCGCAGACCAGAGCACCCACGCTGTAATACGCGCTGAGCCTTCGCCGTTGCGGATCATGGCTCAGCCTTGCGGACAACGCTGGGCTGCGGCCCTGATCAGGCCATAGCCAGACACAAAACCATCCGGCCAATGCGCCTGTGGGTAAGTCGATGAAGTGATGTTGCCAAGTGGTCAGCACTGACAGGCCGATTAGCGCAAACCAGCCGTGCAACAGCCATCGCCATCCCGCATGAAAGTTACGCAGATAACGGTCGTAGCAGACCCATAACACCACCAGCAGCGCGATGTGCAACGAAGGTGCTTGATTGAACGGTTTGTCGAACCCTGCCAAAACGGCGAACAGCCAGCCAAACAGCCCGTCCAGTTCCGGACGCTCGAAGGTGAAGCGCAGGGGCCAGAGCAGGAAGCAGCTGACCGCAATTAGCTGCGCGCTGAACAGGCGCAGCGCATGGGTATCCAGCTCGCGTCGTGTCAGACAGGCCAGTAATGAAAACCCGTAAAGCAGGTCGATGGACCAGTAGGGGATGATGGTCCACGCCCAAAACGGCATATCCCGTTCCCAGCCAAACACCAACGTGCCGACATCCGCACGCTGGGCGGTGTACCAGGTGGCAAAGCCGTAACTGGCGAAGAAAAACGGTGCCAGAAATATCAGCCACACCACGGCCCGCTTCCATAGGCCTGGCTCGCGCACAGTCTTCACTGGATGCGCTGCGCCAGAGACACGCTGAAAATCCCCCATTCATCCACACGCTGGGTGATCTTGCGAAAGCCTGCCGCTTCAACCAGTTGATCCATCTCCGCTTGGCTGCGACGACGCATCACCCAGGCTTGCCCCTCCCGGTGGCTGGTCAGGGCGCGGGCGATCAACTCCAGTTGCGGGTGCCATGGCTGGCCGGTGTAGACCAGATAACCGCCGGGCTCTACGGCCGCTGCCAGCCCAGCCAATGAGTCGCCGACCATCTGATTGCTGGCAAACAACTCATACAGACCGGACACCACGGCCAGTGTGGGTTTTGGGTCCAGTGCCGCCAGGTCATTGCGGTCGAAAGCATCCGCCTTGATGAAGCGGGCGATATGGCCAAGGCCCTTTTGCTCGATCAACGCGCTGCCGTCACGCACGTTGATATCGCTGTAATCGCGAAGCAGGATCGATTCCGGCAGCGGATCAACCCCCTGCAGTGATTCCAGAATGTAACGCCCGTGTCCGGCGGCGATATCCACAATACGCACCGGTTGCCCCTGGTTACGCAGATAAGCCATGGCCAGGCGCAGCACTTCCTCGACGTTAAGCTTGCGTTGGCGAATACCGCGCCAGCCGATTGAGTTCAGGTAGTTCTGGTCAATCAGCTTGCCCAGTGCAGAGGTGCCACTCGGCTGATTGCGATAGACATAATCCAGCGTACTGCCGGAGTCGAAGCCAGTATCGAAGCCCAGTTTTACACCTGTGGATAACTTCGCGCCCAGACCCATGCTGGCGCGTGTCATTCGCCAATAAAGGTCACGCAACGAGTTGTGTGGCAAAGGTGCGGCCAGCGCTTCGGATTCGGCACAGGTCGCGCCGATTCTGTCCGCGTCCAGCAGCGAGGGTCGCGAGATCGGTTCTTCGAAGTTTTGCAGGATGAAACGTCGCGCCCGGCTAATCGCCAGGTGACGATCGCGTTCCCCTAACGTGTCGTGGAAGAAGCCCGGCAGGATGTGTTTCTCTTTGCGCACACTGCCCAGCCGCTCGAAGAAGCGTTCCTGCGGGCCGCGATGAACCACGAAGTCTGCGCCGGAGATCAGCAATTGCGTCGGTATCGATATCGCCTCGGCGTCGGCAACGACCCGATCAGCCGCTTCGTAAAGTCCCAGCAGAACATTGACCGATATCGCCTTGGTAATCAGCGGATCACTGTCATAGGACGCGATACGCTGGGGGTCATGGCTCAGGAAGCGCGCCTTGACGTAGCTGTTGACGAAGAAGTTGCCCTTGAATTTGCGCAGCAATGCCAGGCCCGGACGGGCGAAGGGCACGTATAACTTGACCTTGAACGCCGGGGACGCGAGCACCAATGCACGAATTTTCGGTGCATAGTCATGGGCCCAGGTGGCTGCGATCACGGCCCCTACGCTCTGGGCGACAACTGCCATGTTTTTTTCAGCAATGTCGAACGTGCTGCTCAAGTGAGCAACGAAGGTTTGCACGTCGCGCACGCTGGTGGCGAAACTTGGACTGTCACCCCTTGCGCCCGGCGATTGCCCATGACCACGTGAGTCCCATGCGAAGAAATCGAAACCTGGCAGATCCAGTTCATCTACCAGATGAGCGATGCGCCCTGAATGCTCGTGACCTCGATGAAACAGCAACACTGCCTGGCGCGGAACCGACGGGTCCTGGGCGGTGGCTGGCCAATGGCGATAGAAAAGTTCGACGCCATCATGAGTGCTGAAGCGCTGATCCTGAGCGACACGCATGTCGAAATCCTTATGCTTGTGAGTTGTTGACGACATCTTCCGGATTGGAGGCAGCGACTTCCGTCAGCCCGCGACGAACACGATTGACCAGGGTGTAAACCAGCAGGGCGCTGACGACCGCCAGGATTATGTTTATCCACAGGGCCGAAAGCCAGCGCACGGCAACGCCCGCACCGATCACCCCGAACACGAACGCACGATCGCTCTTGCCCATCGGGCCGTCATACCGACGGGACGCGCCGACCATGGGCCCGAGCACGCCCGCATATTCGCTGATGATTGCACCCAGCGTCACCATCAGCACCAGCCCGAGGCTGACGTCCGGGATCAACGCGAATGGCAGGAATAGCGCACTGTCGGCGATGACATCAGTCAGTTCATTGAGGTAGGCGCCGAGTCGTGATTGCTGGCCGAACTCCCGGGCAAGCATGCCGTCGATGGCGTTTAACGCCATGCGCACAATCATCCACAAGGGGATCAGCGCGAATATCCACAGGTGCGCGGCGAACACCGCAACCAACCCGCTGATCAGCAAAGAAACGATGCAGGCGCTCAAGGTCACCTGATTGGCGGTGACGCCCCGGTTGTAGAGACGCTGGACTGAAGGGCGCAGCAGATTTTGAAAACGGGGTTTGAGCTGATAGATCGAAATCAACGTGAAGCTATCCTTGTCGGCAGGTCAACTGTGCGCCTGTGGATAACCCGACGGCGCGCCCTGTAGTAGTGAAACACAATGCAATGAACGTGGCCTGATGTTCTTTGTGCAGCAGGTCTCATGTGCGGGAGTTTTCCACAGCGACGGTCAGTTAAACGATTTCTAATGGGCGCGATTTCGTGGGACCGGCTTTAGCCGGGAAGAGGGCAGTACAGTCACTAAAGACAGGGCGTGAGGAATACCGCCTTCCCGGCTAAAGCCGGTCCCACGTCGAAATCAGCGCTGACAAAAATTTCACTGTTACTGTTATATCGTAACGACCTATCCTGTGGGTTCAGCCCGCAAGTGCCGGGCTATGGCAGCAACTTTCGGTGAGTTCTGGGGCGTCGATGCGGGTTGATCTGGATGTTGAGCACGGCGGCTTGAATGGCCTGCCCAGATTTCAAAGGGCCGCGGTGCATGCGGCGCGGTTAAAACGCCTGACCTGGATAACGGGTGGGGCGGGCATTTTCGGATTGATACTGGCGTTGTTCGCTGACTTGTTTGCAGCGAACACGCTGTGGGCTGCGGTGCTGGTCAACGCTGCAGCTACGTTTCTGTTGTTGGCTGCCGCTCTGCAGTCCGCCCACGGCGTTGCGCAATGGCGTGCTTTGGTGTTGAGAGGCGTCGAGCCACATGTCGCGTCGCAGGCTCTGGAGCCAGAGGACAGCGGCTGGTACGACCGGCTTCTTGAGCGCATCAGTCGGTTAGGGCGCTCGACCTTGACACAGATTGGTGCCCCCACGCTTTGGCTGGCCGGTTGGTCAGTGGTTGCGCTGACTTGCCTCGAAGCTGTGTGGGACTTGTCGCTACCGGGCAGCGACTTTTCGCGGGTGGGCAGCGTCGCGGGCAGTACGGCGGTGTTATTGGCGTTCGGCCTGCTGGTCCTTGAGCGCCAGTTCAGTGGTGAGCAGGCCGAGTGGCCGGAAGCGGCACAACTGGCGCAAATGACCCGCGTGGCGATTACGATGTTGCTCATTGGCGCGGTTTGTCTGTTTTTCTCCAGTGTCGAACGCCCATGGACGGCACGGCTGGCGGTGTTGAGCGGATTATTGCCGGGCCTCGTGGCCCTTGAACTGCTGATCCGTGCGGCGCTGTCGCTATTCAATCCACGTAATCCCCGTGTCGAGCCGCGTCTGACGGCCAGCAGTTTCATCGCGGGCCTGTTGCGCTGGCCGCCGCAACCTTTGCAGGCCTTGCAGCACGAGTTACATAACCGCTTTGGTATCGACCTGCGGCAGATCTGGGCCTTCACCTACATGCGGCGAGCGTTTCTGCCCGTCCTGGCGACAGTCATGGCGCTGGGCTGGGCGCTCAGCGGTGTACATGAAATCCCAATGCAAGGACGCGGCATCTACGAGCGTTTTGGCAAGCCGGTAGAGGTACTCGGGCCCGGTTTGCACGGTGGTCTTCCCTGGCCCTTTGGCCGGGTACTGGCGGTGGAAAACGGCGTGGTTCACGAACTGGCCACCAGCGTCGCCGATGCGAGCGGCATCACTTCTGCTCCCGTGCCTGATTCAGCAGAAGGGCCCGCCCCGGCCAGCACCAACCGTTTGTGGGACGCCAGCCATATCAATGAAAAGTCTCAGGTGATCGCCAGCAGTGCAGGCGACAAGCAGGGCTTTCAGATCGTCAATATGGATGTGCGGCTGGTGTATCGCATCGGCCTGACCGACGAGGCGGCCCTGGCTGCTACGTATAACAGCGCTGATGTGCCGATGTTGATTCGCAGCACGGCCAGCCGGGTACTCGTGCACGATTTTGCTTCGCGCACGCTGGACGAATTGCTGGGTGAGCAGCGCTCCTACCTGGCGCAAGATATCGGCAACGCAATCCAGGCCGACTTGCAGCGCCTCAACAGCGGTGTGGAGATTCTTGCCACGGTGATTGAAGCGATTCACCCGCCTGCCGGGGCTGCCAACGCTTACCACGCGGTTCAGGCCGCACAAATTGGTGCTCAGGCGCTGATTGCCCGGGAGCGGGGCGCGGCCAGCAGCATGTCCAATGTGGCGCAACTCAACGCGACCCAAACCCATGACAAAGCCACCGCCAGCGCTCGGGAAGTCATGGCTGACGCTCAAGCCGCGCAGCTGCGTTTCAGTGCCGAACAGCAGGGTTACGCCAGGGCGGGGCAGGCGTTCTTGCTGGAGCAGTACCTGACGCAACTCAGCCAGGGCCTGGCCCAGTCGAAACTGCTGGTGCTCGATCACCGTCTGGGCGGGGCGAACAATGCACCGACCATCGACCTGCGTACTTTCACCCTACCGGCAGACCCAACGGCGCCGCGTAAAGCCGTCCAGTAAGGAGTCGTCCCTTGAGTCTGTTTCATAACCACGATCACGCCGGTCACGATCACAGCGGCCACGGCCATGACGGTCATCACCACGGTCACCACCACGGCGAATCATCCGGCTCTGCCGCCTTTCCATGGCGTCGGGGAATGCTCGCGGCACTGTTGATCGCGTTTGCCGTGGCAGCCGCCAGTCTGGTCCAGGTTCGCTCGGGCGAGGCGACGGTCATTACCCGTTTCGGTAATCCTTCGCGAGTGTTGCTGGAGCCGGGTTTGAGCTGGCGCTGGCCTGCGCCTTTCGAGGCGGCAATTCCGGTGGATCTGCGTTTGCGCACCACCTCCAGCGGCTTGCAGGATGTCGGCACGCGTGACGGGTTGCGCATTATCGTTCAGGCCTATGTCGCCTGGCAGGTTCAGGGCGACGCGGACAACGTGCAACGCTTCATGCGAGCCGTGCAAAACCAGCCGGACGAAGCGGCGCGGCAGATCCGCACCTTCGTCGGTTCTGCGCTGGAAACCACGGCCAGCAGTTTTGATCTGTCGAGTCTGGTGAACACCGATGCCAGCCAGGTGCGGATCAGCGAATTCGAAAACCAGCTGCGTCAGCAGATTGATCAACAATTGCTCACCACCTACGGCGTGCGCGTCTTGCAGGTCGGGGTTGAGCGTTTGACCCTGCCGTCGGTGACGCTCAACGCCACTGTGGACCGGATGCGTGCCGAGCGCGAAACCATCGCCACCGAACGGACCGCTGTGGGAAAGCGCGAAGCGGCGCAGATTCGTTCGGCAGCCGAGCGTGACGCGCGAATCGTTGAGGCAGACGCTACGGTCAAGGCCGCCGATATCGAGGCTCAATCCCGGGTCGAAGCCGCGCAAATCTATGGCCGTGCCTACGCCGGTTCGCCGCAGCTCTATAACCTTCTGCGTTCGCTGGACACCCTCGGCACCATTGTTACCCCCGGCACCAGATTGATTCTGCGCACCGATGCCGCACCGTTCAAAGTGCTGGTCGATGGCCCGCCCACGCTGGATGGCTCTTCAACGCCGGCGGGTAAAACCGGGTCGCAACCATGAGTGAGCATGACGCCTCAGGCAATCAACGACCGGCCTCGAACAACCCATGGTTGCAGGCCAGCCGTCTGGCGTTTCTGGCCCTGTATGGCGTGACGATTCTGGCTGCGTTGGGTTGGGCCGTGTCCAACGTGCGACAGATCGATCCGCAGAACCGTGCCGTGGTGTTACGCATGGGCGCATTGGAGCGGATCCAGAACGCCGGGCTGCTGACCGCCTGGCCGCAACCGTTCGAGCAAGTGGTGTTGTTGCCGTCCGCGGACCGGGTGATTGAACGCCGTGTGGAGACCTTGTTGCGTTCGTTCTCGGCTGTGCAGGCCGACAAGGCTGCAAGCTTTGCGGCGCCCATGAGCGATGCGCTGGCCGGGTCGGGTTATCTGCTGACCGGGGACGCCGGGGTGGTGCAGCTGGACGTCACGGTTTACTACAAAGTCAGCGATCCCTACGCCTTTGTGCTGCAGGGTGATCATGTGGCGCCAGCGCTTGACCGACTCGTCAATCGCAGTGCCGTGGCGCTGACAGCGGCGCGGGATCTGGACACCATTCTGGTCGCCCGACCTGAGCTTGTTTCGGCTGACAGCCAGTCAGCGGAACGACGTGAGCGCCTGCGCGGCGATCTGGTGCGCGGTATCAATCAGAGGCTTGCAGAGCTGAGTGCCACGGGCGTCGGCATTGGCGTCGAGGTGACCCGTGTCGATGTTCAATCGAGTTTGCCCGGTGCAGCCATCAATGCTTTCAACTCGGTCCTGACCGCCAGCCAGCTCGCTGATCAAGCCGTGGCGAATGCGCGGAACGACGCGGAAAAGCTCATTCAGTCAGCTAACCAGCAGGCAGACCGTACCTTGCAAGTGGCGCATGCCCAGGCATCCGAGCGTCTGGCCAAAGCCCGGACCGATACGGCCACAGTGGCCAGCCTGAGTGAGTCGATGCATTCCGGGAGTGACCCCGGTTTGTTGCAACGTCTCTACCGCGAGCGCGTGCCAAAGATCCTCGGCCAGGCCGGTTCAGTGACCACTGTCGACCCCCGTGACGATTCCCGCCTGATCATTCAGGGAGCAGAACAATGAGTGGCGAAGCCGTTCACGAACCCGTTGCTACACCCGGGGCGCAGAGCATGCTCAGCGCCCCGGAAAAACGCAGTGCTGCACGCCAATTGACCTTGGCAATGATGGCCCTGGGGCTATTGGGTTTGGGCTTGATCTGGCGTTTTGTCGCGCCGGATCAATATGGCGTCAGCCAGCTTTTGTTGGGCGCGGCATCTCTACTGGTGGCGATTCCGGTGGTCAGCGCCGGTTGGCACAGCCTGCGTTACCCCAGCCTGCATGGCGTGACCGATCAATTGATCGCCTTGGCGATGCTGGGTGCCTGGGCTACCGGAGACCTGATGACGGCGGCGCTGCTGCCAATCATCATGATCTTTGGTCATGTGCTGGAAGAGCGCAGCGTCATCGGTTCTCAGGAAGCCATTCAGGCGTTGGGCCGCCTGACCCGCAGCCATGCGCGGTTGATCAAGGCTGATGGCAGCGTGGAGGAAGTGGATAACTCGATGCTGGCTGCGGGGGATCAGGTTGAAGTCCGTGCGGGCGATCGGGTGCCCGCTGACGGACGAGTGATCTCGGGTCAAGCCAGCCTGGACACCGCGCCGATTACCGGTGAATCAGTGCCACTGGAGGCCAGGGCCGGGATTGAAGTGTTTGGCGGGGCGATCAACCTGGATGGTCTGCTGCGTATTGAAGTGACGCGCACGGGGCAGGATTCCACGTTGGGCAAAGTGATTGCGCTGATGCAAAGCGCCGAGCGCTCCAAGCCTCCGATCACCCGGCTGTTGGAGCGGTATGCGGGCAGCTACATGGTGCTGGTGTTGCTGATTGCCGCAGTGACCTGGTTCATCACCAATAACGCCCAGGCCATGCTCGCCGTGCTGGTCGCCGCTTGCCCATGCGCGTTGGTGCTATCGGCTCCGGCAACGGCCATTGCAGGTATCGCCGTGGCGGCCAGACACGGGATTCTGATTCGCAGCTCGGCCTTTCTGGAAGAGCTGGCCGACCTGACTTCGCTGGTCGTCGACAAGACCGGCACCCTGACTTTTGGCACATTGCGTATTGAGTCCGTGCAAAGCGCGGGTCCCGAGTCGCCGCATTTTCTGCCATTGGCGGCAAGCCTGGGCAGCGCCAGCAGTCACCCGGTCAGCCGCGCGCTGGCCAGTTTGATTGCCAAGGATCAGCAGCTGGCGCTCAGCGATATCCGTGAGCTTCAGGGCTTGGGTGTCGTAGCGACGAGTGAGCTGGGCATTGCTGCATTGGGCCGTCCCGAGTTGTTCGAGCAACTGGGTATCACCACCGCAGCGGTCCCGATTCACGACGGTCCGATTGCCGGTCTGGCACTCGACGGTGTGTTTCTCGGTTGGCTGTTGCTGGCCGATACGCTGAAGCCAGAGGCCCGTGCAGCGCTGGCTGAATTGCGCGAGCTGGGTCTGGGCAGGCAGTTGCTGCTGACCGGTGACCGACAAGCCGTCGCGAACACACTGGCTCAGGAAGTCGGCATTAGCGACGTGCAGTCCCAAGCCTTGCCCGAGGACAAATTGACCCGGGTAAGGGCGGAAATAAACCGCGGCTTCCGGCCTATGGTGGTGGGCGACGGCATCAACGATTCCCTGGCCCTTAAAGCGGGTGTGGTGGGTGTGGCAATGGGCGCGGGTGGTGCCGATATCGCGCTGGCGTCGGCAGACATCGTGCTGATTGGCAGTGATCTTCGTCGGCTGGGGACCTGTGTTCGATTGAGCCGACAATGTCGCCGAACGCTGCAGGTCAACGTCATCATCGGCCTCGGTTGGACCCTTGCGATTGTGGCCCTGGCTGCCTTTGGCTGGCTGGGTGCGGCGGGGGCGATGGTCGCTGCGATTCTGCATAACCTGAGCACGCTGCTGGTGTTGGGTAACGCTGGCAGATTGCTGCGGCTGCATGAGCCGTTGGGCGAGCTGCCAGTCACGGCGCAACGTTAAGTCAGTTATGACTCGCATAAACGGCGAACTGGAGCGATTTGTTAAGTATAAAAAATTGCTTGAGGTTTGAAGAACTCTGTTACAAATTAACAGTCAGTCATGGAGAGTGCTGCATTTTCCAGCTTCATGTCTGGCTCGAATCAGGTGGGGTACAAGGCTGTTCCCGGAGGTCGATTCGTAGTTATTGGCTATAGCGCCTATAGCGGGTTGGTTCTAGTCCAGAACTGATCCTCAACTACGCTTTTCAAGTTCTTGATCATTGGGGGTTTACTCAAATGCTCGCGCAACTTCCACCGGCCTTACAGAATCTGCACCTTCCGCTACGTCTCAAGCTCTGGGACGGTCATGAACTCGACCTCGGGCCCACGCCTAGCGTGACGATTTTCGTCAAAGACCCCCAACTGGTTTCCGATTTTTCCCACCCAAGCCTCGATCTGCTGGGCAGCGCCTTCGTGGAAGGCCGACTGGATATGGAAGGCTCCATCAGTGAGGTCATGCGGGTTTGCGATGAGTTGACCCAGGCGCTGGGTGACGAAGATCAGGAGGGCGGTCCGACTCGCTGCCCGCATGACAAAGCCACCGATGCAGCGTCGATTTCCTACCATTACGATGTCTCCAATGAGTTCTACCAGCTCTGGCTGGACAAAGAGATGGTGTATTCCTGCGCCTATTTCAAAACCGGCAATGAAAGCCTCGAACAGGCGCAGCAAGACAAATTCCATCACCTGTGCCGCAAGTTGCGGCTCAAGCCGGGTGAGTACTTACTGGATGTGGGTTGTGGTTGGGGAGGCCTGGCCCGTTTCGCCGCGCGTGAATACGGTGCCAAGGTATTCGGTATAACCCTGAGCCGCGAGCAACTGGAGCTGGCGCAGATCCGGGTCAAAGCTGAAGGTCTGGAAGATCAGGTGGACCTGCAACTGCTGGATTATCGAGATCTGCCTCAGGACGGTCGCTTCGACAAGGTGGTCAGCGTCGGAATGTTTGAGCACGTCGGCCACGCCAATCTGGCGCTGTACGCCCAGTGCCTGTTTGGCGCGGTGAAGGAGGGCGGGCTAGTGATGAATCACGGTATTACCGCCAAACATATTGATGGTCGCCCGGTGGGCCGCGGTGCTGGTGAGTTTATCGGCCGCTATGTGTTCCCGAATGGCGAGCTACCTCACGTATCGCGAATCAGTGCTGACATCAGCGAGGCGGGGCTGGAAATAGTGGATGTCGAAAGTCTGCGCCTGCATTACGCGAAAACCCTCGAGCACTGGAGCGCCCGACTGGAAACGCATCTGGAGCAGGCCGCTGCCATGGTTCCGGAACAGACGCTGCGCATCTGGCGCTTGTATCTGGCTGGTTGTGCCTATGGGTTTGCCCACGGCTGGATCAATTTGCATCAGATTCTGGCAGTCAAACCTCGCGCCGATGGTGGTCATGATTTGCCATGGACGCGCGCAGATATCTATCGTTAGTCGATCAACGCGCAGTAGTTTTCACTTAGTCTCTGTAGGCGCGCACGAGCACCGCGAGGCCGCGATAGCGGTGCATCAGACGGACCGCCGTCGCTGCCTCGCGGTGCTTGTGAGCTCCTACAGAAAAGTATTCCAAATCATATAGTTATTGTTTTTTGGATAGGAGTAGCAGGCCTTTCCCCGTCACTTCAGAGGATCGGTGAAATCAGGCGCGCAACGCGCATCCCCAATTGTTGCAAGTGGTGCGTCTCCCGACTTTCCTGTTCCGATACTTCATGGGCGAGTGCGAAGTCGTCGTTAAGCATCTGCTCCACTTCGCTGGCGAAATCGCTGTCGACGGTGAGCAACATCAGTTCGAAATTCAGGCGAAACGAGCGGTTATCAAGGTTGGCACTGCCGATCGCGGTGATCTCGTTATCCACCAGCACCACCTTCTGGTGCATGAAACCTGGCCCGTAACGAAACACCCGGACGCCGGCGCGTACCGCCTCGAAGGCGAACAGCGTTGAGGCGGCATACACCACGTAATGATCCGGACGTGACGGCAATAGAAGACGGACGTCAACGCCGCGCAACACCGCAAGGTGCAAGGCTGCCGACACCGCTTCATCGGGCACGAAATACGGACTGGTGATCCATACCCGTTCGGTTGCCGCATGGATCGCTTCAACGAAAAACAGTGAGCAGGTTTCCTGCTTGTCCGCTGGTCCGCTCGTCAGCAGCTGGCATAGCACGCCATCTTCCGGGAAGCTGTCCGGCAGGCTCAGGGGCGGTAATTCCCGTGTCGCCCAGAACCAGTCCTCGGCAAATGATTCCTGCAAGCAGGCAACCACTGGCCCGATGACTTGCACATGGGTGTCGCGCCAAGGCGCGAGTGGTGGCTTGAGCCCGACATATTCGTCGCCGACGTTGTGCCCGCCGACGAACCCTCTCGTACCGTCAACCACGACAATCTTGCGGTGGTTGCGGAAGTTGATCTGGAACCTGTTGAGCCAGCCGCCGCGGGTCGCGAATGCCTTGATCTGCACGCCACCTTTGCGCAGTTTTTCGCTGTAGCTGCCCGGCAGCGCGTGACTGCCAATGCCGTCGAACAGCACGTAAACGGCCACGCCTTCGGCGGCCTTCTCCAACAGCAGTTCCTGCAAGCGGCGGCCCAATGCGTCGTCATGAATGATGAAGAACTGAATCAGGACCGTCTCTTTCGCTTCGCGGATGGCATCGAAGATTGCACTGAATGTGGCTTCGCCATTGATCAGCAGCTTCACCTCGTTATTGGCGAGTGCCGGGGTATTGCCCAGTTTTGGCATGGCGCGGAGTGACGCATACGCTTCCGAACGTCTGGCAGCAACGGCCTCTTCAATCCAGGGGCGCCAGTTCATATCACTGATGGCGGTGCGCATTTCCTGGTTGGCCTGACGTCGCGCCTTGATATAGGCATCAAAGGAACTGCGGCCGAACACCAGGTAGGGAATCAGGGTGAAGTAGGGAATGAACAGTAGCGGCATTGCCCAGGCAATCGAGCCTTGCGCAGTTCGTACTGTCAGCAAGGCATGAATCGCGGCGATAATCCCGAGCAGATGAATGAATCCAATGACATAGCCGAAGAAATACGGGCTGTGGTAATCCATTCTTGATCTTTCCTTACGCACCATTGCTGCTTAACAGACCACAGTGGGTGCGGATTGTCGCTATTTTATTCGCGGTGCAACTGGCTGCATGATCTGCCGTCTAAGCCTCATCGTCCGGCGACCATGTGCGGTTGCTCCTGTCCCTTATGGGTTGAACAAGGATCCAGTAATGAAGAAGTCCACCTTGGCATTGATGTGCTGTCTGGTTGCGCCATTGGCTCAGGCGCAAATGCTACAACCCGGTCTGTGGGAGCTGACGTCCAGCAACATGCAAGTAGATGGACAGGCGATGCCGGACCTGCAAATGATTCTGGGGCAGCTGAAAAACCTGCCGCCAGAACAGCGCGCCATGGTTGAGCGCAATCTTGAAACTCAGGGCGTCACGCTGGCGGGTAAAGGCGTGCGCTTTTGTCTGACCGATGCGCAGGTCAAAGGCGATGACATTCCGCTGACTGATCCGAAGTCCGGCTGTACCCAGCGCATCACCGAACGCAACGGCAAAAACTGGAAATTCACCTTCAGTTGCCCGAAAGCTCA
The DNA here is from genome assembly GCF_900187575.1 of Pseudomonas sp. Irchel 3A5. Lineage (NCBI taxonomy): Bacteria > Pseudomonadati > Pseudomonadota > Gammaproteobacteria > Pseudomonadales > Pseudomonadaceae > Pseudomonas > Pseudomonas sp. Irchel 3A5. The sequence goes on along the minus strand of NZ_FYDU01000002.1, from coordinate 229,255 downwards.
AGGCAACGGCCAGGCTCAGTTCCTCAGTGATCGAGAGTTCACCACCCACGTTATCGGCACGTTCAACGCCACCGGCCAACAGCAGAATGGCAGCATGGACACCCGTGCGGTGTGGCAGGGCGCCCAGTGCGGTGCAGTCAAACCGCGGACTTGATTGCCATTCCTCCCTCGGCGCTCCAGCTACTCTGAGCGACAGCGTCGTGGGCGTGCAGGCTTTCAGCGTGCACGACCTTCACCGTGAAGGCCTTGAGCGCCGGATTACTCTGCAATGCTTGATGCAGGCGACGGGCAGCGTCTTCGCAGAACATCAGGTTCTGCCCGTTCGCTAAAGCGAAAGCCTGCTCATCTGCACGCTTGACCGCCGTTTGTACGGCAGTTCCGAGCGCAGCTTCAGCTTGGTCAATCAGGCTCAGCATCGGAAATTCCTCAGAAAAATCATCCAGTTGCACGTGGAGATGGGCATTGCTGCGCTGGCTATGCGGCGTGGCAACGATACCTTCGGCAGTGCCTAGCCATTCCAGAACGCTTTGGTAATCCAGCTCAGCGCTACCGAAGTCGTCAGCGAATTGCTGTTGGATCAACTGCCTGGCTAGAGCTGCTGAGCAAGGGCAGGTGGATGAATAGGCCACGTCAATTTTTAGTTCCACGTGGAACATATCGTTTTCAACGCTTGCCAAGATGCTGATTGGATAGGCTTTCCAGCCTGCCAACGGGCTGATCAGCGCCGGGCGTTTGAGCATCCATTCGGTGTGAATATTCAGATAGGCACGCCGAGACAAGCCTTCGTGACTTTCAAGGAAGCGTGCCAGCACCTGCCTGACTAAGGGCATGGTCAGCTTTTCGCCTTCCAGCCATTCAAGTGCGAGATACAGGCGCGACATGTGGATGCCTCTGGCGTTGCCATCGTCCAGGCTAACCCCCGCATCGACCTTCGCGCTCACGTGCTGTCCCTCAATGCGCAGAGGTAGGGCGATGCCGCACATACCCACCCAATCCAGCGGCTGTGCCTGGCGTGAGGCTTGGGCGGCGATATCCGGAAGTGAAGCAAGTTTCATGAAAGAGGCCATCAGTCGAGTAAATCATCACGTTATACTATAACTATAATTTCGACGATTTCTTTTTTTGGGCTGGGATGCTCTTCACCTTCGAATGGGTCATCACATGCACCGCCGTCAAATTCTGCTCAATTTCTTGCTGGCCAGTGCAGCCTTCGCACTGCCGCTGGGCGTCAATGCAGCTCAGATACGCAACGCCCGCCTGTGGCGCACTGCCGACAAACTTCGGCTGGTGCTGGATCTCAGTGGTCCAGTGCAATACAAGACCTTCACCCTTGGGGCACCAGACAGACTGATCATCGACATCAGCGGCGCGCGCCTGAGCGGGGATTTCAGTCAGCTCGCGCTGCAAGACACGTTGATCAAATCCATTCGCTCCGGGCACTACGGGCAGGGTGATGACACGCGTATTGTTCTTGATCTGGCCGGGCCTGTGAAACTCAACAGCTTTCTGCTGGGGCCTGCTGGCGATCAGGGCCATCGTTTGGTTCTGGACCTGGGCGCTGAGGGCGCTGCTGCGCAACAATTGGCGGCGCAGCCGGTACAGCGTGCGCCGATGGTCAGTGACAAGCAGCACCCCAAGCGCAACATCATGGTGGTGGTCGATCCGGGGCATGGCGGTAAGGACCCCGGCGCGGTAGGGGCCAAGGGCGAGCGGGAAAAGGACGTGGTGCTGTCTATCGCCCAGATGTTGGCCAAGCGACTGAAACGGGAAAAAGGCTTCGACGTCCAGCTGGTGCGCAACGACGATTTCTTCGTGCCGCTGCGCAAGCGCGTCGAGATTGCGCACAAGCACAACGCTGACATGTTTATCTCGGTGCACGCCGACGCGGCACCGCGCCTGACCGCTTCCGGTGCATCGGTGTTTGCTTTGTCCGAAGGCGGCGCAACATCAGCCACTGCACGCTTCATGGCGCAGCGCGAAAATGGCGCGGACTTGCTGGGCGCAACCAGCCTGCTCAACCTCAAAGACAAGGACCCTATGCTGGCCGGGGTCATCCTCGACATGTCCATGAACGCCACCATCGCCGCCAGCCTGCAACTGGGCAATACCATCCTCGGCAGCCTGGCGAACATTACCGCCCTGCATCAAAAACGCGTCGAACAGGCCGGCTTTGCGGTACTCAAGTCGCCGGACGTGCCGTCGATTCTGGTGGAAACCGGATTCATCTCCAACGCCAAAGACAGCCAGCGGCTCGTGACAGCACGTCATCAACAGGCTGTGGCGGATGGATTGTTTGAAGGGTTGCAGCGGTACTTTCAGCGTAATCCGCCGGTTGATTCGTACATGGCTTGGCAGCAGGAGCTGGAGCGAGCCGGGCAGGTTTAGCTTTAATTTAAGTTGTGGGAACGTCTGTATTCCTGAAAAAACACTGTAATGAAGCAAACACGGCCCCTGTAGGAGTGAGCTTGCTCGCGATTCGATTTTCTTTCGATAAATCATCGCCTGACCTGCCGCTATCGCGAGCAAGCTCACTCCTACAAAGATCTGTTTACTATATGCATTGTTATACTATAACCTAAATCAGGTGATTGACCGGTGCCTGGCACCGCCATGCGAACAGGGTCTAAACCCTGCAACCTGATGAGAATACCGATGCCAAACCGTCTTCCCGTAACCGTGCTGTCCGGCTTTCTCGGTGCCGGTAAAAGCACGTTGTTGAACTACATACTGCGCAATCGCGAAGATCTACGGGTCGCCGTGATCGTCAACGATATGAGCGAAATCAACATCGATGGCGGCGAAGTTCAGCGCGATGTGAGCCTGAACCGTGGGGAAGAAAAACTCATCGAGATGAGCAATGGCTGCATTTGCTGCACCCTTCGCGAAGACCTGCTCGAAGAAGTCAGCCGTCTGGCCCAGGACGGCCGTTTTGATTATTTATTGATCGAGTCCACCGGTATTTCCGAGCCGTTGCCAGTCGCAGAGACTTTCACTTTTCGCGACGAGGCCGGTAAGAGCCTTACTGATATGGCGAGGCTGGACACCATGGTCACCGTCGTCGACGGGGTGAATTTCCTGCTCGACTATCAGGCAGCAGAAAGCCTCGCGACCCGGGGTGAGACGTTGGGTGAAGATGACGATCGCTCCATCACCGATTTGCTTATCGAACAGATCGAGTTCGCTGATGTGATTCTGCTCAGCAAGATCGACCTGATCAGTTCCAGCGAACGCGAAGAGCTGATCGCGATTCTGCAGCGACTCAATGCGAATGCCGAAATCATCCCGATGGTCATGGGCGAGGTGCCGTTGGCGAAGATCCTCAACACCGGTCGTTTCGACTTCGAACGGGCGTCATTGGCTCCCGGCTGGCTCAAGGAATTACGCGGTGAGCACGTGCCGGAAACCGAGGAATATGGCATTGCTTCCACGGCGTATCGCGCTCGGCGACCTTTTCATCCGGAGCGCTTCTTCAGCTTCATTGATCGCGAGTGGACCAACGGCAAACTGCTGCGTTCCAAAGGCTTCTTTTGGCTGGCCAGCAAGCATCAGGATGCCGGGAGCTGGTCTCAGGCCGGAGGTTTGATGCGCCACGGTTTCGCCGGTCGCTGGTGGAGGTTTGTGCCGCGTGCGCATTGGCCTCAAGACGAAGAAAACATCACTGCGATCATGGATAACTGGACATCACAGACCGGTGATTGCCGACAGGAGTTGGTATTCATCGGCCAGAACATCGATTTCGTGCAGCTCACCGCCGAACTGGATAACTGCTTGCTCACCGACGCGGAAATGGCCCTGGGCACTGATGGCTGGGCGGCGCTCCCCGATCCATTTGGCCCGTGGCATGAAATGGAGGCGGCGTAATGCTTGCTACGGTATTGAAATGGCAGCCCCGCATCCGCCAGGTTCAGGGCGATACTCCGGCCATTCTTAGCCAGGTATTGGAAGACGATGTGAATCTGGCGGTCTGGCAGCGTCAGTTGCCTGCGCACATCGAAGACTTTGGCGCGCTGCTGCTCTCCATGAATGAGCCTCTGGCGGAGGCCATCACACTGGAGATGAGCGAGAACGATACGCCGCCGAATCTTCAGCACTTTGCTTCGGCTTATGCCGATCTCGAAGGCTATACAGGTTTTATAGCCGACGTCTCTTGGCTGATCAGCGCTTATGCCTGCCTGTTGGGGGCCAAGCGTGTCGGGGTTAGATTACGGGTACTGGATAAAGCCATGTGCCCACGTTTCCATGTCGATCACGTACCGGCGCGCCTGATAACCACCTATGCCGGTATCGGCAGCCAATGGCTCAAAGAGGGTGCTATGGATCGTCGTCAGTTGGGCGACCCCCAGGCCGAGCCTCGTGATGCGCTGAAAATCAGGCAGATCAATTGCGGCGACGTGGCATTGCTCAAGGGCGAGCGCTGGATCGGCAACGAAGGCCAAGGCCTGATACACCGCTCGCCGCCGTTGCAGCGTGATGAGCGGCGGTTGCTGCTGACCCTGGATTGGTTGGCTTAGAAGCATATTGGGCATGAGATCTGCTCTCACAAGAATCACTGATGACGTGGGACCGGCTTCAGCCGGGAAGAGGCCGGGACAGTCACTACTTTTTCATCGTCAGAAATGCCGCTTTCCCGGCTGAAGCCGGTCCCACGTCAGCTTGCCGACAACATAGACTCTCCCACAGTAAAGTCGTACCAGCTATTCACGGCACCAACCACTTCCCCTGACTCTGCCCTTCACAAAACGGCTTCAAATACTGCGCGTCGCTGGCGACGCCGTAATAGTGAAGGTCTTCGCGATAAGGCATATTGGCGACTTGCGCGTTGCTGCAAATGCCAAAGGCTCCGGTGGGGCATTGCTCCAGAAACGTCACATCGGTTTTCTGCCCTGCGAGTTGCGGCTGGCAAAAGCCGTCATGAAACAATTTGGGCGGGATGTTGCGATTGGCCTGACAGACTTTCACGTCCAGCCGCTCGGCCTGACTGTGCACCAGACACGCCTCGGCCCATGCGTTTCCTGCACTCGTTGCCAGTATCATCCCCAGGAACATCCCGATTCTGGCCTTAAACGCCTTCGTCATAAGCGACCACCATGCTGCAGAACATCCCGACCCACGTCATCGGCGGACCTTTGGGGGCAGGCAAGACCAGCCTCATCAAACATCTGTTGGCGCAAAAGCCGGCAGATGAGCGATGGGCGATCCTCATTAATGAGTTCGGTCAGATCGGCCTCGACGCCGCGCTGCTGACCACGGCCGATGATGGTATCGCACTTGGCGAAGTGGCTGGCGGTTGCCTGTGCTGCGTCAACGGCGCGCCCTTTCAGATTGGATTGGGTCGTTTGCTGCGCAAGTCCCGACCACATCGATTGCTGATCGAGCCGTCCGGCCTCGGCCATCCTGTGCAGTTGATCGAACAGTTGCAGCAAGCGCCCTGGCTGGGTGTGCTCACGGTTCAGCCCAGCGTCATGGTGCTCGACGCCGCAGGATTAGCTGCGGGTCATCCTCTGCCGCCCAGTCAGGCGTCGGCGCTGGAGGCTGCAGGATTGTTGGTGCTGAACAAATCAGCAGACCTGGATCTATCGGCGCGACAGAAGCTTATTAGGCAATTGCCTGCAGGCGAGTTGATCTGGACTGAACAGGGTCGCATTTTACTGGCGCAATTGCCCGGCGTGTCCGCAAGTTCCGATTTGCCTGGGGATAAATCTGCTGTGGATAACCTCGTGCTGCCCAAGAGCCTTGGGCAACATCCTGCTGTATGGACTGATCCAGCGCAGCCCATTTGCCTCAGTCAGTCTCAACAGGAAGGCTGGAGCATCGGCTGGCGTTGGCACCCCAGACAGCGCTTCGACCTGGCCCGGCTGGAAATGTGGTTGCAGGGGATGAACTGGCGTCGCGCCAAACTGGTTATTCACAGCGAGAAGGGGTGGCTGTCTGGCAACGCAGTCGCTGGGGATGCTTTGCAGTGGCGGGCCAGCGAGTGGCGACGGGACTCTCGGCTCGAATTGATCTTCATGCAGCCCCAGGATGAAACCCGCTTGCAGGCTGAACTGACTGCTTGTTTGCTCTAGAACAACTTATCCACAAGTGGCGCGTGATCTACTGCTTCCACTTGTTGTGTTCTTGCCGCCATTGGCTCAGTTGGATAACTTCTGCGCTGGGGGGTGGCGTTTTCATTTCGAAGGGGTAGGGTGCCAGTTCGATCTGTGCGCTGTGGGCGCCAAACATGGTGATGGTGCCGGGGTGACGCTGCTCGCCGGTGACGGTGAACTCGAAGTTATACACACGGGCCAGCCGTTTGCGGCCCTGTGAGTCCTTGGCAAACGTTAATTTGCGCAACGCCACGTTGCCGTCCAGCAACTCCACATCCAGTTTCGCGCAGTGTTGTTTGACGCGCTCCAAGGCGCGTTCGCGCAATCCATGGGCGTGCCATAGCCATGCCGCACCGGTAGCCAATAGCATCAGGACAAACATGTTTCCCAGGGTCAGCATGAAGAAGCACTCCAACAAAGTGCCACCAGCTTAACTGTGTCCGGGGATTTGCAGCCATACTGCGCGACTTAAATTTCTTACTACTGCACTTGCATCGTGTTCAGGAACCCCAGATGAAACGTACACCCCATTTGCTCGCCATCCAGTCCCATGTGGTTTTCGGCCACGCAGGCAACAGCGCTGCGGTGTTTCCGATGCAGCGAATCGGGGTGAATGTCTGGCCGCTCAACACGGTGCAGTTTTCCAATCACACCCAGTACGGAAAGTGGGCTGGCGACGTGCTGCCCCCGCAACAGATTCCCGCGCTGATTGACGGTATTGCAGCGATTGGTGAGTTGGGCAATTGCGATGCGGTGCTTTCCGGCTATCTGGGCAGCGCCGCTCAGGGCCGAGCGATTCTGGTGGGCGTCGAGCGGATCAAAGCCGCCAATCCTAATGCGCTGTATCTGTGCGATCCGGTGATGGGGCATCCCGAGAAAGGCTGCAGCGTACCCGCCGAAGTCAGCGATTTTCTTCTCGAAGAAGCGGCGGCTGTGGCGGACTTCATGTGCCCGAATCAGTTGGAACTGGATAGCTTCTCTGGCCGTAAACCTGAGTCGTTGTCCGATTGCGTGGCCATGGCGCGCGCCTTGTTGGACCGAGGCCCGAAAGCCATTGTGGTCAAACATGTGGATTACCCTGGCAAGCCTGCTGACGGCTTTGAAATGTTGCTGGTGACCGCCGATGGCAGCTGGCACTTGCGTCGCCCGCTACTGGCCTTTCCGCGCCAGCCAGTGGGTGTTGGCGACCTGACGTCCGGATTGTTCCTGGCGCGTGTGCTGCTCGGGGATGAACTGGTCGCGGCTTTTGAATTTGCCGCAGCGGCGGTGCATGAAGTGCTGCTGGAGACTCAGGCGTGCGGCAGCTACGAACTGGAACTGGTCCGCGCCCAGGACCGCACGGCTCATCCTCGGGTGAAGTTTGAGGCTGTGCGGTTGTAGAGTGTGGTCAGCACGGTTCCCTGTGGGAGCTGGGCTTGCCCGCGATAAACGATCACGCGGTGTATCTTATATCTGCGTCTCATATATCGCGCGCAAGCCCGGCTCCCACAGGAATAGCATTCCAATTGATAGTCTGTATTGCCTGATATACCGGAGTTGAGTCTCGCCTTAGAGCGTCTCGTCCTTGATTTCCTGATAACGCTTTTCCAGTTCCTGGCGGATCTGCCGACGCTGTTGGGCCTGAATGTAGCGGCGTTTGCCATCCGGGCTTTCTGGTTCCAGCGGCGGGACGCTGGCCGGTTTGCGCTGATCGTCCACGGCAACCATGGTGAAGAAACAGCTATTGGTGTGGCGCACCGAGCGCTCGCGGATGTTTTCCGTGACGACCTTGATGCCCACTTCCATTGACGTGTTGCCGGTGTAGTTCACCGACGCCAGGAAAGTCACCAATTCACCCACATGGATGGGTTCGCGAAATATCACCTGATCCACTGACAGCGTCACCACGTAACGGCCTGCATATCGGCTCGCACAGGCATACGCAACTTCGTCGAGATATTTCAACAGGGTGCCGCCGTGTACGTTGCCAGAAAAGTTGGCCATGTCCGGGGTCATCAATACAGTCATCGACAGCTGGGCGTTTCCGGGTTCCATAGCGTACTCACGATCAAGGCGGTTCAGAAATTGCACCTTATGACGGTGCTTACGGATTCAAGCGTTGTGTGACAGTTATCGGGACGCTTACTGGCTACGGGCCGTCACGCGTGCAGCCGATCTGTTTCCATATATTGCACCGGCTTTATCGATGAATGCGCGGTGTTAACCTGCAAAAGCCCGTGGATCGGGCAATTTCTTACAAATTAATCAGATTTCTGCACTGCAGTGGCTGAATTTTCCTTCGTCTTGGGGAGAATTTGGCCCGCCGCAATGCGTTTTATAAGGAGCCGGAACCATGCATGCCATCAGCTTTATTCAGGATTTGGCAGTGATCATGCTGGTGGCTGGCGTCGTGACCATCCTCTTTCATCGCCTCAAACAGCCCGTCGTGCTGGGCTACATCGTCGCGGGTTTCATCATAGGCCCCCATACACCGCCGTTCGGGCTGATCCATGACGAAGACACGATCAAGACCCTTGCCGAACTGGGGGTGATTTTCCTGATGTTCTGCCTGGGGCTGGAGTTCAGCCTGCGCAAGCTGTTCAAGGTAGGCGCAACGGCCTTCATTGCAGCGTTTCTCGAAATTACCCTGATGATCTGGATCGGGTATGAAATCGGTCAGTACTTCGGCTGGAGCACCATGGATTCGCTGTTCCTCGGCGCGATCCTCGCGATTTCTTCGACGACCATCATTGTCAAAGCGCTCAACGACCTGAAGATGAAAAACCAGCCCTTTGCGCAGCTGATCTTTGGCGTGTTGATCGTCGAGGACATTTTGGGCATCGGCATCATCGCTTTGTTGTCCGGGATCGCTGTCAGTGGCTCGGTCAGCTCGGGCGAAGTTTTTTCCACCGTCGGCAAGCTGTCGCTGTTCATGATCGTTGCGTTGGTGATCGGTATTCTGGTGGTGCCGCGCTTGCTGGCTTACGTGGCGAAGTTTGAAAGCAATGAGATGCTGCTGATTACCGTGCTGGGCCTGTGCTTCGGCTTCTGTTTGCTGGTCGTGAAACTGGAATACAGCATGGTGCTGGGCGCGTTCCTGATTGGCGCGATTATGGCCGAATCGCGCCAATTGCTGAAAATCGAACGCTTGATCGAGCCGATTCGTGACATGTTTAGCGCCATTTTCTTCGTCGCGATCGGCTTGATGATCGATCCCGCGATTCTGGTTCAATATGCCTTGCCGATTGCAGTCATCACCGTTGCGGTTGTCCTCGGCAAGATGCTGTCCTGCGGGCTGGGTGCTTTTCTCGCAGGTAATGATGGCAAGACCTCGCTGCGGGTGGGTATGGGCCTGTCACAGATTGGCGAATTTTCCTTCATCATTGCGGCGCTGGGCATGACCTTGCAGGTCACCAGCGACTTTCTGTATCCGGTGGCGGTCGCCGTCTCCGCTATCACGACGTTGCTGACGCCTTATCTGATTCGCGGTGCCGACCCTTTGTCGAACCAACTGGCGAGCATCATGCCTCGCCGCGTAGCGCGGGTGTTTGGCATGTACGGTGAGTGGCTACGCAGCATCCAGCCGCAAGGCGAGGGTGCCCTGCTGGCGTCGATGATTCGGCGGATTCTGTTGCAGGTCGGGGTCAATCTGGCGTTGGTCGTCGCTATCTTCTTCTGCGGGGGCTATTTCGCCGAGCGCATCGGCGTGTACATCAGCGACTGGGTCAGCGACGTGGGTCAGCAGAAAGCATGGATTTGCGGGGCTGCCTTGTTGCTTTCGCTGCCTTTCCTGATCGCGGCCTATCGCAAGCTCAAAGCGTTGTCGATGCTATTGGCTGAGATGGGCGTCAAACCAGAGATGGCGGGTCGGCACACGGCGCGAGTGCGCAAAGTGATCGCCGAGGTGATCCCGCTGCTGTCTTTGCTGGTGATCTTCGTCATGCTCGCCGCCTTATCCGCCAGCATCCTGCCGACCAACGAATTGCTGATCCTGATCGCCGTGATCGCAGCCATCGTCGCGGCAGTCGCGTGGCGCTGGTTCATCAGAGTGCATACCCGCATGCAGATCGCGTTGCTGGAGACGCTGGGGAATAATCAGGAGTCGAATGGGCATTAGGTCGGAACGTACACCCCTATTCTCCTGTGGAAGCGGTGCTTGCCCGCGATAAGGCTGGACGCGGTTCACTTTAGATCGCATTGACCTTATCGCGGGCAAGCACCGCTCCCACATGAAGCAGACAGTGGGGCTACATGACTCAGCTTTCCAGCCAGACGTCCCGCGCCCAGTGCCATACCGATTCCCAGCTTTCTTCGGTGACCAGCTCTTCTTCGCCGGACCACAGCACCACGGTGCCGTCTTCTTCGACGCAGTAGTAGTCCTCACCGTCCTGGCAGATCGGGATCAGCTCGCGCGGCACGCCGATGTCCCAGGCGGAGGCGGCGACTTCCGGCAGGTAAGTGTGCGATCCAGGGTCGGTAACCGTCACCGGCTCCAGACTGCCATACACCACGTCGCTCACGGTCAGGAGAAATTCCTTGAAGACGAAGGGGATGTTGATGAACAGCTGTTCTTCGACCTCAACGAGTTGATCCTCGTCGGGCAGCTCCAGCGGAACCGGAACAGGTTCATTCGCTTCGCGTAATTGTTCAATGACTTCTTCCACGGCCTGGCTCCTCTGACTTGATGGCGCGGTTTATACAGTAGCTTAAAGCGTTTCTCAAAATAACTATCCCAACGGATAAAACAAAAACCCCGGACAAGTCCGGGGTTTCTGCTTACGCGTGGAGCGGTCTAAATCAACCGTTCTGGCGAATACCTGCAACCAGCCAAGGCTGATTATCACCCTGAGCACGTTCCATGTTCCAGCTTTCGCTGAACACTTCACCCTGATCGAAGCGCGAAGACTTGGACACACCACTGAACGTCAGCGTGGCGATGGTCTTGTCTGCGCGATCATCCAGACCGTCCAGTTGCACGGTCAGGTTGTCGATATAGGTCGACTGGAAGGCGTCGCCCAGATCCGCACGTTCTTTTTTCAGGAACTGCAGCATTTGTGGGGTCACGAACTCTTCGATCTTGTCCATCTCGTTCGCGTCCCAGTGCTGTTGCAGCGACTGGAAGTGGCTACGAGCGGCTTCAATGAAGCGAGTTTCGTTGAACCAGGCCGGAGCGTTGATCACCGGAGCGGCGGCCGATGCTGCACCCGAACCACCGAAGATGGAGTTCTGGGCAGGCTGTTGAGCGTTTTCACGCTGATAGGTCATCGGGCCAGCGGCGGTAGCCATTTGCTCGCCTTGTTGCTTACGACGACGTGCCGCGATGAAGCGGAAGATCAGGAAGGCAATGACCGCCATGATCAGGATGTCGAAGATCTGCATCCCCTGGAAGCCGTCGCCCATGAACATGGAAGCGAGCAGGCCGCCGGCTGCGATACCGGCCAATGGGCCGAGCCAGCGGGAAGCACCGCTAGCAGCAGGGCGACCAGCAGCGGTTGGCGCTGCAGCTGGAGTGGTCGGAGTGGCTTGGCGCGACTGGTGACTTGGCGCCGAGCCCATGCTCTTGCCGCCACCGAAACGCGCAGCATTGGCTTCGAAGCTCATGGTGAGCCCGATGCACAACGCCATAGCGATGCTTAGAAAACGTTGCATAAGGGTATTCCCGTTTTGTGGATTGCACGCGCGCCATATTGCATAGGGCATATGTGTCTGGCTAGCGGCCATATGTTTCCGGCTTTTGCGTGATTGCCGAAGACCCTATGTAGATTGGTCCGTAGGGCATTGGCGAAAGTTCTGTAGGACTGATCGCCGGACAGTGTCATCTATATGGTGCTGGGCGCATGGAGATTCAAGCGGGATGGCTTGAAGGCCGGAAGCGGTGGTTCAGGCCTGCCGCCTCGCGAACGAGTCCGCTCCTGCTACTAAGTGCGCTGTGAACGCTCAAATGTGGGAGCTGAGCTTGCTCGCGATGAACGATAACGCGGTCTGTCTGGCAAACCGCGTCGCGAATATCGCAGGCAAGCCTCGCTCCCACAGAATTCACTGATGACGTGGGACCGGCTTCAGCCGGGAAGCGGCAGTGACAGACGTTGGATTTTTATCTGCAGAAATATCGCCTTCCCGGCTAAAGCCGGTCCCACGTCGTCAATCAGCTTGCAGGCAAACATAGAATCTCCCACAAAAAGGCGCGTTCAACGTGTCGAATCAAATTGCTTCCAGCTTCGCGTAGCCCATCATCAGCCACTTGCTGCCTTCGGCAAAGTTGACCTGCACCCGTGCCTGAGCGCCAGCGCCTTCAAAGTTCAGGATCACGCCTTCGCCAAATACTGCATGCTGCACACGTTGCCCAAGGCTGAAGGCGGTCTCCGGAATGCCAGCGCCGTTGAACAGGCTGCTGTTGCTGACCTTCTGCGTACCACCGAAAGGTCGGGTGACGCTATTGGACAAACGCACTTCCTGAATCAGCAGCGGCGGAATTTCACGTACGAAACGAGACACCTTGTTGTAGGTCTCGCTGCCGTACAGACGACGGGTTTCTGCGTAGGTCATCACCAGCTGTTGCATGGCGCGGGTGATGCCGACGTACGCCAGACGTCGCTCCTCTTCCAGACGCCCCGGTTCTTCCAGGCTCATCTTGTGGGGGAACAGGCCTTCTTCCATGCCCACCAGGAACACGTAAGGGAATTCCAGGCCCTTGGCACTGTGCAAGGTCATCAGCTGAATGCTGTCTTCATGCTCTTCAGCCTGGGTATCCCCGGCTTCCAGCGAAGCGTGCCCAAGGAAGGCGGCCAATGGGGTCAGTTCGGCGTCGTCTTCGTTGTTTTCGAAGTTGCGTGCGGCGCTGACCAGTTCCTCAAGGTTTTCTACCCGTGCCTGACCTTTTTCGCCTTTCTCTTCCTTGTGGTAGTTGATCAGCCCGGACTGCTCGATAACGGTTTGCGTCATCAAATGCAGCGGCATCTCCATGACCTTGGCTGCAAGGTTTTCGATCAGCTCGACGAAACCGCCCAGCGCGCTTGCTGCACGGCCGGTCAGGCCTTTATTGGCGATCAGTTGGCGAGTGGCTTCCCACATCGAGACATCGGCATGGCGAGCATGCTGACGAATCGCTTCAACGGTTTTTTCGCCGATGCCGCGGGCCGGAACGTTGATGATCCGCTCCAGTGCCGCATCGTTGCCACGACCTTCGAGCAAGCGCAGGTAAGCCATGGCGTTCTTGATTTCAGCGCGTTCAAAAAAGCGCTGGCCGCCATAAATGCGGTACGGAATTCGTTCGCGCAGCAACGCTTCTTCAAGCACTCGGGATTGGGCATTGGAGCGATAAAGGATGGCGATTTCGCTGCGGGCAAGACCAGTCTTGAGTGCGCTTTCAATGGTTTCAACCACGTAGCGGGCTTCGTCGTGTTCGTTGAAGGCCGCGTACAGATTAATCAGTTCGCCATCGCCGACATCCGTCCACAGCTCTTTGCCCATACGGCCGCTGTTATTGATGATCAGCCCGTTAGCAGCCTTGAGGATGCTGGCGGTCGAGCGATAGTTCTGCTCAAGACGAATGACTTCGGTGTCCGGGAAGTCCGACGAATACTGGTGGATGTTCTCGATCTTCGCGCCGCGCCAGCCGTAAATCGACTGGTCGTCATCGCCCACTACCATCAGGCTGTCGCCACCCTGCGCCAGCAAGCGCAGCCATGCGTACTGCACGGCGTTGGTGTCCTGGAATTCGTCCACCAGCACATGGCGGAAGCGGCGCTGGTAATGAGCAAGCAGCCCGGGATTGTCGCGCCACAGGTCAAGCGCCCGCAGCAGCAGCTCGGAAAAGTCGATCACCCCGGCACGCTGGCAGGCGACCTCATAGGCTTCATAGACCGACTTCATGGTGGTCAGGAACAGATCGCCGCTGGCCTGAATATGCTTCGGGCGCAGGCCTTCGTCTTTTTGACCGTTGATAAACCACGTGGCTTGTTTGACGGGCCAGCGTTGTTCATCCAGCCCCAGCTCGCGCATGACGCGCTTGACCAGGCGTTGCTGGTCGTCGCTGTCCAGAATCTGGAAGGTCTGCGCCAGATTGGCTTCCTGCCAGTGCGCCCGCAACAAACGGTGCGCAAGGCCGTGGAACGTGCCCACCCACATGCCTGCCGGGTTGATGCCCATCAGTTGTTCGATCCGGTGGCGCATTTCTGCGGCCGCCTTGTTGGTGAACGTCACCGACAGGACCGAATGTGGCGAGGCTTGCTCGACCTGGATCAACCAGGCGATGCGATGCACCAGCACACGGGTTTTGCCGGAACCAGCGCCGGCCAGGACCAACTGACGACCCACGGAGGCAGCTACGGCCTGACGTTGGGCATCGTTGAGGGAATTAAGCAGAAGGGAGAGATCATCGCGCATCGACGCATTCTAGGGTGCCGAGCGAAACCGGGCAAACCATGCTTTGCGCGAATCGACAAAAGCCATGTCTGGCGACGGGCGGCGAGCGGTTGCCCGGACATCGAGTGTTTGCATCAAGGGAATGCGACGAGGCGGCGGGCGAACTGCGATTTATGATCAGAGGAGCGTTTAACTGGGCGTCCCGCAGGTCATGTAGTATAACTACAAAAAAGCTACATCCCGTCCCATGCACCTTTGCCGAGTCTGCCCCTTTGAATCTGCTGCAACACATCGCTCAGTCACGCCATCTGTTACGCAAGTCGGAGCTGAAAGTCGCCGACCACGTGCTGCTTGACCCTGCGGCTGTGATGCACAGTTCCATGGCCGATCTGGCGCATAGCGTTGGTATCAGTGAACCGACCATTGTGCGCTTCTGCCGTGCCATTGGTTGTACGGGCTTTCAGGACCTGAAGCTCAAGCTGGCGCAGAGCCTTGCTGCCGGGGCGAGCTTCGGCCAGTTCGCGATTCACGAAGATGACTCGGTCGCTGACTACAGCCTGAAGATCTTCGATACTACGCTGCACACCTTGATGGAAGTTCGCGAAAACCTTGATCCCCATGCGTTGCAGTTGGCGGTGACGGCCATGGCCGCAGCCAAGCGGGTCGAGTTTTATGGTTTTGGTGCGTCGGGCGCGGTAGCGGCTGATGCTCAGCACAAGTTCTTCCGGCTGTTGCTAAGCGCGGCGGCTTATTCGGATCCGCACATGCAGGCCATGTCGGCCGTTACATTGGTCCCCTCCGACGTCGCTGTCTGCATTTCCCAGTCCGGGCGCTCCAAGGATCTGCTGATTACGGCAAATCTGGTTCGCGAGACGGGTGCGACGTTGATCACTTTGTGCCCAAGTCAGACGCCATTGGCTGAATTGTCGTCAGTCAATTTGGCAATTGATGTGCATGAAGACACCGAAATCTACACGCCGTTGACTTCGCGTATCGCGCATCTGGTTGTCATCGATGTGCTGGCAATGGGTGTAGCCATGGCTCGCGGGCCTAGTCTGGTCAACCATCTGAAGAGCGTGAAGCGCAGTTTGCGCAGTCTTCGTCTGTCGCCCAAGTCGATCAAATCCCACGAAGATTGATAAATCATCGATTACAAAAACGCTCACCAGTGACCTTTTGGAGACTGGTGAGCGTTGCCGAAAAATCTCGGGCTTCTACTCAGTTGATGATCTCAACATCGTTGATGCGGATCAGCTCTTTGCCATCGTGGAAAATGGCGATTTCTGGTACGTCGTAAGTGCTTGCCTGCGAGAACGCAACGGCCTTTTCGGTCATTACGGTCAGGCCGGTGCCTTTGCTTTCAAATTGCAGATCCAGTCTCAGACCCTGGGATTTATCCTGGACGGCGGCTACAACCAGAGTCGGTAGGGTGTTGCTGTTTGGAACAGTAACAGTGCCGGACACCAGCAATGTTGGGCCTGCCAAACCCGGCATTTTGTTGATGCGGGCATACCAGTCTTTGTGTTGAATAATCATTGTTTAGCTCCTTGCTAATAGATAGTTAGTTGCGTCCTGCGTCGTCACTATCTCAAAGGCCTGCCGAGTCGCTGCACTACATATCTATAGTGTTGATACCACTTGTTTCCTCCGGGGCGCCTACACCTTCATCGTTCCGTCACCATTGCGCCGTTGATTTGTCACCATCGGGGCTCATTCTGATACTCCCGCAACGCACTGGGAGACAGGATATGCCTCGGCACTACGATGACTCGCAACAGAGCAGCACCGTCAAAACCCGCCGTCAGCAGGAAGATCAGCGACGTATGGGGTTCCGTCGGGCAATAGAGAGCTATTCAGAAGCGCGTCGGCTCAATCAGGAGCTGTGCGACTTTGAGGAGAGCGTTTCAGAGCGCTTCTGGCAGGCGGCTAAACCTTTGGAAGACGCCCGTCGAAACGCTCCATCAGCTGGCTGATCTGCGCACGTTCGGTGCGGATGAACGCCAGGAAGGCGTGCGCCACGGGCGACAGGCGGCGATCCCGAGCCTGCACCACGCACCAACTGCGATACAGCGGCAACTCTGCCACCGGTAACTCCTTGAGCATGCCGGTGGCAAGTTCCAGACTGACCGCGTGACGAGTCAGCATCGCGATGCCCAGCCCGGCCAGTACGCTTTCACGCTGCGCCTCGTGAGCCGACATCTCAACGGTCGTGGTGAAATGCACACGCTTGTCTTTGAAATACTCTTCGCAGGCCTTGCGAGTCCCTGAACCATTTTCCCGAATCAGCAATGTATAGGGCTCCAGATCCTTGAGTGCCAACGTACGTCCGTCGCATAACGGATGATCCGGCGGAGCGACGGCCACAATCGGATTATTGAGAAACGGCAGGAATTCCAGGCCCATGTCCTGGGGCACCATGGACATTACGACCAGATCATCGCGGTTATCCGACAGCCTTCTGATCACTTGAGCGCGATTGACCACTGTCAGGTTGAGAATGACTTCCGGGTATTTACGCTTGAAGGCGGCAAACAGGTGGGGAATGAAGTATTTGCAGCTCGATTCGACGGCTAGCTTCAACTGCCCTTGTAGCGAGCCCTGCATGTCAGTGAGCTGCATATCCAGGCTTTCCAGGCGTCCGAAAATATCGCGACTGGCCAGTTGCAGCGCTTGCGCGGCTTCGGTCAGGTAAAGCTTTTTGCCGACGTACTCAAACAGCGGCTGGCCTACGAGCTCTTCAAGCTGACGAATCTGCAGACTGACAGCCGGCTGCGTGAGCGACATTTCCTCTGCTGCTCTGCTGTATGAACGCAAATCACACACTTCGTTGAAAATCCGTAACTGACGCAATGTCATACGCATCAATGACTTACGCATTTATAACGGCTCCGCCTGCTCGCTGAAGCATCAACTATAAGTCTTTACTTATACACAACCCAATTTTTACTCATTTTTATTAATCCCTGATCGGGCATAGGGTGTCCCTGCGGCAATCAACCACATGCGCTGTTACAAAAACCGGTTCAGCTGCAAAGACCGGTTCAACGGTCGAGGAAATACTCGTGATAACAAAAATCCTGATCGCCAACCGCGGTGAGATCGCTGTCCGGATCGTGCGCGCTTGCGCCGAGATGGGCATTCGTTCGGTGGCAATCTTTTCCGACGCTGACCGTCATGCGTTACATGTAAAGCGGGCGGACGAAGCCCACAGCATCGGCGCCGAACCTCTTGCGGGTTATCTGAACCCGCGCAAGCTGGTTAACCTCGCAGTCGAGACAGGTTGCGATGCGCTGCATCCCGGTTATGGCTTTCTGTCAGAAAATGCCGAACTGGCTGACATCTGCGCTGAACGTGGAATCAAATTCATTGGGCCGTCTGCTGAAGTCATCCGTCGCATGGGTGACAAGACCGAGGCACGCCGCAGCATGATCAAGGCCGGCGTACCCGTTACGCCCGGTACCGAAGGCAATGTTGCCGATATTACCGAGGCGCTGCTTGAAGGAGACCGCATCGGGTATCCCGTCATGCTCAAGGCCACCTCGGGTGGCGGCGGGCGGGGTATTCGCCGCTGTAACAGTCGCGAAGAACTGGAGCAAGCTTTCCCGCGAGTGATTTCCGAGGCGACCAAGGCATTTGGCTCGGCGGAAGTCTTTCTCGAAAAATGCATCGTTAATCCCAAGCACATCGAAGCGCAGATCCTGGGCGACAGCTTCGGCAACGTCGTGCATCTGTTCGAACGCGATTGCTCGATTCAGCGTCGCAACCAGAAGCTGATCGAGATCGCTCCGAGCCCGCAACTGACGCCCGAGCAGCGGGCCTACATCGGCGATTTGTCGGTACGTGCCGCCAAGGCCGTGGGCTACGAAAATGCCGGGACTGTGGAGTTCCTGCTCGCCGAGGGCGAGGTGTACTTCATGGAGATGAACACTCGGGTGCAGGTGGAACACACCATCACCGAGGAAATCACCGGCATCGATATCGTCCGTGAACAGATTCGCATCGCGTCCGGACTGCCGCTTTCGGTCAAGCAGGAAGACATCATCCACCGTGGCTTTGCCCTGCAATTCCGGATCAACGCCGAAGACCCGAAGAACAACTTCCTCCCGAGCTTCGGCAAGATCACCCGCTACTACGCGCCCGGCGGCCCCGGTGTTCGCACCGACACGGCGATTTATACCGGCTATACCATCCCGCCGTATTACGACTCCATGTGCCTGAAGTTGATTGTCTGGGCACTGACGTGGGAAGAGGCGATGGACCGCGGCCTGCGCGCACTGGATGACATGCGTCTGCAAGGGGTGAAAACCACTGCCGCGTATTACCAGGAAATCCTGCGTAACCCGGAATTTCGTAGCGGTCAGTTCAATACCAGTTTCGTTGAGAGCCACCCGGAACTGACCAATTACTCGATCAAGCGCAAACCCGAAGAGCTGGCCCTGGCCATCGCTGCCGCCATTGCCGCCCACGCAGGCTTATGAATAAGCAGCGGCAAGATTCAAGCCGCAAGCTCCAAGCGAAAGCAGATCTGCTTTTACTTGCCGCTTGTAGCTCGCAGCTTGTCGCCATGAGGAGATCCAAATGTCCAAGAAGATTTTTGTAACCGACACTATCCTGCGTGACGCCCACCAATCGCTGCTCGCCACCCGCATGCGCACTGAAGACATGCTGCCGATCTGCGACAAGCTGGATAAAGTCGGCTACTGGTCGCTGGAGTGCTGGGGCGGTGCGACGTTTGATGCCTGTGTGCGCTTTCTGAAAGAAGATCCGTGGGAGCGTCTGCGCCAACTGCGCGCCGCATTGCCCAACACGCGCCTGCAAATGCTGCTTCGCGGCCAGAACCTGTTGGGCTATCGCCATTACAGCGACGACGTGGTCAAAGCCTTCGTCGCCAAGGCCGCGGTCAATGGCATTGATGTGTTCCGTATCTTCGATGCCATGAACGATGTGCGTAACCTGCGCGTCGCCATCGAGGCGGTGAAAGCCGCGGGCAAACACGCTCAGGGCACCATCGCCTACACCACCAGTCCGGTGCACACCATCGAGGCCTTTGTCGCTCAAGCCAAACAGATGGAGTCCATGGGTTGCGATTCGGTGGCCATCAAGGACATGGCCGGTTTGCTGACACCTTATGCGACAGGTGAACTGGTCAAGGCACTCAAAGCCGAGCAGTCGCTGCCGGTGTTTATCCATTCCCACGACACGGCGGGTCTCGCTGCCATGTGCCAACTCAAGGCCATCGAGAACGGCGCAGGCCATATCGACACTGCCATCTCCAGCTTCGCCTGGGGCACCAGTCATCCGGGCACTGAGTCCATGGTTGCCGCCCTCAAAGGCAGCGAATTCGATACCGGATTGAACCTGGAACTGCTGCAGGAAATTGGTTTGTATTTCTACGCAGTTCGTAAGAAATATCACCAGTTCGAAAGCGAATTCACGGCTGTCGATACGCGTGTGCAGGTCAACCAGGTGCCCGGTGGGATGATTTCCAATCTCGCCAACCAGCTCAAAGAGCAAGGCGCGCTGAACCGTATGGGCGAAGTGCTGGCCGAGATTCCACGTGTGCGCAAAGACCTGGGTTATCCACCACTGGTCACGCCGACCTCGCAAATCGTCGGTACTCAAGCGTTTTTCAACGTATTGGCCGGTGAGCGTTACAAGACCATCACCAATGAAGTGAAGCTGTATCTGCAAGGCGGCTACGGCAAGGCACCGGGTCAGGTGGATGAAAAGCTGCGTCGTCAGGCCATTGGTAATGAAGAGTTGATCGACGTTCGACCTGCCGATTTGCTCAAGCCGGAAATGACCAGGCTGCGCGGCGAAATCGGTGCCTTGGCTAAATCAGAAGAAGATGTGCTGACCTACGCCATGTTCCCTGACATTGGCCGCAAATTCCTCGAAGATCGTGCTGCGGGTGCTCTTAAACCTGAAGAGTTGTTGCCCATTCCAGAGGCGGGTGGCGTGAGCAGTGCAAGTGGGGAGGGCGTACCGACCGAGTTCGTCATCGACGTGCACGGCGAAAGTTATCGCGTGGATATCACTGGCGTGGGCGTCAAAGCAGGCGGCAAGCGACATTTCTATCTGTCCATCGATGGCATGCCCGAAGAAGTGGTGTTCGAGCCACTCAATGAGTTCGTCAGCGGCGGTGCGAGCAAACGCGCTCAGGCCACGGGTCCAGGCCACGTCAGCACTGCCATGCCCGGCAACATCGTTGATGTTTTGGTCAAGGAAGGCGACATGGTCAAGGCCGGTCAGGCTGTCCTAATCACCGAAGCGATGAAGATGGAAACCGAAGTCCAGGCTTCAATCGCCGGCAAAGTGGTCGCCATTCATGTGGCCAAGGGGGATCGGGTCAATCCGGGCGAGATACTGGTTGAGATTGAGGGTTGATCAGGCACGGTTCCAAACCTGTAGCGGGGCTCATGTGGGAGCGGATTTATCCGCGAATGCTGCGGTGAAAACGCTGCATATGTTTCAGGTGTACCGGCCTCTTCGCGAATAAATTCACTCCCACAAGGCCGTAATGCCAAGCATTGAATTTCAAGATTTCCTCGGGGGGCCTTCGTGGCTCCCTTTTTTTGCTTCTAAATCCTTAACTGCATTAAATTGCATTTATAAGGGGTTCCTGCAATCAAACATGCATTATATTGCAGATATATGCACCTTCACTGTCTCGCAGGTGCAATAAATTGCAGGCGGCTCATGTATAACTTCACCCTTCAGATTTATGGCGGTGGCGCCTGGAAAGATGCCATGACTCTTCCGTTCGACGCCTCTAAAGGATTTTTCAGACCATGCTGGGGGCTGCAATGACTTTATCCATCGACGCTCGCGCTCTGCTGATCGAAAGCGTTCAGCAGGGTATCGCTGACGGTAGCCTTGAGATGGGTGAAGCGGTCAAGCGCCTGCGTGTGGAGGGGGCGAAGCTGCATCAAAGTCAGTACGCCCGAATGTGCAAAATCTCGGTGCGCACGCTGATTCAGATCGAGCAGGGTGAGGGTAACCCGACGCTCAAGTCGTTAAATGCGGTGTTCCGGCCGTTTGGTTTGCAGATGGGCGTGGTGAGGCGTCATAAGCAGATTAGTTAATGGCGTCTCACCACGCATAAGGAAGCCCCTGCCCCAGCACGGGCCCCTATACAAAGATGACCTCACGCGTTGAGAGGGTCAGGCCAATCCCCGTTACGATTTTTTATAGCGTTGTTGGATGACCTCAGCCACCTGCCTGAAGCTGATGCTCTTCGTCGCGATCTTCTGCATACCGTCTTCAGGCAAGTAGCCAAACTTTACGTAAAGTATGTCTCCTTGAGCCATCTGTCCCGCGCTCAAGCCATCGAACGACTTTTTCATGGCATCCAGACTGGTCGGGCTTGCAACGAGTGTTACCCAGTCCGGTACCGGAATAGTGCTGGCAAAATAGCTCACCACATTGACCAGTGCATCGCCGATAGGAAACACAGCTGTGAATCGCTCTTTGGGCTTGAACCTTGCGATACCCATGTAGATGTCCGGCAGGTCTTTGATGTTGCTTTCGATCCCATGCTTTTGATGAGAAAGAAGGTACTCGAAGATCTGCAATGACGTACCGACAATGATCAGCGACTGAGCACCCACAGCGCTGTCCGAAAACGTATGTCTAAGGGTGCTGCTCACTGGGAGAGATTTCTTGAACTCCCTGCGATCGACGATAACGCTACCGTATTTGCCGTTGTGCAAAACCGGGGAAGGGACCCGCCACGGGTTTTCTTGCTTTGCTGTTGCACCTAATACATTCATTTCACAACATCCTTGTTGTCTTATTGCGAGTTAGTAAGGGCAGGCCTTGTTGGCCTGAACTGAATCTTAGACCGACAAAGGCTTGTTGTCGGTTCTCTAACGGACTGATGTGTAACGGATTGTTGGGGTAGCAGAGCAACGCATGCGCCGCTGTCTGCTCAGTTCATCACGTCCTTCGAATCCCTTCAGGAGCTGCAAGGTCGCGAAATCAAGTGCCTGACACTCCGGTTTCGCCCCCTTTCGGCGGTACATGAACTAATCGCTCAAAGTCCGCGAAAAGCCTCCAACCCCTTCACCTGCTGGCCATCCTTGAAGTTATCCACAGCCAGCCAGCTCTCGAAGGCTTGCTGTAATTGAGGCCACTCCTTGTCGATAATCGAATACCAGGCCGTGTCACGGTTCAGGCCTTTGACCACCATGTGCTGGCGGAAGGTGCCTTCGTAGCTGAAGCCAAACCGTTCTGCGGCGCGTTTGGAGCGGGCGTTGTTGGCGTTGCATTTCCATTCCAGACGGCGGTTGCCCAGCGCGAATGACTCTTTAGCCAACAGATAAATCGCCTCAGTACCTTTGGGTGTCCGTTGCATTGATGCGCCGAAGGTCACGTGGCCGATCTCGATCCGGGCGTGTGCTGAGACGATGGACAGAAAGCTTATGCAGCCGTTGGTAACCCCTGTGGCCTGATCAACTATGGCGTAGAACCACGGATCGGTATCGGCTTCATGACGGCCCAGCCACGCATCAAAATCGCTGCGTTCCAGAAACGGTCCGTACGGCAAATAATCCCACAACTTCGGATCAGAACCGGGGCCTTGCAGTGCAGTCCACAAGCCCTCGCCGTGGCGCGCGACACTGAGTTTTTCCAGACGGATGAAGCGTCCTTCCAGTGTTCGGGCATCTGGAAGTCTGGCGGGCTGCCAATCGGGTACAGGGGTCGACATAGACACGTTTCCTAGATCATTTTGCGAAATTGAATGTAGCCTGGACGTTCGGCGATACGTTCATAAAGCTGGATCGCGGTGGCGTTGGTTTCATGAGTCAGCCAGTGAACCTTGTCGCAGTCATTGGCCTTGGCGATTTTATAGACGTGCTCGATCAGCAGTCGGCCAACGCCGGTCCCACGTTGATCCGGAGTCACCAGCAAGTCCTGAAGATAACAGGCATTGGCGATGCTCCAGTTGGAACGATGGTAGATGAAATGGACCATGCCCACCGCTTTGCCATCTTGCCAGGCCAGTGCCGCGTTGGTCGGCTCAGCCGGGTCGAGAAAGCGCGCCCAGGTACTGGCAGTCACGGCGTCGGACAGCTCGGTTTTGTAGAACGTCAGGTAGGCGTGCCATAGCGGTAACCAGGCGGCGTGATCTTGCTCGGTCACGGGGCGGATCTGAATGTCCGACATGGCTGTTCCTTATCAAAAAATAACCCACTGAAGAAACGGGGTTTTTTCGTAGGACCGGCTTTAGCCGGGAGGGGGCCGGTAGATTCGCACAGGAATCTTCACCTGAGATAATGTCCTCCCGGCTAAAGCCGGTCCTACGGGTTCTCTGTTTACTGCGCGACAGCGTGATGTCAGGGACACCGGGGCTGCTCCTAAAGGCTCTGGGTTACGTTAAAAATACGGCGTCTTCTGCTTTTCAGCCCATCAACCGAGCCAGTTCCTGATCTTTGATATCTACGCTCGCGGTCAGCCCTTCACGCACACCTGCGAAGTCTGCGGCAGAGCGATTCTGGCCGAGCTTGCGTTTACCCTCCAGGCGCTCAATGGGTAACGCGAAGCCGACAATGGCACTGAGCATCTTGTCGATGTAATCGGCGGGCGCATCGGCCACGGCCCAGGGGCTGGCACGCCCGCTTTCATGTTTGTCGGTCAGGCCGCTGACGACGTCCAGCAGTCGCTGCGGATCATTGAAAACCTGCGCGACGCCATAGGCGTGAACGGCCACGTAATTCCAGGTGGGCACTACTTTGCCGTGCTCAGCCTTGGCCGGATAAAACGATGGGCTGATGTAAGCGTCAGCACCGGGGAAAATCACCAGTGCCTGCGCGCCATTTTTCAGCGCCCGCCACTGTGGATTAGGCTTGGCCAGGTGTCCGTACAGCGTGCCATTTGCGCCTTGATCCGCCCGCAACAGCAGCGGCACATGGCTGGCCTGCATGCCGTGCTCGTCATGAGTGACCAGGATCGCCAGTCGGGTGTGCTCAATGAGCGCGTGCAATCTGTCCAGATCGTCGTCTTTGAAATAGCTCGGTACGTACATGGAAATATCTCTTGGCCGAAGCCCCAATCCTAGGCAGGCTATTGGACTGATGTAAGAGCCATTAATAGTCAGTTTGATAGGGCCAATGCATGTCCGAACAGCCGCCATCGTTCCCGTTCAGCCTTGCCGGTATTGAGCTTGATCGCCGTCAGGGGTTGAGCCGTCAGCTCTATCACGCGCTACGCGCACGTATCCTCGAAGGGCGTTTGAGCGGAGGAACGCGATTGCCGGCCAGTCGGGATCTGGCTGAATCCCTGAGCATTTCCCGCAACAGTGTTATGCGCGCCTACGACCAGCTCTACGCCGAGGGTTTCACGGAGGGGCGTGTTGGCGACGGGACCTATGTGGCGCAATTACCTAATCAGGGAGTGCCTGGTAAAAAATTATCCACAAAAGTGTCCACAGGGTTATCTACAGGCTTACCCACAGCTTTATCCACAGAATCGAACAGTTCGCTGCTTAATCTGCCTGAAGAAGTTATCCACAGCCCGGCCATCAAAAGGCTTGAGACGCACCATCTGAACGCTTATTTGCCCAGTGCGCCACGGGCTTTCAGGGTCGGCGTTCCGGCGTTCGATCTGTTCCCGTTTGCAGTTTGGGGCAAGCTTTACGCGGCTTTTTGGCGTAAGCCGGATCTGGCGATGCTGGGTTATGGTCCGGCAGCTGGCGATACACGTTTGCGCGAGTTGATCGCTGCTTATTTGCGTACCTCGCGGGGCTTGCAGTGCCGTGGTGAGCAAATAGTAATCACCAGTGGCGCACAGCAAGCGATTAGCCTTTGTGCACAGCTGCTGTTGGAGGAAGGTGATGGTGTTGCGATAGAGAATCCCGGCTATCGCGCCGCAGGTCATGCCTTTGCCATTGCCGGAGCGAAGCTGCACGGCATTGATGTTGATGAAGACGGCATGTGTTGCGATCAGTTAAAGCGGCAAGCCTGCAAACTGGCGTATGTCACGCCGTCTCACCAATATCCTGTGGGGGTAGTAATGAGCCTGGCGCGCCGCCTGGAATTGCTCGCGTGGGCCGAGAAGACACGAGGCTGGATTGTCGAGGATGACTACGACGGCGAGTATCGCTACAGCGGCGCGCCATTGGCACCTCTGGCCGCGCTGGATCGGAGTGGACGGGTTTTGTATGTTGGCACATTTGGCAAGATTGCCTATCCGGGGTTGCGTCTGGGCTATCTGGTCTTGCCTGCGGGGTTGGTCGAGCCGTTTAGCCGCCGACGAGCTGTGGATATGCGCCACTCCGAAGTAAGTACACAAGCGGTGATGGCTGAATTCATTGCCGCGGGTCACTTCCAGCGCCACATCCGCCGCATGCGCCGTGCGGCCTTGAGTCGTCGCAATACTTTGCTCCGTCACTGGCCTGAGGACATCCCCGGCTGCGCAGCAATGCCCAAAGTTGTCGCCGGGTTGCATGTGGCGGTGAGAGTGGACAGCCTTGAGCGGGAAACTGAACTGATCGAGAAGGCTAAAAGTGTCGATGTCGAGATCAGCCCGTTGAGCGGTTATTGGTTGCCGGAATCCAGTGAGCCTGTAGATAACAGGGCAGGGCTGGTGCTGGGATTTGCGGCAGTCCCGGAGGCCGACATTGTTGATGCACTGAAGAGGCTGAAGCAGGTTTGGCGAGATTGAACGAGGTCAGCGCATACCCTGTGGGAGATTCTATGTCCGCCAGCAAGCCTGATCTTGATCTTGTAGGACCGGCTTTAGCCGGGAGGACGGTATTTCAGGCGAGGGAAGTTCAGCGGATATCCCGACGCCCTCCCGGCTAAAGCCGGTCCTACGGGAAGCGCGGCGCCTGTGCGAATTTATTCGCGAAGAGGCTGGTACATCACAGCGTTTTCGTCGTCAGGAATACCGCCTTCCCGGATGGATCCGGTCCCACGGGATGAGCTGTTTGCCGATAGTTCGGCAGGATCACGAAAGCTTGTGCGCGATATACTTGCCGCCATTACCCTTTTCAAACCGAGACTTCCCATGAGTACTTCTCTTGCTGCGGCGCCGGCTCGCAAGCCCGGTGCGCCGCTCATT
Organism: Pseudomonas sp. Irchel 3A5; assembly: GCF_900187575.1. NCBI lineage: Bacteria > Pseudomonadati > Pseudomonadota > Gammaproteobacteria > Pseudomonadales > Pseudomonadaceae > Pseudomonas > Pseudomonas sp. Irchel 3A5. Next base: position 202,763 of record NZ_FYDU01000002.1, on the reverse strand, counting down.
GCTACTTTCCTGTTGTTGTTCATCGCGATGTTTCTGCTTAGCAGCGTTGGCGTGCGTCAGGTGCTCCTGCTCATCGTCGGCGCGGCGCTGGGCCTGACGCTTTACCACGCAGCCTTCGGCTTCACGTCCGCATGGCGTGTGTTCATTCGTGAGCGGCGCGGTGCGGGCCTGCGGGCGCAGATGGTCATGCTCGCCATCGCCGTGGTGCTGTTCTTCCCGGCCTTGGGCGCAGGGACTTTATTCGGTCAGCCGGTGAGTGGTCTGGTAGCGCCAGCAGGTGTGTCCGTGGTGTTCGGTGCCTTTATCTTCGGCATCGGCATGCAGTTGGGTGGTGGTTGTGCGTCCGGTACGCTGTTCACGGCGGGCGGCGGTAATGCGCGGATGTTGGTGACGCTGCTGTTCTTCATCCTGGGCTCGCTGATTGCGACTCACCACGTTGACTGGTGGTTCGCACTGCCGTCTTTCCCAGCGACCTCCATCGTAAAAAGCTTTGGTGTGGTCCCGGCACTGGTCCTGAGTCTGGCGGTGTTCGCGGTCATTGCATTCGTCACTGTGCGCCTGGAAAAACGTCGTCACGGTCAACTGGAAGCCGCGGTGAGCAGCGAACATGTCGGCTTGCGTCGTTTCCTGCACGGTCCATGGCCGCTGGTGTGGGGCGCGATTGGTTTGGCATTGCTCAACTACGCAACCCTGGCCCTGGCCGGTCGTCCGTGGGGCATTACCTCGGCATTCGCCTTGTGGGGCGCAAAGGTCGCGGGTTCTCTGGGCGTTGATGTCGGCAGCTGGGCATTCTGGCAGATGCCGGCCAATGCCAAAGCCCTGGCTGCACCCGTATGGGAAGACATTACCAGTGTGATGGACATCGGCATCATGATCGGTGCGTTGCTGGCCGCTGGTCTGGCAGGGAAATTCGCGCCGAACCTGAAAATTCCGGCTCGTTCGATCGTTGCGGCGGTGATTGGTGGTTTGCTGCTGGGCTACGGTTCGCGTCTGGCCTACGGCTGTAACATCGGGGCGTACTTCAGTGGTATTGCTTCCGGCAGCCTGCACGGTTGGTTGTGGCTGGTGGCTGCGTACGTTGGCAACGTGGCGGGCGTCAAATTCCGCCCGTTCTTCTTCCCGGGCGAGAAGCCGCAGGTTGCGTTGAGCGGTTGCTGATAACGTCCTGCTGGACGTGGGACCGGCTTTAGCCGGGAAGGCTGCATTCCTGACACAGCATATTTATTGGCTGTACTGGCCTCTTCCCGGCTAAAGCCGGTCCCACGACCTGAATCGCCCATAAATTCCAGTTCCAACAGGTCTTACTTAGCCATCTGCTCCTTCGCCAGCTTCACAATGTTCTCCACCGTAAACCCAAACTTGGCTTGCAGTTTGTCGATGGGGGCTGAAGCGCCGAAGGTGTTCATCGTGACCTTGGCGCCCGTGTTGCCCACGTAGCGATCCCAGCCCAGCGGGCCTGCCTGTTCCACCGCAACCCGAGCAGTGACAGAGGGCGGGAATACACTGTCGCGATAAGCCTGATCCTGATCTTCAAACAACTCCCAACTCGGCATCGATACCACGCGTGCAGCAACGCCCTGAGCTTTCAGTTGCTCGAAGGCCTGCACGGTCATGCCGACCTCGCTGCCGGTGGCAATCAGAATCACCTCAGGTTCGCCGTCTTTGGCGTCGGCCAGCACATAAGCGCCTTTCGCCAGACCTTCCGCTGAGCTGTATTGCGTGCGGTCCAGCGTGGGCAGTGGTTGCCGCGAGAGCACGATGCATGAAGGGCGACTGGTTTGCGCCAAGGCGATTTTCCAGGCCTGCGCGGTTTCATTAGCGTCGCCGGGGCGCAGCGTCAGCAAACCGGGTGTGGCACGAAGCTGGGTCAATTGCTCGATAGGCTGGTGAGTCGGGCCGTCTTCGCCCACGCCGATAGAGTCGTGGGTGAAGACGAAGATCACCGGCAACTCCATGATCGAAGCCAGACGAATCGGCGGCTTCATGTAATCGCTGAACACCAGGAACGTCGAGGTGTAAGGCCGCACGTAAGACAGCGCCATGCCGTTGGCAATCGAGCCCATGGCGTGTTCGCGAATACCGAAGTGCAAGTTGCGGCCGCTGTAATTGTCGGCGGAAAAACTCCCGGCTCCGTCGAACGTCAGATTGGTCTTGGTCGACGGTGACAAGTCAGCCGATCCGCCCAGCAACCAAGGGATTTTCGCCGCGAAGGCATTGAGAACCTTGCCTCCGGACGCGCGCGATGCGATGCCTTTGACGTCGGTCTCGAAGACTTGCAGATTGTCCTGCCACTGCTCGGGCATTTCTCCGGCGCGCATGCGTTGCAGCTCGTCGGCCAGATCCGCTTGTTCTTCTTCCAGCTGATGGAGCGCGCTTTGCCAGCTTTCATAATCGCTGGCGTTGCGTTCAATCAGAGCGTCTCGCAGCCAGGTGCGCGCTTCATCAGGCACCAGAAAGCTGGAGTTTTCATCCCAGCCATAGGCCTTTTTGGTCAGCTTGATTTCATCGTCACCCAAGGGCTCGCCGTGGGCCGCTGCGGTGTTGTGTTTGTTGGGCGAACCAAAGCCGATCACGCTATCGACCACGATCAGGGTCGGCGCGTCATCGGTGCGTTTGAACACTTCGATGGCGCGGGCCAACGCTTCGGTGTCGTTGGCGTCTGCGACATGCAAGGTATTCCAGCCGTAGCCTTCAAAGCGGGTTTGTACGTCTTCGCTGAAGGCCAGTTCAGTGTGGCCTTCGATGCTGATGGTGTTGTTGTCGTAGATCCAGCACAGATTGGCGAGCTTCAAATGCCCGGCCATGGACGCCGCTTCAGCGGTCACGCCCTCCATCATGTCGCCGTCGCCACACAGCACATACACGTTGTAATCGAACAGCGTGCGTTCTGGCGCGTTGAAGCGCTCTCCCAGCCAACGCTCGGCCATCGCCATCCCGACGCTGTTGGCGCAGCCCTGGCCGAGTGGGCCGGTGGTGGTTTCCACGCCCGTGGTCATGCGGTATTCCGGGTGACCGGGAGTTTTGGAGTCCATCTGACGAAACTGCTTGATGTCCTCAAGGCTCACCGCCGGTTTGCCCGATGGCTTGCCGTGCTCATCGATTTCCACCACGCCTGCCAGGTGCAGCAGCGAATACAGCAACATGGAGGCATGACCAACCGACAGTACGAAGCGGTCGCGATTTGGCCAGTCCGGATGTTCAGGGTGATAGCGCAGAAACTGATTCCAGACGGTATAGCCCACCGGGGCCAGAGCCATGGGTGTTCCGGGGTGGCCAGAGTTGGCCTTCTGCACGGCGTCCATGGCCAAGGTGCGAATGGTGTTGATACAGAGTTGGTCGCGTGCGGTGCGTTGTTCGCTGGAAAAAGACGAGCCCATTGAATTTACCCTCAGTGACGTGCTGCTGAACATCCAGATAAGTGTGGAGCGCAGCCGAGGGCGGTTTGTTCATTGTATTTTGGGGCTGTCCGATGGCCATTACGGCTCAACCTTAACTGAACATTAAACGGTTCAGCTTTTATGGGGTCAGTCGCGAACCATATACCTCAATGGCATTCGAAGCAGGTGAGCGGCGTGTCTTACGCAGTAGCCCATGAGGTAATCCTTTTGAAACAAGCCATCATTTCTAAATACCGTTTCTTAATGAAAACCATAGGTTATGTAGGCTGGTCACTGTTCTGGCTCCTGATCTGGGACATTGTGGTCACCGCCGACTTCATGCTGTTTCTGGACCGCAAGATCAGCCTGCCCTCGTTGCCGTTGACCTTGCTCGCGTCTGCGCTGGTGGTGCTCACCAGTTTTCGCAACTCCAGTGCCTATAACCGTTGGTGGGAGGCGCGCACCTTGTGGGGCGCGATGGTGAATAACTCCCGCAGCTTCGCCCGTCAGGTGCTGACGCTGGTTGAGGATGACGGCGAGCTGAATCCCGTGAAAGCAGTGTTGCTGCGTCGCCATGTGGCCTTCGTGAAATGCCTGTCTGCGCATCTGAAGGGTGAATCCTGTGGCGACGAAGTACAGTCATTGATAACCCGCGAGGAATACGCACGCAGGCACGAAACCAACAACTTCCCCAACGACATACTTAATACGTCGGCTGCACTGTTGGCCAAAGAGTACAAAGCCGGCCGCCTGGACAGCATCCGTCTGGCGCGTCTCGAATCGACAATGGTGGAACTCTCCAACTGCCAGGGCGGGATGGAGCGTATCGCCAATACGCCGCTGCCTTATCCCTACGTGGCGTTCCCGCGTTTGTTCATCAGCCTGTTCTGCGTGATCCTGCCGATTGGCCTGGTGGACACATTGGGCTGGTATACGCCACTGGCATCGACCGTCGTTGGATTTATGCTGCTTGCCATCGAAAAGATCGGCACCGACCTGCAAAGCCCTTTCAAAGCCAGCGAACACGAAATCCAGATGACCAAGCTGTGCGAAAACATCGAGCGCAACCTGGATTCGATGCTTCGCGATGCGAAGGTTGAGTGCACAGTTTGACTAGAAAGCGATCACCCCGCAGGTTTGATGTGATTCCGCGATTGGCGCTATGACGTGGGACCGGCTTTAGCCGGGAAGAGGCCGGTACAGTCACAACATTTCTATCGTCGGAAATGCCGCCTTCCCGGCTAAAGCCGGTCCCACGTCAGCTTGCAGGCAAACATAGAACCTCCTACAAAGGTTTCAAGAAATCCGCCTCCAAAACGCATCCGCCTCGGCATTCCTGTTACCCCGCCAGCGCACCAGAATCACTTCCAGGTGATCGGACTCCATCTCTGGGTAAAGGCGCACCAATTCCTTTCGCTCGATCAACGGCGCAACCATCGTGTGTGGCATGCAGGCCACGCCGTGTCCGGCAGCCGCCATCGGCTTCAGGGCTTCCGATACCGTGGCTTCGAACACCCGGCGCAGGCGGTGTGGTTGCGGGTGGCGTTTGACCTGTTTGTGTGAAAGGTCATGCAATTGGGCGCTACGGGCATAGGTCAGCCACGGGATGGGGGCGTCGGAGTTGGCGCAGCGTGCGGCCACTTCAGGCGTAGCCACCCAATAAAGTTCGTCCTGGCCCAGCGATAACTCTTCGAACTCGCTCTGCCGGGAGTAGGGTTCAGTCTGGGCATCGCGATAGAACAAAATGAAGTCGCAGCGTCCCGACATCAGCGCCATGTAGTAATCATCGGTGCTGCGGTAGCCCGTATCGATGCGGGTGAACATGGGCGCTTCAGCGGACGAGAACTGGCTGATCCAGTCGGGAAAGAAATTACAGCCCAAGGTATGCAACGAGGCAAAGGTCAGGGGGCGATCAATGATCTTTACGCTTTGCTCGCAGTCTCGCGCCAGACGTACCAGTTCCGAAGCGTTGGGCAGCAGCGCTTCACCGGCAGCCGTCAGCCGGATGGGGTTCTTGCTGCGATCTATCAGCGTCGCGCCCAGGCGCGTTTCGAGCAACTGGATGCGGCGGCTCAGCGCCGATTGCGATGAGCCGCGCATGCTGGCAGCGGCGGTAAACTTGCCGGTATCGGCCAGGGCCAGAAAGTCTTCGTACCAATCGATATCCATAGTTATTCCAAAATTCGATAGCGCGACCAGCATAGTGGATCAACAGTCACTAACGCATGCGGGTTTTGTATGGCTATTGTGCAGGTAATCGCCACCTGCCGATCCAACGTGGTTCATCCATAACTAGAAAAATCTGTCGTATAAGGGGCAATGCTATGCAAAAACGGAATGGCCTTAAGACTTTCCTCACGTCTTCAATGTTGCTGATCGGCCTGGTGGGGGCGGCGGCTGCGCAAGCCGGTGTGCTGGAAAAGGTCAAGGCACACGGCGCTGTGCGTTGCGGTGTTGCCAGTGACAAGCCGGGTTTCTCCTTGATTGACGACAAGGGCCAATGGACCGGCATGGACGTTGACCTGTGCCGTGGCGTGGCAGCCGCTGTGCTGGGTGACGCCAGCAAGGTCGAGTACATCGCTACTACCGGCAAGAACCGTTTCACTGCATTGGCATCGGGCGAAATCGACGTCCTGTCCCGCGCGACTTCTTGGACGGCTGACCGTGTCGCCAGCCTCGGTGTAGATTTCACAACCGTCTGGTTTTACGACGGCCAGGGCTTCATGACCCACGCCAAAGATGGCATCGAGAAGCTGACGGACCTCGACGGCGCAACCTTTTGCCTGTCACCGGGCACCACTTCAGAACAGAACCTGGACGACTATTTCAGCCAGCGCGGCCTGACTTACAAGACCGTGATCATCGAAAAAAGCCCTGAGTTGTTCGCAGCTTTCCAGAGTGGCCGCTGTAACGCGATTTCCAATGATTTGTCGGGTCTGGCCTCGCGTCGTGCCGTCATGAACAACCCCCAGGACTACGCGTTGCTGCCCGAAGTGATTTCCAAGGAGCCGCTGGGTGCTTACGTTGCCCAGGGCGATACCGTGTGGCGCAACATCGTGACCTGGACGGCCTATGCGCTGATGACTGCCGAAGAGTTCGGGATCACCTCGGCCAATGTCGATGAAATGCGCGCCAAGAAAGGCGGCTCGGCTGATGTCGCGCGCTTGCTGGGCACTGAAGGCACAGTCGGCAAGGCGTTCGGTATGGATAACGACTGGGCGTATCGCGCTATCAAACAGGTCGGCAATTACGCAGAAATCTACGACCGTAACCTCGGCGAGAAAACCATTCTGAATTTCCCTCGCGGCCTTAACCGCTCGTGGAAAGATCAGGGTCTGCTGTACGCGCCACCTATCCGCTGATCGCGTCACTCTCCAACGGAATCACTGTCATGTGGACCCAACGCTTGCAGAACGCTCGAGTGCTGAGCGTGCTGCAGCAAGGCCTGGTTCTGGCCATTGTTGCAGCTGTGTTTTACGTGCTGGCGCACAACGCCAGTCTCAATTTGAAAGCGCTGAATATCGCCTCCGGTTTTGACTTTCTGTCGCAGCGCGCCGGTTACGACATCAGCTTCAAACTGATCGACTTCACCCCCAACGACAGCTACGGCCGTGCGTATCTGGTGGGGTTGCTCAATACGTTGCTGGTCTCGGTGATGAGTATCGTAACCGCCACCGTCGTGGGCGTAGCGTTGGGTCTGTGCAAGGTTTCCGAGAACTGGCTGATCAATCGCCTGGCCGGTGCGAGCATCGAGTTTCTGCGTAATGTGCCGTTGGTGGTGCATCTGGTCTGGTGGTATGGGCTGGCGCTGGCATTGCCCGGTGTAAGGCAGGCGGTTTCGCTTTTCGATGTGGCTTACCTGAGCAACAGCGGTCTGATATTGCCATGGCCTGTGCAGGGTTCACTGGTCGGCTGGGGCCTGGCACTGATGGCGCTGGGCGTTTTGCTCGGTCTGATCGCCTGTCGCTTTCGTGATGCCAAGGCAAAATGGCGCAGTTTCACGCCACGACGCTGGCCATTGCTGTTGGCGGGTGCGGTGCTGTTACCGCTGCTGGTGTATGCCCTGAGCGACGCCCACTGGAGTTGGGAAGTCCCGGTCGCTAAAGGTTTTGGTTTCAAAGGTGGCGTAGCGCTGGTCCCGGAAATGCTCGCATTATGGCTGGCATTGTCGTTCTACAGCGCCAGTTATATCGCTGAAACCGTGCGAGGCGCGATTCAGTCGGTGCAGCGCGGCCAGTACGAAGCTGCCAAGGCGCTGGGTTTTGAATACGGCCCGACCATGCGTCAACTGATCGTCCCGCAAGCGGTGTATCCGATGATCCCGCAGGTCACCAACACCTACCTGAACATCGTCAAGAACTCCTCCCTCGGCGTGGTCATCGGCTTCATGGAACTGGTGTCATCCACCGGCGGCACCACGTTGAACCAGACCGGCCAGGCCATCGAGTGCATCGCGCTGGTGATGGGTACGTATTGCGTCATCAGCCTGCTGATTTCCATCGCGATGAACATCTACAACCATCGCATCGGCCAGCGAGGTCATTGAGGATGAACATGATCAATCAAGCCTCCCCGGTGCGTTTGCCGCCGAGCAAACCGTTGCCGGTACGCGTTCGTGAGTGGACGCGTCAGCACCTGTTCCCCAGTGTCGGCCATGGTCTGCTCACCGTCGCCGTGCTGGCGCTGCTGTTGTGGTGTATTCCGGCAGCGCTGAACTGGCTGGTGTTCGATGCCACATTCGTCGGCACTGCACGTACGGACTGCAACCCACATGGCGCGTGCTGGCTGCCGATCACCCAACGCTGGAACCTGTTCGTGTACGGCTTCTATCCGGAGGCCGAGCGCTGGCGGGTCAACCTGGCGCTGTTTTTGGCCGTATTCGCCTTTGTGCTGCTGTTCTTCAAGCGTCTGGATCGTCGCCTGCTGATTGGCTACCTGGCGTTGTTGCCGGTGGTCATGTGGTGGCTGCTTAAAGGCGGCGCTGGATTGCCGGAGATTTCGTCGACCAAGTTCGCCGGGATGATGGTCACGGTGTTCCTCGGCACGGTAGGCATGATCTTCGCCCTGCCCATCGGCATTCTATTGGCCCTCGGGCGACGCTCGAAGAAGCCGGTGATTCGCATCCTCAGCGTCATGTACATCGAGCTGGTGCGTTCGGTGCCGGTCATCTCGCTGCTGTTCATGGCGTCGTTGATGATCCAGTTGTTCCTGCCGCCGGGTTCGGTGTTCGACATCCTGCTACGCGTACAACTGGTACTGATCCTGTTCACCGCCGCTTACATGGCCGAGACCTTGCGGGGTGGTTTGCAGAACCTGCCGAAGGGCCAGTACGAAGCGGCTCAGGCGCTGGGCTTCGGTTACTGGAAAACCATGGGCCAGATCGTCCTGCCGCAGGTTTTGAAACAGTCGATTGCGCCGCTGCTGACGCAATTCATCGGCCTGTTCAAGGAAACCACGCTGGTGATGATCGTCGGTGTGCTGGACATCGTCGGCATCGCCATGAGCACCGCCGCCGCGCCGGAATGGGTGGGCTACGGCCATGAGATCTACATTTTCCTGGCGATCTACTTCTTCGTCGTCTGCTTCGCACTGTCGCGCTATGCCCGGCACCTTGAAAAGAAACTGGAACAGAACCGCTCATGACTGATCATCGCGAGGCTGACGCAGCCCCTATTGTGCGTATCGAGCAATTGAACAAGTGGTATGGCCAATCCCACGTCCTGCGGGACATCTCGTTGTCGGTCAAACCCGGCGAGAAAGTGGTGATTTGCGGCCCGTCGGGTTCGGGTAAATCCACTTTGATTCGTTGCATAAACCAACTGGAACAGCACCAGCAGGGCACCGTTGAAGTGTTGGGTGAAGTACTGGACGGCAATGTGAAACGCCTGGAGCGTATTCGTCGACAAGTCGGCATGTGCTTCCAACATTTCAACCTGTTCCCGCACCTGACCGTGCTCAAGAACTGCACACTGCCGCAAACTTCCAACCTCGGCGTGCCCGAGAAGGAAGCCATCGAGCGGGCTCTGGCCCTGCTCGACAAAGTGCGCATGCGCGATCACGCCAACAAGTTTCCATCGCAGTTGTCCGGTGGACAGCAGCAGCGCATCGCGATCGCCCGTGCGTTGTGCATGCAGCCCAAAGTCATGCTGTTCGATGAACCCACCTCGGCGCTGGACCCGGAGATGATTGCCGAAGTACTGGAAGTCATGACCGGCCTGGCTCAGGAAGGCATGACAATGATTTGCGTGACTCATGAAATGGGCTTCGCCCGCAAGGTCGCGGACCGCGTGGTGTTCATGGATCAAGGTGAAATCGTCGAGCAGGCGACCCCGGATCGTTTCTTCTCAGCGCCGGAATCCGAGCGCACCCGCCGTTTCCTCAATCAGATCCTCGATCATGGAGTCCACGCGTGATGTCCAACCCTATTGCAATTGCTCTGCACGGTGGGGCGGGCGTACTGACTCCAGGCTTGCTGACGCCGGAAGATGAAACAGCCATTCACGAGGCTTTGTTGCGCGCGCTGAAAGCGGGACTGACGTTGCTTGAACAGGACGGCAGCAGCCTCGATGCGGTGCAGGCGGCGGTTATCGAGCTGGAAGAGTGCCCATGGTTCAACGCGGGCAAAGGCGCGGTGTTCACTCACACCGGTGATCACGAACTGGACGCGGCAATCATGCACGGCGCTAACCGGGAAGCAGGTGCCGTGGCGGGGATTCACTTTGTTCGTAACCCTATTCTGGCTGCCCGTGCAGTCATGGAGCACAGCGAGCATGTGCTGCTCGCAGGCGTTGGCGCTGATGCTTTCCTGGAAACGCAGAATCTGGAGCGCGTCGCCAACGACTGGTACGACACTGACCTGCGTCGCCGTCAGTGGCAGACTCAGCTTCAACAGCCCAACAGTGTTTCGCTGGAACCGGGCGGGGTCGACAAGAAGTTCGGCACCGTGGGCGCAGTGGCCCTGGACCGTCACGGTCATGTGGCCGCGGCGACTTCTACTGGCGGGATCACCAACAAGCGCTTTGGTCGTATCGGTGATTCACCGTTGATTGGTTCTGGCACATGGGCAGACGACCGAAGTGCAGCGATTTCCGCCACGGGTCACGGTGAGTTTTTCATGCGCACCGTGGTCGCCCACAACATCGCGTCCCGCGTCCTGCTGACTGGCGAAACGCTCAATACAGCGTGCGATACGGTGGTGTCAGGTGAGTTGAAAGCCATGGGTGGCAACGGCGGCGTCATCGCTGTGTCGCCAACGGGCGAAACCGCACTGAGCTTCAACACGCCTGGCATGTACCGCGCATGGCGTGATGAGCAGGGTGGTTTGCATACGGCGATTTATGCCGAGGATGATCGGGTTCATACAGCTTGAGCATCACCTGTGGGAGCGGTGCTTGCCCGCGATAAGAACACCGCCAATGTCAGTGAGATCGCGTAAACCTTATCGCGGGCAAGCACCGCTCCCACAGGAAATCATCCGACAGGAGCTTCGCGACTTAGCGCAACTCCCCACACAAATCCACTTCCACCAACCGGCGCACTTCATCCAGCGGCAGACCTGCACCCAGCAACAGGTGCAGCTTGCCCAGCGTTGCTTCGCGGGTCATGCCGCCACCAGACAACACGCCTGCATCGCGCAGACGACTTCCCGCTTCGTAGACGTCCAGTTCGACGCCACCCTCATGGCATTGCGTGATTGCAACGACGCAGATGCCTTGTTGGTGGGCGCGTTCCAGACTGGTCAGGAACGCCGGGTCATCGCTGGGACCGGTGCCGCTGCCGAAGCATTCAAGCACCAGACCCTGTATTCCGCTGTCGATAACAGCGTTCAACTGGGCCGCACCGATGCCGGGAAACAACGGCAGGATGGCGACGCTGGCCGCGACTTTGGGCTGGCGGTATTCCAGCTGCGCAGGGCGCGCAGTTGGTGTTTCGTCGCTGTGGGCGCGATTCAGCGCTGCGAACGGATGGCGACCGAAGCTGCGGATTTTTGCGCAGCGGGTCGGGGCCAGCAGTTCACCGTGGAAGAACAAGTGCACGCCCGATGTCAGACCTTTGCCCAGCGCGACCAGCGAGCCGTTGACGTTTTCCCAGGCATCGCTGTCCGGAACGCCAGCGGGCAACATTGAGCCCGTGAACAGCACCGGAGCATCAAGCCCCAGCAACTGGAAGCTCATGGCAGCGGCGCTGTACGCCAGTGTGTCAGTGCCGTGAAGGATCAACACCGCGTCGCAGCCATCGACATCAACTGCTTCGATAACTGCTTCGCGCAGACGCAGCCAGTAAGCCGGTGTCATGTTGGCGCTGTCGATCAACGGTGCCATCTCACGAAAGCGCCACTGTGGAACCACCAGATCAGGCAACTCGGCCAGTTGCCCGGCCATGCGCGCCTCGAAACCTGACGCTGGAGCCAGACCGTTGGCGCTGGCCTGCATGCCGATGGTGCCGCCGGTATAAAGAACCATGACTCGCTGAGCGGGTAGTGGCTGTTCATGAGTCATGGTTCTTCTCCGGTATGACGTTAGCGATCAGGCTTGGGTGGCAGGCTTTGCCGTGGCCTCAACCGGGTTGACCGGCGTGTGGTCAGGGTTTGCAGGCCATGCGTTGCGGTCCAGGTCCAGATCCGGGAATTGGCTCGAATCGAATACTGGAGTCTTGATGCCTGCCTTACGTTGGGCATCGTAGTCGCGCAGGATGCGCATGGCGACTTTGAACAACATTGCCAGGGCGATCAAGTTGACGAAGGCCAGCAGCGTCATGGTGATGTCAGCAAAGGCGAACACGGTGTTGAGATCAACGACGGCGCCCCAGAGGATCAGCACCAGTACGAAAACCCGATAGCCGACGATAGCTTTCTTGCTCTCGCCCACCAGGAAACGCAGGCTGTTTTCGCCCAGATAGTAGTTGTAGAGAATCGAGGTGAAGACGAACAGCGCCAGGGCAACGCTGATGAAGATACGACCCCAGTCACCGACCACGGCGGCCAGCGAGTTCTGCGCCAGAACGATACCGTTGCCGCTGTAACCCACGTCGTAGATGCCCGAGAGCAGGATCAGCAACGCGGTGCAGGTGCAGATCACGAAGGTGTCGAGGAACACGCTGAACGCCTGAACCACACCTTGTGAAATCGGGTGCTCGACCTGGGCAACGGCAGCCACGTTTGGCGCACTGCCCAGACCGGCTTCGTTAGCGAACACGCCGCGCTTCACGCCCATGACGATTGCGCTGCCGATCAGACCGCCAAACACCGGGTCCAGACCGAAGGCACTTTTGACGATAGTCGCCAGCATGGCCGGAACATGGTCGATCTGCAGGACAATGACGTAGATGGTCACGGCGATGTAGATCAGGGTTTTGACCGGCACCAGCAGGTCCGAGATCGCGGCGATACGCTTGATGCCACCGACGAATGCAAGGCCCAGCAGCACAACCAGGCAGATGCCGGTGGTCATGGTGTCGATGCCGAACGCGCCTTTGAGCGAGTCGGTGACTGCGTGGGATTGCAAGCCGTTGAAGGCAAAACCGAAGGTCACCAGCAGCAACACTGCCATGACCATGCCGAGCCAGCGCTTACCCAGACCATGCTGGATGTAATACGCCGGACCACCACGGAACTGGCCTTCGGAGTCTTTGCGTTTGTACAACTGAGCGAGTGAACACTCGATGAAGCTGCTGGCCATGCCCACCAGTGCGGTGACCCACATCCAGAATACGGCGCCCGGTCCGCCCAATGTTACGGCGATACCAACACCAGCAATGTTGCCTGCGCCGACCCGACCAGCAAGGCTGAGCATCAATGCCTGGAAAGAACTCAGTTGGCCCGTGCTGTTACGTAAACTATCCCTGAAAACAGCGAACATGTGGAAAAAGTGGCGAAACTGGACGAAACGCGAACGAATCGTGAAGTAACCGCCGAGCCCTACGATCAGTACGATCAGCACTTTACCCGAAAGGAAGTCGTTGATGACTTCAAGCATTGGAGAATCCTCGCTGTTGTTTTTAGGGGCGCGCACTATACCGGTGCGCTCGTCTTGCGTCTGCAATACTTTTCCGTTCCAGTGCAGCGGCACGTCCTTGTCGTTCTTGGCAGTTGGCGTTTTGCAGGTAAAAAAAAGGGTCCGGAGAGAATCATCTCTGGACCCCCAAAAGGGCGGGGGGTGTCTAGTCCCCCAGCCTGGTGAGCGTGGTGCTGTCGAACATTTGCATCAGGCCTTCAACGGGACCAGACGCGGAGCAATCATGTTTTCCGGCCGCAGGATGTCGTCGAGCATCGCGTCGTCGAGCAAGCCTTCTTCGCGGACCAGTTCCAGTACGCCGCGGCCGGTTTCCAGCGCGATACGGGCGATACGGGTGGCGTTTTCATAACCGATGTACGGGTTCAGCGCGGTGACCAGGCCGATGGAGTGTTCGACCAGTTCGCGGCAGCGGGTTTCGTTGGCGGTGATGCCGACGATGCAATGCTCGCGCAGCATGTCCATGGCGCGTTGCAGCAGGCGAATCGAATCGAAAATCTTGTATGCGATCAGCGGCTCCATCACATTGAGCTGCAATTGGCCGCCTTCGGCTGCCATGGTCAGTGCCAGGTCGTTGCCGATGATTTCGAAAGCAACCATGTTGACCGCTTCCGGGATTACCGGGTTGACCTTGCCAGGCATGATCGAGCTGCCTGGCTGACGCGCTGGCAGGTTGATTTCGTTGATGCCGGTGCGTGGGCCGCTGGACAGCAGGCGCAAGTCGTTGCAGATCTTCGACAGTTTGACGGCGGTACGCTTGAGCATGCCGGAGAACAGCACGAAGGCGCCCATGTCGGAAGTGGCTTCGATCAGGTCAGCAGCCGGCACCAGCGGTTGACCGCTGATGATCGCCAGACGATCGACGGCAAGCTTCTGATAGCCAGGGTCGGCGTTGATGCCGGTACCGATGGCAGTACCGCCCAGGTTTACTTCCGTCAGCAGTTCTGGTGCCAGGCTGCGCAGACGGTTCAGGTCTTCGGTCAACGTCGTGGCGAAAGCGCGGAATTCCTGGCCGAGGGTCATCGGCACAGCGTCCTGCAACTGGGTACGGCCCATTTTCAGGACGTGGTTGAATTCCTGGCCCTTGGCTGCGAATGCCTGAATCAGGCTGTCGAGGCTGGCCAGCAGGGCGTCATGACCCAACAGCAGACCCAGACGAATGGCCGTCGGGTAAGCATCGTTAGTCGACTGGGCCATGTTGACATCGTTATTCGGGTGCAGCTGTTTGTAATCGCCTTTCTCAAAGCCCATGGCTTCAAGGGCAATGTTGGCGATGACTTCGTTGGCATTCATGTTGGTTGAAGTGCCAGCGCCACCCTGGATCATGTCCACCACGAAGTGCTCGTGGAAATCGCCGCGAATCAGACGTGCACAGGCCTCACTGATAGCCGCATGCTTGGCTGCATTGAGGTGGCCCAATTGATGGTTTGCATCTGCGGCTGCCTGTTTGACCATCGCCAGCCCTACAACCAGCTTCGGGTAGTGGGAAAGCGGAACACCGGAGAGGTGAAAATTGTTCACCGCTCGCAGCGTCTGAATACCGTAATACGCGTCAGCAGGTAATTCGAGAACACCAAGCAGGTCTTTTTCGATGCGCGATGATGCAGGCGAGGACATGATAGAGATAGTCTCAAGAGAGGCACGGACAAAGCCGGAACGCCGCCGATACTGGTCTCTACGGTGATTTTTGACCAATGCTGTTACATACTGGGCCATGCCGAAACGGCATAATGTACGTGTGACGCCAGCGGTGTTGCTGTCGTGTATATACATTTGCAGCCGGTGAGTGGCTGCTCTGGTAGGAGCCAACTTGTTGGCGAGAGGGCTTGATGCGGTGTATCAGGTTCACTTTCTCGCGAACAAGTTCGCTCCTACCGGTTTTTGGCCTGGAGGGAACAACATGAATCTGGAAAGCAAATGGCTGGAAGACTTCAGCGCGCTGGCCTCTACGCGCAGTTTTTCCCAAGCGGCAGAGAAGCGTTTCGTGACGCAACCCGCCTTCAGTCGGCGCATTCGCAGCCTTGAAGCGGCGCTGGGGCTGACGCTGGTCAATCGCTCGCGTACGCCCATCGAACTGACGGCAGCTGGCCAACTGTTTCTGGTCACCGCGCGTACCGTGGTCGATCAACTGGGCGAAGTATTGCGTCACTTGCATCACCTGGAGGGCGGGCAGGGTGAAGTCATGCAGGTTGCTGCGGCGCACTCACTGGCGCTGGGCTTCTTCCCGCGCTGGATCGCTCAACTGCGCAACGAAGGCCTGAACATCGCAACCCGGCTGGTCGCCACCAACGTTGGCGACGCGGTGCATGCCTTGCGTGAGGGCGGCTGCGATCTGATGCTGGCGTTCTACGACCCGGACGCCGCCCTGCAAATGGACCCGGAAATCTTTCCGTCGCTGCACCTTGCGCACACTGAAATGCTGCCGGTATGCGCGGCCGATAATAGCGGGCAGCCGTTGTTCGGCCTGGAAGATGGCAGCAGCGTGCCACTGCTGGCCTACAGCGCCGGTGCTTTCCTGGGGCGTTCCGTGAACCTGTTACTGCGTCAGCGAAACCTGCGCTTCACTACGGTCTATGAAACCGCCATGGCCGACAGCCTGAAAAGCATGGCGCTGGAAGGTCTTGGCATTGCCTGGGTACCCCGACTCAGTGTGCGTGCCGAGCTGGCGCGCGGTGAGCTGGTGGAGTGCGGCGGCCCACAATGGCACATTCCGCTGGAGATCCGCCTGTATCGCTGCGCCTTGGTGCGCAAGGCCAACGTGCGGTTGTTGTGGCGCAAGCTCGAGAGCTCCGCGACACCCGATGGCGCTTGACCCGCAGGTCAGTAAATCCGTGGTTTACAGGTCACAGGCACCTCACAAGACAGATGGTCACGAGGGGTGCTTCAAACGCAACTCTTTGGGGTATACTGCGCGGCCTTTGGCCGGCTCGACCGGTCATTATTCGTACAGCAAGCCACGCCGGTCCTCCCGCGTGGCTTGTTTGTTTTTTGATGCGCCTGCGGGCGCCCGATGAGAGGCACGACGATGAGCGCACTGGTTGGCGTGATCATGGGCTCCAAGTCCGATTGGTCCACCCTTAGCCACACCGCCGATATGCTGGAAAAGCTCGGCATTCCGTACGAAGTGAAAGTGGTGTCTGCGCACCGCACTCCGGATTTGCTGTTCCAGTATGCCGAACAGGCTGAAGCACGGGGCATTGAAGTGATCATCGCCGGTGCTGGCGGTGCTGCTCACTTGCCGGGCATGTGTGCGGCCAAGACCCACCTCCCGGTGCTGGGCGTTCCAGTCCAGTCCTCCATGCTGTCGGGCGTCGACTCGCTGCTGTCCATCGTGCAGATGCCAGCCGGTATTCCGGTTGCGACCCTGGCCATCGGCAAAGCCGGTGCGATCAACGCAGCACTGCTCTCGGCCAGCATCCTGGGCGCCAAGCACCCACAATTCCACGCAGTGTTGAAGAAATTCCGCACTGAGCAGACAGACAGCGTTCTGGACAATCCAGACCCGCGCGACGCCTGAGGTTTTGCAATGAAGATCGGTGTAATCGGTGGCGGCCAGTTGGGCCGCATGTTGGCCCTGGCAGGAACCCCGCTGGGGATGAACTTCGCCTTTCTGGACCCTGCGCCAGACGCGTGCGCAGCCGCATTGGGCGAACATCTGCGTGCCGATTACGGCGATCAGGATCACCTGCGTCAGCTGGCTGACGAAGTGGATCTGGTGACCTTCGAATTCGAAAGCGTGCCTGCTGAAACCGTGGCGTTCCTGTCGCAGTTCGTGCCGGTTTATCCGAGCGCCGAAGCGCTGCGCATCGCCCGTGATCGCTGGTTCGAGAAGAGCATGTTCAAAGACCTGGGCATCCCGACGCCTGAGTTTGCCGACATTCAGTCCCAGGCCGATCTGGACGCTGCAGTCGCCGCTATCGGCCTGCCTGCGGTGCTCAAGACCCGCACGCTGGGTTACGACGGCAAGGGTCAGAAAGTCCTGCGCACTGCCGCTCACGTTGAAGGTACTTTCGCGGAGCTGGGCAGCGTTGCCTGTCTGCTGGAAGGCTTCGTGCCGTTTACCGGTGAAGTGTCGTTGATCGCCGTACGCGCTCGCGACGGGGAAACCCGTTTCTACCCGCTGGTGCACAACACCCACGACAACGGCATCCTGCGTATTTCCATCGCCAGCACCGATCATCCGCTGCAGGCCCTGGCTGAAGACTACGCCGGTCGTGTACTCAAGCAACTCGATTACGTTGGCGTGCTGGCCTTCGAGTTCTTTGAAGTCGATGGCGGCCTCAAAGCCAACGAAATCGCGCCTCGCGTACACAACTCCGGGCACTGGACCACCGAAGGCGCTGAGTGCAGCCAGTTCGAAAACCACCTGCGGGCGGTTGCGGGCTTGCCGCTGGGCTCTACCGCCAAAGTGGGGGAGAGCGCGATGCTCAACTTCATCGGTGAAGTGCCCGCTGTGGATAAAGTGACTGCCATTGATGACTGCCATCTGCATCACTACGGCAAAGCGTTCAAAGCGGGCCGTAAAGTGGGCCACGCCACCGTGCGCAGCGCAGACCGCGCAACGCTGGATCGCCAGGTGAAGCTGGTTGAAGCGCTGATCAAAAAATAAACAGCCGTTGGAGCGAGGCTTGCCCGCGAAAAACGATAACACGGTACATCTGTAACGCCGCGTTGATCGATTCGCGGGCAAGCCTCGCTCCAACAAGGTTGCTGATTGAACCATTCCAACCCCGCACCTCTCTGATAGCGTGATGCCAATGGCTGACCAAGCTTTGGCATATCACTTATTTGAGAGGGAAAACGGCATGGGTATTATCGGAACCATCTTCATCGGCTTGATCGTTGGCCTGTTGGCGCGTTTCCTCAAGCCAGGCGACGACAGCATGGGTTGGATCATGACCATTCTGTTGGGCATCGGCGGTTCGCTGGCGGCCACTTATGGCGGTCAGGCGCTGGGCATCTATCAGGCAGGCGAAGGCGCAGGCTTCCTGGGTGCATTGGTCGGCGCAATCGTACTGTTGGTGATCTTCGGCCTGATCAAAAAGAAAAGCTGATGTTCAACGGCCCTCTGCGTTCCGGCACGCAGAGGGCTAGAATGCCGGGCAGTTATTCAACTTCCCATTCTTGCCGAGCCTGTCGATGCGTCGTCTCTTAGTTATCCCCCTGCTTCTGATCTGCGGCCTGGCCCGCGCTGAAATCCCTGAAACCGACTGGCTGGACCTGATGCCCAAGTCTGATCAGAAAGCCCTCGAAGCCATGCCTGAAATCGATCACAACTCCCCGGAAGCCCAAGGGACGTTTGATAGCAAAGGTGGATTGAAGCAAAGCAAGGGTTTGCCTGCCGTCATGTACTCAGCCAAGACCGTACCGGCCATGAACGGCAAGGAAGTGCGTCTTGGCGGTTATCCAGTACCACTCGAAACGGATGCCAAGGGTCACAGCACGCTGTTTTTCCTTGTGCCGTATCCCGGCGCCTGCATCCACGTCCCGCCACCACCGCCCAACCAACTGGTATTGGTGCGCTACCCCAAAGGCCTGAAGATCGAAGACATCTACACGCCGCTGTGGGTGGTTGGCAAATTGAAGGTTGAAAAGGTCAGCAATGACCTGGCTGATGCCGCTTATGCAATGGATGCAGAGAAAGCGCGAGTGGTGGTTGAGGCGGATTTGTAGGGCTTATGCAGGCCGGTAGGAGCGCGCTTGCCCGCGATGAACGATTACGCGGTTAGTCAGACAGACCGAGTTTATCGTTCATCGCGGGCAAGCGCGCTCCTACGGAAATCAGGCTTCCGACAAAGACTCAGCCCAGATACTCACATCCAGCACATGCATCTGTTCCGGCTCCAGCGTCACGATATCGTCCAGCACGTTGGCCGTTTCGACGCAGACCATGCCCTGCCATCCATCAGCGGCCATATCGTTGAAGCTTTTGGTTTTCTCGATCCACGGATTCCACACGATGGCTGACTTCGAGCCATTGGTGCAGATGTGGATTTTGCGCTGCCATGTCGGGTCGACAATGCTGAGCATGTCCGGGGTGTTGAGGTAAATGCGGTCGGTCTCGCCTGCGAATTTCACATCGCCGGACTGCTTGCGCTCTTCCCAGTTTTCCAGGGTTTCGATATAGCGCACGCCGTCGAGGCCTTTGATGCTGATTTCGCGTACATCGCTGACAGCGAAGTAGGTGTGCAATGCCTGGCTGAAGCTCACGGTTTCAGTGCCGGAGTTGTAGCTGACGAGGCTGACGTTCAGCGCTTCGTCCAGACGAATGCTCAGTTTCAGGCCCACGTTATGCGGCCAGCCTGGCAGCTTGCCTTCCGTTTTGGGCTGAATGAAATCGACGATCAGTGCGTCGTCATCTTCGGCCATACCCATCAATTCCCAGTCGATGGCGCGAACTTCGCCATGAGCCTTGGCGGGCTCGTCACTCACGCGCATGGCCTGCACACTTTCCGGGTTGCGCTGAAGATTGCCGAACCAAGGCCAGCAAACAGGCATACCACCACGAATCGGGGTGCCTTTCTTGAAAACTGCCTGATCATTGGACCAGATCAGCGGCTGCTGCCCGGCCAGTTTGTAACTGACGATATGCGCACCTTGCTGGGCGACAACGAGTTCAGCTTCACCGTGGCTGATTTTCCAGCAGTTAAGCTCATCGATGGTGACGGATTCGACCTGGGGCGTTGGCATATAAAGAACTCTCAAACAAAGACTAAGACAAAATGGACCGTGTCCAGGTCGATGAGTTTACCTTTCTCCAGCCAGCCTTACCTTCTTTGGAGTGTATTCACTGTAGGAGCTGCCGAGGGCTGCGAATCGCGGTGTTTCAGGAATAGCCCTTTCGCAGCCTTCGGCAGCTCCTACAATTACAAATTACACAGCCTCAGCGCCGCGCCGGAACCGACCGGGTGCGCCCGCTGCCATCAATGGCCACAAACACAAACACCGCCTCAGTCACTTTGCGCCATTCGCTGGAGAGCGGGTCATCGCTCCAGACTTCAACCATCATCTGGATGGAGCTGCGGCCGATTTCCAGTGCCTGGGTATAGAAGGACAGCTGTGCGCCTACCGCCACCGGAACCAGAAACGCCATACGATCAATGGCGACAGTGGCAACGCGCCCGCCAGCGATCTTGCTGGCCATAGCGGTGCCTGCCAGATCCATCTGGGATACCAGCCAGCCGCCGAAAATATCGCCGAAGCCGTTGGTTTCGCGGGGTAGTGCGGTGATTTGCAAAGCGAGATCGCCTTGCGGGATTGGATCTTCTTGTTCGAACTCGATCATGCCTAGGGTGCCTCTGACCCATGACTCTTAGTATTGTTGCCGCGGTTGGCAGGCGCCATTCAAAACCATTTGCGTGAATAAAAAACGTTCAGCGCAGGTGGAACACCTGAAGGGGAAACTCTGCGAAAGCGGCTGAATGACAGCTGATTTCGCACAGCACCCCCGACTGACTGAGGCTGGTGCGCTACATTCCGACACACAACCGACAGTAATCCGACGGTCTGCAAGTATATCGGGCGACGCGTCATGAAACGACCATCGAGTACTGATTTCGACGATATACGCATCAGGCTGTGTGCTTTTTGAAACAATTTGCTATCGTGCCGGACCCGACAAGGCGGCATGACTGCCTGTGTCACGCAATTTTGGTGCCTATCCGCACAGTTGCTCCGGACAATCGCAGTTGCAGGCCACCCCGCCGTAACCTGCTTTACTGTCGCTAACCCTATTCAAGAGAAGCCTCCTTAGAGAAGTATTGTTCATGTCAACTGTGCCTTCGAGTACCGCGCAGCCTTCGCGCCCGCTGACCCGCAACGACTACAAGACCTTGTCGCTGTCCGCGTTGGGCGGCGCGCTTGAGTTCTACGACTTCATCATTTTCGTGTTCTTCGCGGCGGTGGTCGGCAAGCTGTTCTTCCCGGCAGACATGCCGGAGTGGCTGCGCATGATGCAGACCTTCGGTATTTTCGCTGCTGGTTATCTGGCGCGCCCTCTGGGCGGCATCATCATGGCGCACTTCGGTGACCTGTTGGGGCGCAAGAAAATGTTCACCCTGAGCATTTTCATGATGGCGGTGCCGACGCTGATCATGGGTCTGCTGCCAACGTATGCCCAGATCGGCATGTTGGCGCCGATCCTGCTTCTGCTGATGCGCGTCATTCAGGGCGCAGCCATTGGCGGTGAAGTGCCGGGCGCCTGGGTTTTCGTGTCCGAGCACGTTCCTGCGCGTCACATCGGTTATGCCTGCGGTACGCTGACCTGTGGTCTGACGGCCGGCATTCTGCTGGGCTCCCTGATGGCGACCCTCATCAACAGCATCTACACCCCGATTGAAGTGTCCGATTACGCTTGGCGTATCCCTTTCCTGGTCGGTGGTGTGTTCGGCCTGTTGTCGGTCTATCTGCGCCGTTGGTTGCACGAAACGCCGGTGTTCGCCGAACTGCAACTGCGCAAAGCCCTGGCCGAAGAAGTACCGCTCAAGTCGGTGCTGCGTGATCATCGCGGTGCAGTTGCTATCTCGATGCTGCTGACCTGGTTGCTGTCAGCGGGGATCATCGTCGTTATTCTGATGACTCCGACTATCCTGCAAGGCGCGACCTTCGGCTTCCCGGCTGCTGTGGCCCTGAAGGCCAATAGCCTGGCAATCGTTTTCCTGAGCTTGGGCTGCATCGGTTCGGGCGCACTGGCTGACCGCATTGGTGCTGGCCGGGTGTTCCTGTTTGGCAGCCTGGGTCTGTTGATCAGCTCATGGACCATGTATCACACACTGGCGGCCAATCCTGACTGGCTGTTCCCGATGTATGCAGTGACCGGCCTGTTCGTTGGCGTCATTGGCGCAGTGCCGTACGTAATGGTCAAGGCATTCCCGGCAGTGGTGCGTTTCTCGGGGTTGTCGTTCTCGTACAACCTGGCTTACGCGATTTTTGGCGGCCTGACGCCGATGGTCGTGACGCTCATGCTCAAATCCAGCCCTATGGCCCCCGCTTGGTATGTAGCAATTCTATGCGTGCTGGGCATGCTGATTGGCTGCTACCTGATCGCCAAAAAGCGCTGATCGGTCGAGTCTGAAGACTTCCGTTTCATGCCGCGTGCTATTCAAGGCCGCCATTCCTGAGCAGGGTGGCGGTCTTTCATTTAATTGTCACAATTAAGTCATAGAGTCGTCACGCGTCCGGCCAATACTCGGGCCAACGGACCTATTTCTTCACCTCGCTCGGAGCAAGGTATGACTTTAAAGCGTTTGATCACCGCCCTCACTTTCGTTGCCGCTGGCGTCGCTACCGCCAATGCGTTTGCTGCTGTTGATCCGGCGATCAAACCGTACGTGAAGACGTCGGGTGTCTCGGGCAACCTGTCCAGTGTGGGTTCCGATACCCTGGCGAACCTTATGACGCTGTGGGCCGAGGCTTACAAGAAAGAATACCCAAGCGTAAACATTCAGATTCAGGCGGCTGGCTCATCCACTGCGCCACCGGCGCTGACCGAAGGCACGGCGAACCTGGGCCCGATGAGCCGCAAGATGAAAGACGGCGAGCTGTCGGCGTTTGAACAGAAATACGGCTACAAACCCACTGCGATCCCGGTTGCAGTCGATGCCCTGGCGGTTTTCGTGCACAAGGACAACCCGATCAAGGGCCTGACCATGGCGCAAGTGGATGCCATCTTCTCGGTCACCCGCCTGTGCGGTGCCAACGCGGATGCCAAGACCTGGGGCGATGTGGGCATCACCGGCGACCTGGCGAACAAACCGATCCAGTTGTTTGGTCGTAATTCGGTATCCGGCACCTACGGCTATTTCAAGGAAGAGGCTCTGTGCAAAGGCGACTTCAAAGCCAACGTCAATGAACAGCCAGGTTCGGCATCGGTCGTCAGCTCGATCAGCAGCTCGCTCAATGGTATTGGTTACTCGGGCATTGGTTATAAAACGTCCAGCGTTCGAACCGTGCCGTTGGCCAAGAAAGACGGTGGCGAGTTCGTTGAAGACAATGAAGCCAACGCCTTGAATGGTACTTATCCGCTGTCGCGCTTCCTCTATGTCTACGTCAACAAGGCCCCAAACAAGCCGCTGGCTCCGCTGGAGGCTGAGTTCATCAAGCTGGTCCTGTCGAAGCAGGGTCAGGAAGTGGTCATGAAAGACGGCTACATCCCGCTGCCACCCAGAGTGGTAACCAAGGCGCTGACCGATCTGGGCCTGCAGGAAGCTGCTGCAAAATAATCCGGGTTACGGTGGGATCTGTTCTAATCAGGCCCACCGTTAACTGAACAGTTCGCTGCCATGATCGTAGGTGGCGGGCTTTTTTGCGTCACCCCGCTGTAATGTTTTTGTCATACAGGGCGGCTAGGGTGTGCGCATGAATGATCTGGCCAATTCATCGATGAATCAGAATTCACCTGCCAAGCGCATTGATTTCAATACGCCTGAGCTGCAACGCAGGCGCCGCATACGCGCTTTCAAGGACCGTCTGACCCGTTGGTACGTCGCCATTGGCGGCCTTGCCGTGCTCGCGGCTATCACCCTGATCTTCTTTTATCTGGCCTATGTGGTTGCACCGTTGTTTCAGGGCGCAAGCCTGACCAAGGAAGACGCGCTGAAGCCTGCCTGGCTGAACGACTCGGGCAAGTCGCTGATGCTGACCGTCGAAGAGCAGAATCAGGTCGGGATGCGCATTTCCGACAAGGGCGAAGCCGTGTTTTTCGGCATCGCGGACGGCGCCGAAATCAAACGCGTCAGCCTGCCGCTGCCTGCGGGCGTGCGCGTGGCTTCGATTGGTCAGGATCAACCCGGCACGCCGCTGATTGCGTTGGGCCTGTCCAATGGTCAAGTGTTGGCGTTCAGACACAGTTACCTTGTCACTTACCCGAACAACCATAAAACCATCACGCCGAGCATCACCTGGCCTTACGGCGAAGCACCATTGGTGCTGGATGAAGGGGGGCAGGCGGTTGAGCATGTCAGCATCAATGCCAATGGCGAGAAGCTGCTGATCGCAGGCACCACCGGCGTGCAATTGCACGTTTTGTCGCTGGCGAAAGAAGAAAACATGATGACCGGCGAGGTCACCAGCGAGCAAAGCCGTATTCAGTTGCCGCAGATGTCCGAGGCTGTGAAAGCCATCTACATCGATCCGCGCCAGCAATGGCTGTATGTGATCAATGGTCGTGCCCAGGCCGACGTGTTCAGCCTGCGTGATCGCACGCTCAATGGCCGTTACAAACTGCTTGAAGACGGCAATGCCGAGATCACCGCCAGCACTCAGCTGGTGGGTGGCATTTCGTTGATCATAGGTAACTCCAAAGGCGGGATGGCCCAGTGGTTCATGGCCCGTGACGTCGATGGAGAACAGCGCTTCATGCATATTCGCGACTTCAGGATGGGCACTGCGCCGATTACCCAGATCACTGCCGAGCAGCGGCGTAAGGGCTTCATCGCACTGGATGCATCGGGTCAGCTCGGCGTTTTCCACAGCACCGCGCATCGCACGTTGTTGGTCGAAAAAGTCGCTGACGGTTCGGGTATTTTTGCTATGTCGCCGCGTGCGGACCAGATTCTGGTAGAGCAGGGCGGTGCGTTGCGGCCGATGAGTTTGAAGAATCCGCACCCGGAAGTGTCCTGGAGCGCATTGTGGGGCAAGGTCTGGTACGAGAATTACGATTCGCCTCAATACGTCTGGCAGTCCACCGCCTCCAATAGCGATTTCGAGCCCAAGCTGAGCCTGGCACCGCTTACGTATGGCACGCTCAAGGCTGCGTTCTACGCCATGCTGCTGGCTGCGCCTCTTGCGGTTGCCGCCGCGATCTACACCGCTTACTTCATGGCCCCCGGGATGCGCCGCAAGGTCAAACCGGTAATCGAGCTGATGGAAGCGATGCCGACAGTGATCCTTGGCTTCTTCGCAGGGCTGTTTCTGGCGCCGTATCTGGAAGGTCATTTACCGGGTGTGTTCAGCCTGATGCTGCTGACGCCCATCGGCATTCTGCTCGCCGGGTTTGCCTGGAGCCGCTTGCCTGACTCGATTCGTTTGCGGGTTCCCGATGGCTGGGAAAGTGCAATCCTGCTGCCGGTTGTGCTTCTGGTGGGCTGGTTCTCGCTGAGCATGAGCCCGCATCTGGAGAACTGGTTCTTCGGCGGTGACATGCGCATGTGGATCTCCCACGATCTGGGCATTACCTACGATCAGCGCAACGCATTAGTGGTCGGCATCGCCATGGGCTTTGCCGTGATTCCGAATATTTACTCGATTGCCGAGGATGCGGTGTTCAGCGTGCCCCGCGGTCTTACGTTGGGCTCGCTGGCACTCGGCGCTACGCCGTGGCAGACCCTGACCCGCGTGGTCATCCTTACCGCAAGCCCGGGGATTTTCTCGGCGCTGATGATCGGTATGGGCCGTGCGGTCGGAGAGACGATGATCGTGCTCATGGCTACGGGCAATACGCCGATCATGGACATGAACCTGTTTGAGGGGATGCGCACGCTGGCGGCCAACGTGGCCGTGGAGATGCCTGAGTCGGAAGTGGGTGGCAGTCATTATCGAGTGTTGTTCCTCGCAGCGCTGGTGCTGCTGATGTTCACCTTTGTGATGAACACCCTCGCAGAGCTGATTCGTCAGCGCCTGCGCAAGAAATACTCGTCTCTCTAAGGAAGGTAGAAGTTCGTGAAACAGAACTCCCTCAAGAGCTGGATTAAAACAGGCGCCCCTGGCGTCTGGATGAGTGCGGGCGCGGTATCCATTGCGGTCATCATGACGCTGGGTTTGTTGTCGGTGATTGCTGTGCGCGGTCTGGGTCACTTCTGGCCAGCCGATCTGATGTACGCGCAATACGATGTGCCCAATCAGGAGAAACACGTTCTGATCGGCGAAGTCGTCGAGCAAGAGCAAGTCCCTCGCGCCCGCCTGAAGGGGGCGGGTTTGCCTGTGCCGGAAGATGGCCCGGAGTTCATGACCCGTGAGCTGGTCAAGGTCGGTAACCGTGACGTCAATCCCAGCGATTTCACCTGGGTCGTTGGCGAATGGATATCCAACCAAAGCCTGCCGCCCGAGCTGATGACCATCGAGCGCCGTGAATGGGGCAATTTTTACGGCTATCTCGTCAACGTCAAAGAAGGCGGCAAGGTCGTCGCTGAAGGCGAGGCGGCCTGGCCGACGCTGCAAGAGCGTATCAAGCGTGTCGAGGGTCTGGCTCGCGAGCTCTACCAGCTTGAAAAGAAAGACGTAGGCGCGATCAACCACGGTATTGAGCGGTTGCGTCTGCAGGCTCGCAAGCTGGAGCTGAACGGCGCGCTCGATGCGCAGGCCCAGGCTGACATGGCCAGCGAGCGCGCCGAACTGGACAGTCGCTACAAGGTTATCGAAGAGCGTCTGACCTCGCTCCACGAGGCGTTTGATCGCGACAGCCTCACGGCGCGCGACGCCAATGGTAAGGAAGTCGAAATCAGCCTGGGCAAGGTCGTGCATGCCTATCAGCCTAACGCCATGGGCACGATGACCAAGCTGGGTTTTTACTTCAAGAAACTCTGGGAATTCCTCAGCGAGGACCCGCGGGAAGCCAACACCGAAGGCGGGATTTTCCCGGCGATTTTCGGCACGGTGATGATGACCCTGATCATGGCGGTGATCGTCACGCCGTTTGGTGTACTGGCGGCGGTTTATTTGCGTGAGTATGCCCGGCAAGGTCCGGTGACTCGCTTGATTCGCATTGCCGTGAACAACCTCGCAGGCGTTCCGGCCATTGTTTATGGCGTGTTCGGACTGGGATTCTTTGTGTATGTGCTGGGCGGATCTCTGGATCAGCTGTTCTTCCCCGAAGCCCTGCCTGCGCCGACGTTTGGTACGCCGGGCCTGCTCTGGGCGTCGCTGACGTTGGCACTGTTGGCTGTGCCGGTGGTGATCGTCGCGACTGAAGAAGGCCTGGCGCGTATCCCGCGCACCATTCGCGAAGGCTCACTGGCGTTGGGTGCGACCAAGGCCGAGACGCTGTGGAAGATTGTTCTGCCCATGGCCAGCCCGGCCATGATGACCGGCCTGATTCTGGCGGTGGCCCGGGCAGCTGGGGAAGTGGCGCCATTGATGCTGGTGGGCGTGGTCAAACTGGCTCCGTCGCTGCCGGTGGACGGCAACTACCCTTACCTGCATCTGGATCAGAAGATCATGCACCTGGGGTTCCATATTTACGACGTGGGCTTCCAGAGTCCCAACGTCGAGGCGGCACGACCATTGGTTTACGCCACCGCTCTGTTGCTGGTGTTAGTGATTGCCTTGCTCAACCTGTCGGCGGTGGCTATTCGTAACCACCTGCGCGAGAAATACAAAGCGCTGGACAGTTGACGGTCTGTGGCCGTGCTGTCGTGCGGCAACCAGGAGCTGGTAGGAGCGAACTTGTTCGCGAGGCGGTGTGTCAGGTTCGATGCCTCGCGAACAAGTTCGCTCCTACCGACGTTCAAATGAATTTGGTTAGCGTAGGGAGCAATTCCATGCAGCATGAAAACCCGGCACGAGGCATCAACATGTCGGCCCTGGGGCGCAATAAGTCAGGCTTGCATCTGGCTGACGAGACCGTGGCTATCGAAGTGCCGGGTTTGAACTTGTTCTACGGTGACAAGCAGGCATTGTTCGATGTCAGCCTGAATATTCCGAAGCAGCGTGTGACGGCCTTCATTGGTCCGTCCGGCTGTGGCAAGTCGACGTTGTTGCGCACGTTCAACCGCATGAACGATCTGGTCGATGGTTGCAGCGTAAAAGGCGCAATCAATCTGTACGGGCACGATATCTACACCAAAGGTGAAGACGTCGCCGAACTGCGCCGTCGTGTCGGCATGGTGTTCCAGAAGCCCAACCCGTTCCCCAAGACCATCTACGAAAACGTGGTGTATGGCTTGCGGATCCAGGGCATCAACAAAAAGCGCGTACTCGATGAAGCTGTCGAGTGGGCACTCAAGGCCGCAGCGTTGTGGGACGAGGTCAAAGACCGTCTACATGAATCAGCGCTGGGTCTTTCCGGCGGTCAGCAGCAACGTCTGGTGATCGCCCGGACCATCGCCGTGGAGCCGGAAGTCCTGCTGCTCGACGAACCCTGTTCAGCGCTCGATCCGATTTCGACGTTGAAAGTTGAAGAACTGATCTACGAACTGAAATCCAAATACACCATTGTGATCGTTACTCACAACATGCAGCAGGCTGCACGGGTTTCGGATTACACCGCGTTTATGTACATGGGCAAACTGGTCGAGTTCGGTGACACGGACACGATGTTCACCAACCCGGCTAAAAAACAGACTGAAGATTACATCACCGGTCGTTACGGCTAGGTCCTGCTCAAACCCTGAAGCACCGCTGCGTTTTCGCACTTAACCGGACGTTCCAAGGACACCAAGCATGATTCATAAAGACAGCCTCACGCATCATATCTCGCAACAGTTCAACGCTGAGCTTGAAGAAGTACGCAGCCATCTGCTCGAGATGGGCGGTTTGGTCGAGAAGCAGGTCAACGATGCCGTGACTGCCTTGATCGAAGCGGACTCCGGTCTGGCCCAGCGCGTTCGTGAAGTCGACGACCGCATCAACCAGATGGAGCGCAACATCGATGAAGAATGCCTGCGTATCCTGGCGCGTCGTCAGCCGGCGGCTTCAGACCTGCGTCTGATCATCAGCATTTCCAAGTCGGTAATCGACCTGGAGCGCATCGGTGATGAGTCGACCAAGATCGCACGTCGTGCCATTCAGTTGTGCGAAGAAGGCGAATCACCGCGTGGTTACGTCGAAGTGCGTCATATCGGCGATCAGGTGCGCAACATGGTTCGCGATGCCCTGGATTCGTTTGCTCGCTTCGACGCCGAGCTGGCGCTGTCCGTGGCTCAGTACGACAAAATCATCGACCGCGAATACAAGACGGCCCTGCGCGAGCTGGCGACCTACATGATGGAAGATCCGCGTTCGATCTCCCGGGTACTCAATGTGATCTGGGTCCTGCGTTCGCTGGAGCGTATCGGCGACCACGCCCGGAATATTTCCGAGCTGGTCATCTACCTCGTGCGCGGAACCGACGTACGGCACATGGGCCTCAAGCGCATGAAAGAAGAGGTGCAGGGGATCAGTAGCGAAAGCGCTAATGTTCCGGACAAATCTGACGATAAGTAAGATTGCCTGCGAAAAAACGCCCAGCTCGCAGCTGGGCGTTTTTGTTCTCGGGATTAACAACTTCCAGCCGCCCGCGAATTAAATGTCCTGGCGCCGTCAAACAGGTTGGCCTTTGGCCATCAGCCAGCGCTATGCTTGCCGAAATATAGGGTGTGTTCAGCATCAACGCGGTTCGCCAGCAGTGGCGACACACCCGCAGGAGCGTCGATGAGTAAGATCAGTGTTTTGATTGTGGATGACGCGACTTTCATTCGCGATTTGGTTAAGAAAGGTCTGCGCAATTATTTTCCCGGTATTCACACCGAGGACGCCGTCAACGGTCGCAAGGCTCAGGTCACCCTGAACCGCGAAGAATTTGACCTGATCCTGTGCGACTGGGAAATGCCGGAGATGTCTGGCCTTGAGCTGCTGACCTGGTGCCGCGAACAAGACAATTACCTGAAAACCGTTCCCTTCATCATGGTCACCAGCCGTGGCGACAAAGAGAACGTGGTGCAGGCAATTCAGGCTGGCGTGACTGACTTTGTCGGCAAGCCGTTCACCAACGAACAGCTGTTGACCAAGGTCAAGAAAGCCCTGGCCAAAGTCGGCAAGCTCGAAGCCGTGATGTCCACCGCGCCGTCGCGCATGAACTCGCCGCTCAATGACTCGCTCAGCGCGCTGACCGGCGGCAAGGCCGAGGTGGTTCGTCCGACGGCCAGCCCTGCTGCAACCGCTGCTCCGGGTTTTGGGGGCATTGCCGCGGCGCCGCCTGTACCCGCAAAAACAGCAGCGAAAGAACCTGCAGGTCGTGGTCAGGGCCAGTTGCGTCTGCCGAGCGGTATCCAGAGCTGTGTGATCAAGGCGCTGACCCTCAAGGAAGCCTTGTTGGTGGTGCGCCGCAGCGAGATCCTGCCGCAGATCCTTGAACAGGCCGTACTCGATCTGGAGCAGGGTGAGAGCAATGAAGTGGCGCGTCTCAACGGCTACCTTCACGCGATCGTTGCCTTTGAGCAGAAGCCTGACAGCGAATGGCTGCAAGTGACCTTCCGTTTCACCGATCAGGACGCGCAGAAGCTGGACTACATTTCCCGCCTGATCGCCCGCGGCACGGTGCAGAAGCACTTCTCGCCGGGTGCGTGATTTTCGCATCAGGACGGCTGCCTGAAGGAGTGTCTTTCGGAGCAGCCCAGGTTGTCGTGCGATAACAACGCGGGACCGACTTCTGTCGCCCCCGCGTTTTTTGGTTACCTTCCAGGCTGCAAGTAGTCGCAGGTGGCCGCTTCAGGCTCATGGCTTACTGTGATTTATGTCCCACGTACGCCATGCACTCTATTTCTATCTTGCCGTTGGCCACTAGCTTGCCCGCTTCAAAAGTCGTCCGCGCGGGAAAGCGGTCAGCTGCAAAGTAGCCGGCATATACCTTGTTCATGTCGGCAAAGTCTTTGATGTTCGCCAGTATTACCGTGCATTTCACGACGTCCTTGAGTGATGATCCATTGCTCTCAAGAATCTTGCGCATGTTGTCCATGATCGCTTTCGTCTGAGCGGCAGTGCTTTCTGGGAAGTGGCCATTGGCGTCATCTCCCAGCAGCCCTGACAAATACAGAAAATCACCGGCCCGAACGGCTTGTGAAAATGGCTTTCCTGCGCCCGCACCCATGAACTGGAGCGATGAGGCGTTGGTCATGCCATGGGACATCGGGGCAAGGTAGCGCTCGACAATGGCTTGTTGCGTGCCATCTGCCTTCAGAGTGGCAAGCGCCTCATTGAGTTTGAGCTTGAGAGTCTGATCACTTTTACGTACAGCCATGGCAACTCCGCTACCCAGCATCGGATCCGTTATGGGTGGGCTCGCGAAATCGAATCGACTGCCCTCTGGCTTACTCAGTAGCGCTTCGGAAATCTCGATAGAGTCCTGCAGAGTCGCGTCGAGCTCCCCGGTCAGAAGTTTGCCGATGAGTTCAGCATTCAAACCAAAGCTCTGTATGTCCACTCCTTTACTGGCCCACGCAGCCAGAGCGAATGCCTCCCGGCTGGTGCCTTTGAGTACGCCAATGCGCTTGCCTTTCAGTGCTGCGGCTGTGGGCTCAAGCAGCGAGCCTTTGGCCGCTACCAACCGGCTGGAGAGTGGGTACATGACATCTGTGAAGTCGACTTGCTGTTTGCGTGCATCGGTCGGTGTCATAGGCATGATCACGTCGAATGCATGTGCCTGGAGTGCGGCAATATTGGTGGCATAGGGTTGATCGACCCATACGCACCGTACGTTCATCCGCGCACAAATCGCATTACCCAAGTCAATATTCAACCCAACCAATTCGCCATTGATATTGCGACTTTCGAAGGGAGGGACATCAGCTTCAATACCGAACCGGACTTCGGTGACCGCTAGAGCGGGTAGGGAAAGCAATCCGGTAATTGCCAATAAAATGAGGGAATAAGCTGATTTACTTTTAATGGTAGGCAAGATAACAGGCCTTTATTGGTAGACAGTATTTAATTGATTTGCACAGCCCCCGTCCTGTAAAGCTTTGGTGGTGGGTTTGGGTATTGCAGAGGTTAGGAATAATGGTATTGACTGGCAAATTTTGCTGGACGAAAAATTATTGATTTATATGTCCTTGTTAAGAAACTTATAGGCGATTAGTTGTGTGAAAGTTGATATTGTTTTGTAGGGTGCCGCCCGCATTTCGCTGTTACATATTCAGCATTTTAAAGATGTAGGCTGAGCGCGCGTCTGCATGGTCGGCGTCTGACGCGATTTCCTTGACGCCCGATCTGTTCCCGATTGATACAGCTGAGTCCTCATTCGCAGGAATCGCTGGTAGGCTTGCCTCATCTTCTTTACAAATCAGACCCATCCCATGATCGAGCGCTTACTCATTCTGTGTGCTCTGTTGCTGGCTGCGCAAACGGCCGGGGCGCTGACGATCTACAAATTCACCGATGCCAACGGCGTGGTCTCGTTCACCGATCGCCCGACG
The DNA here is from genome assembly GCF_900187575.1 of Pseudomonas sp. Irchel 3A5. NCBI lineage: Bacteria > Pseudomonadati > Pseudomonadota > Gammaproteobacteria > Pseudomonadales > Pseudomonadaceae > Pseudomonas > Pseudomonas sp. Irchel 3A5. Next base: position 170,273 of record NZ_FYDU01000002.1, on the reverse strand, counting down.
CCGGGTGCAGCCGTTGTGGTGTTCAAGGATCGGATGGTTGAGCACATCGAGCGTCAGGTGCACCTGAGCACCAAGCGGGATAAAGGCGTGGACAGCCTTTATGTCCGTAACGACCTGTACGCGCCGGTTGAGGTTGAGCTGAAAATCAGTGGCGGAAAGAACGTCCTTGGCGTCGCCGACCAGACCATTCGTCGCACGATACCGGCCCGTGGCAATGAGCGGGTCACGGTCCTGAGTCCCAAAGTCATCGGCAGGCCCATGAGCTACAAAACCAGACTGCGTTCTATCGTGGGTGATCCGCAACGCACGAGTCTGGCGTATCGGTATCCACTGCCGTGGGTGGGCGGGCCGTTTCGTTTGAGTCAGGGCCCTAACGGCAAGTACAGCCACTATGGCCCCAAAGGCCGCTATGCCATGGACATCGCCATGCCCGAAGGTACGCCAATCATTGCAGCGCGAGGTGGCGTGGTCGTCAAAATCGAAAACGACCAGACCGGCAAAGGCTCGAATCCGTCAGGCAACTTTGTGCGAATCCTGCACAACGACGGCACCATGGGCGTTTATCTGCACCTGATGCGTGGCTCGGTCAGCGTCAAGGAAGGTCAACACGTCATCGTAGGCAGCGCCCTGGCACGCTCCGGCAATACCGGCAATAGCAGCGGTCCACACCTGCACTTCGTCGTGCAGCGCAATGTGGGCCTGGCGCTGGAGTCCATCCCCTACGAGTTTGCACAGCCGGTGCAAAGCCTGCCTAATTTTGCGGTGGGTGGGAATTGAGAGGTTTGCCGAGTTAACACCTGTGGGACCGGATCAGCTCTGCAGTGAGAGTTCGGTACTAAAAGTGCAAGTATATTGGCTGTTGAGGCTCGAATCTGCCAATTTACTTGCACCTCAGTCGTCACGCCGACGCGACAGCCTCAATCAATCTTGACCACTTTAGCCAATACGATTTTCGGACCTTTCATCTTTTTAATGATGATCCGCAGGCCCTCGAACTCCATCACTTCTTCGACTTCCGGTACCCTCTTGAGGGTTTCGTAGATCAGGCCTGCAAGGGTTTCGGCTTCCACGTGGTCCAGATCGATGCCCAGCAGACGTTCGACCTTGAACAACGGTGTATCGCCGCGCACCAGCAGTTTGCCTGGCTGATAGGCGAGGATGCCGCGCTCGACCTTGCGGTGTTCGTCCTGAATATCGCCGACCAGCACTTCGAGCACGTCTTCCATGGTCAGGTAGCCAATGATCTTGCCGTCGGCTTCTTCCACCAGGGCAAAGTGCGCTCCACCCTGACGGAACTGCTCAAGCAGGCGCGAGAGCGGCATGTGTTTGGACACCCGCTCAAGCGGACGCGTCAGCTCGGCCAGGTTGAAGGATTCCGGGATGTGGTCCAGTGCCGCCAGTTCGAGCAGCAGGTCTTTGATGTGCAGGAGACCGACAAACTCGCCACGGTCGGCGTCGTATACCGGGTAACGGCTGAACTTGTGACGGCGGAACAAGGCGAGGATTTCTTTGAGCGGCGCGTTGAAATCCAGCGTCACGAGGTCTTCCCGGGAGTTGGCCCAGTCGACCACCTCCAGTTCACCCATCTCCACGGCGGACGCCAGCACTCGCATACCCTGATCGCTCGGATCCTGGCCACGGCTGGAGTGCAGAATCAGTTTCAGCTCTTCACGACTGTAGCTGTGCTCATGATGCGGACCAGGCTCGCCTTGGCCAGCAATGCGCAGAATCGCGTTGGCGCTGGCGTTGAGCAGGTAAATGGCCGGGTACATCGCCCAGTAGAACAGGTACAGCGGAACCGCCGTCCAAAGCGACAACAGTTCCGGTTTGCGGATCGCCCAGGATTTGGGGGCCAGTTCGCCGATCACGATGTGCAGGTAGGAGATGATGAAGAAGGCGGTAAAGAACGACACGCCTTTGATCACTTCCGGTGAGTCCACGCCCAGGGCCGCCAGCAAAGGCTCCAGCAAGTGCGCGAACGCCGGCTCGCCGACCCAGCCCAGTCCCAGCGAAGCCAGGGTGATACCCAACTGGCAAGCGGAGAGATAAGCGTCAAGTTGGCTGTGAACGGTGCGCAAGATGTGTCCGCGCCAGCCGTTTTTTTCGGCAATGGCTTCAACCTTGGTTGAGCGCAGCTTGACCATGGCGAACTCTGCCGCAACGAAAAAACCGTTGAGCAGGACCAGAACCATTGCGAAGAGAATCATGCCGAAATCGGCGAACAGTGAAGCGAGGTTAAAACCAGGGGAAGGGTCCATGATGGAGTTTTACGGGTTCCGTTTTAGCGAGAGAGGTTATTGCTGCACCGATATTGGGTGCACAAGAGCCGCAATGTAGCGGCTCAATGCCTGCTTGCCTAGTGGCGGAGGTGTCGCAGACTAGGCTTGGGCCAGCTGGATCGGTGGAAAATGGCAGGTAAATACGCTGCCTTTGCCCGGCACGCTGTTGATTTCCAGTGTTCCCCGATGGCGCAGCAACACATGTTTGACTATGGCCAGGCCCAGACCCGTTCCGCCAGTATTGGAGGCGCGGCTGGAGTCCACGCGGTAGAAGCGTTCGGTCAGGCGTGGCAGATGCTTGGTTTCGATGCCGATCCCTGAATCCTGCACGCTCAGGTGCGCGCCACGCTCGTCGGCCCACCAGCGGATCTGGATTTTGCCTTCGGCGGGGGTGTACTTCACAGCGTTGAAAATCAGGTTGGAAAACGCGCTGCGCAGTTCGGTATCGCTGCCCTTGAGCAGCGCGCCGGTTTCGATATTAAGGTCGATCTGCTGATTTTTGTTGCCGGACAACGCCTGCGCATCATTGGTGATGGTCTTGAGTAATGTGCTCACGACGATCGGATGGTTATCCGACGGATAGTCTGTCGCTTCGAGCTTGGCCAGCAGCAACAAGTCGTTGAGCAGCGTCTGCATGCGCCCGCCTTGCTGATGCATTTGCTGCAAGGCGCGCACCCAGCGCGGGTTCACTTCTTCGACGTTATCCAGCAAGGTTTCCAGATAACCGAAAATAACCGTCAGCGGCGTGCGCAGTTCGTGGGAAACGTTGGCGACGAAATCCTTGCGCATCTGTTCCAGCTGATGAATACGCGTGACATCGCGCACCAGCATCAGGTGCTCGTTGTTGCCATAGCGAGTGATGAGCAACTGAATGCGCACCCGGTCATTGGTGGGCGAAGGGATTTCCAGTGGTTCGGCGAAGCTGTCCTGCTCGAAGTATTCCTTGAAACGCGGATGACGCACCAGATTGGTCACCGGCTGGCCGCTGTCTTGCGGGGTTTTGAGGCCCATCAGGGTTTCAGCGGCGCGGTTCCACCATTCCAGGTTGCCTTCGCTGTCGAGCATGATCACCGCGTCCTTGAGGGCGGCAGTGGATTCCTGCACACGGTCGATCACCGCTTGCAGACGACCGCGTACACGCTGGTCACGGCGTTGCAGGTGATAGATGCTGTCGAAGACTTCGCCCCACAAACCGTAGCCATCAGGCGGCGGTTCGTCGGTCTGGTGATTACTGAGCCATTCGTGCAGGCGTAATAGTTGTTTGAGGGTCCAGGCCAGATACAGCCCCAGACCGATGGCCAGACTCCAGCCATATTCGCCGCTGATCAGTCCGACCAGGAGGCAGGCCGTCACCAGCAACAGCATGTGGCGGATCAGGGTGCCATGCCAATTTTGATTCAATTAAACGTACATCCATGTCGAGCGCATACCGGACGGTTGCGCCATTCGTTTGCGGCGATCTGTTTGAGCTGTCTGTCCAGGAGCAGGGTGTCAGCTTTTGGTAGAAAAGCGATAGCCCGTACCGCGCACGGTTTGTACCAGATTTTCATAAGCGTCACCGAGGGCTTTACGCAGCCGACGAATGTGCACATCAACGGTACGTTCTTCGACATAAACATTGCCTCCCCAGACTTGATCCAGCAATTGGCCGCGAGTGTAGGCGCGCTCCTGATGGGTCATGAAGAATTGCAGCAAACGATATTCAGTCGGGCCCATCTCGGCAGGTTTGCCATCGATGGTCACGCGGTGGCTGATCGGGTCGAGGAGCAGACCGCCCACTTCGATAGGCGCTTCGCCATCGGTAGGGCCTGCACGGCGCAGCACAGCCTTGAGGCGTGCGACCAGTTCGCGAGGAGAAAACGGCTTGGTGATGTAATCGTCGGCGCCGACTTCAAGCCCCTGGATCTTGTTGTCCTCTTCACCCTTGGCGGTCAGCATGATGATCGGGATATCCCCGGTCAGCTCATCACGCTTCAGGCGTCGGGCCAGTTCGATACCGGATGTGCCGGGCAGCATCCAGTCGAGCAGGATCAAGTCCGGCTTGCGGTCTACGATGATTGCATGGGCTTGCTGAGAGTTCTCTGCTTCCATGCAGTCATAGCCGGCCATTTCCAATGCAACGGCGATCATTTCGCGAATTGGCGCTTCGTCGTCAACGATCAGAATGCTCCTGCCAACCATGCTTGAACCTCTTGTCATTTAACTGTCTTGGGGCGCATTAGATAACGGAATTATTGCAGTCGTGTGACAGTCAGGGTAGGGGCTAGCATGCCACGTTCTTTAAGGACTAATGTGCAGTCTCGTCCGACAACGGATTCCACATAAAAAGAGGATCTACCGATGCTCAAGATTTCATCGACATTCATGGGCTTGATGGCGGCTGCGGCACTGGCGTCTTCCAGTCTGGTTATGGCTGCTGAGCCGGGTATGACCGGAGAAAACGGCTACCTCACCGACCACAGCGGTAAAACGCTTTACACCTTTGACAAGGACTCGGTAGGCAAGTCCGTTTGCAACGACACATGCGCAATCAACTGGCCGCCATTGGCCGCTGAAGCGAACACTCAAGCGTCCGGGAAGTGGACGCAGCTCAAACGCGACGACGGCAAATTACAGTGGGCCTATGGCGGCAAGCCGCTGTACTTCTACAAGGATGACAAGAAAGTCGGGGATGTCACTGGCGATGGCAAGGGCGGCGTCTGGCATACCGTCAAACCGTAGCGCCACATAGCATCTGTGTCGCAACTGCAATACCTGTAGGAGCGAATTCATTCGCGAAAGGGGCGGCGCATCTGTTGCATATGTGCCGCTTGAACGGCCGTCTTCCCGAATGAATTCGGTCCCACGGGGCTACCGCATCACCGCAACGCATAATCCACAACAATCCCGACAAAGATCGCCAACCCTGCCCAATGATTATGCAAGAACGCCTTGAAACAGGTGTCACGGTCGCGATGGCGGGTGGACCAGAACTCCCAGACGAAACATCCCGCTGCTACCAGCAGACCCAAGTAGAAATACGCCCCCAGTTCAAAGCGCGCACCGGCCAGCAACAGGCAACCCAGGGCCAACCCTTGCAGCGTCAGGATGATGACCCGGTCAGCATCGCCGAACAGCACAGCGGTGGATTTCACCCCAATTTTCAGATCGTCTTCCCGATCGACCATCGCGTAATAGGTGTCGTAAGCCACTGTCCACAGCAGGTTGGCGATGTACAACAGCCACGCAGCAGCGGGAAGACTACCGGTTTCGGCAGTGAACGCCATCGGCATCCCCCATGAAAAGGCCGCGCCCAGCACCACTTGCGGGTAATAGGTGTAACGCTTCATGAATGGATAACAGGCTGCCAATGCCAACCCGCCAAATGACAGCCAGATGGTTGTCGGATTAGTCAGCAGTACCAGCAGGAAGCTCACCAGCACCAACGCTGCAAACAGAGCCAGCGCCTCCTTGGAACTGACTTTGCCACTCACCAACGGCCGCTGTTCAGTGCGCTTGACGTGACCATCGACCTTGCGGTCGGCGAAGTCATTGATCACGCAGCCCGCCGCACGCATCAGGAACACACCCACCACAAAAATCGCGATATTGAGCAGCGACGGCGAACCTTCACCGGCAATCCATAGCGCCCAGAGCGTCGGCCACAACAAGAGATAGATGCCAATCGGCTTATCGACGCGCATCAACTGGATGAAGTCCCATATGCGCGGATTCAGGCGATTGAGGGATTTGAGTAGCGTCAAGTACATCAGCAGTGCTCCACGGTGCGAATCGTCTGCCAGAGCGTCGGCAGGAAGACTTCGGCCACCAGTATTTTCAGAGGGCCGCGGCTAAAGCATGAGCGTCGTCCCCATAAACCTTCGGCGGCGTCTGATACGGGCAGCCACGCCGCTGGATAACGACAGACCTGCAGCGAGCCGCGGTCGAATTCCGGATCACAGAACAACAACTCGCCCAGTGAACGCGTGCCCAGTTCATCCATGTGCAGGCCGCTTTCCTGCAGCGTGCTACGTGCTGCAACGCTGCGGGCGAATACCCACTTCTCGTCATGCCCGCGCAGATAGACCTCGCGCACCCAACCGATGCTTTGCTCTGGCAGATCCAGCGCGACACACTCATCGTCGCGCAGTGCTTGCCAGCCTTCGACGAGCGGCGTGACACTGAAATGGTTGGAAGACAAGGTAGTCAGGCGGCGGGTCAACGAGTCCCGGTGAAACAGCCACGTCTGAACCAACGGTTCGACGTCAACCTCAAGCGACTCGCGCTCAAGCCAGTTCACAGGGTGGGCAGGGGGATTTTGCTCAGTCACGGTAAGCATTTTTAGGCTGATTGAGGCCGCGAGCTTAGCATGATTGCCCCCGCCAGCCGACGACCGGCAACGCCCTGTAGTGATCACCGGGGTTGCATGTCAGCGTCGTGATCAGTACAAAACGCCCTGAGTTTGGCGCAAGCGTGGCACCTCACGACCGCGTACGCCCCAATTAGCCTGAAAACATGAGAGATAACGATGAAAAAGTGGCAATGCATTGTCTGTGGCCTGATCTACAACGAAGCCGATGGCTGGCCGGATGACGGCATTGCGCCGGGCACTCCATGGCAGGATGTTCCCGAAGATTGGCTATGCCCGGACTGTGGCGTAGGCAAAATGGATTTCGAAATGATCGAAATCGGCTGATCCGATTTTTACTCTCTGGTTTGGAAGTACGTATGAACGCACCTGTTGTGATTGTTGGCACTGGCCTGGCGGGCTACAACCTCGCTCGGGAATTTCGCAAGCTCGATGGCGAAACGCCGCTGCTGCTGATCACTGCTGATGACGGTCGCTCCTACTCCAAACCGATGCTCTCCACCGGCTTTGGCAAGAACAAGGAAGCCGATGGTCTGAGCATGGCTGAACCTGGCGCAATGGCCGACCAACTCAAGGCCGAAGTGCGTACTCACACCCGCATCAGTGGCATCGATCCTGGGCACAGACGCCTGTGGATTGGCGAGGAGGCGGTTTACTACCGCGACCTGATCCTCGCCTGGGGTGCCGAAACCATTCGCGTGCCGGTAGAGGGTGATGCCAGCGACTCCGTCTTCCCGATCAATGATCTTGAGGATTACGCCCGTTTTCGAGCTGCGGCAGCGGGCAAACGTCGGGTGCTGATTCTCGGTGCCGGGCTGATTGGCTGCGAGTTCGCCAATGACCTTATTCTGGGGGGCTACGAAGTTGACCTTGTGGCGCCTTGCGAGCAAGTAATGCCGACCTTATTGCCTCCCGCCGCCGCAACTGCCGTGCAAGCAGGTCTGGAGAGTCTCGGTACGCGTTTCCACCTCGGTCCACTGATGACCCGCTTGCAACGCACTGCCGATGGCCTTGAAGCGCACTTGTCCGATGGGCAGGTCATTCAGTGCGATGTGGTGGTCTCCGCCATCGGCTTGCGCCCACGAGTCGATCTCGCTGCGGCGGCAGGCTTGCAGACTGGCCGCGGCATCATCGTTGACCGGGAGCTGAAAACCTCTCATGCCAATATCTATGCATTGGGCGACTGTGCCGAAGTGGACGGCTTGAATCTGCTGTATGTCATGCCGTTGATGAGCTGCGCCCGCGCCTTGGCCCAGACTCTTGCGGGCACTCCGAGCGCAGTGAAATACGGCCCCATGCCGATTACCGTAAAAACCCCGGTGTGTCCCCTCGTTGTGTCGCCGCCGCCTCGTGGCGTCGAAGCTATCTGGAGCGTTGAAGGGCAGGGCGCTGACATCAGAGCGCTGTGCCACGACCCTGCAGGCAACCTCCTGGGCTATGCCCTGACTGGAGCGGCAGTGATGGAGAAACTCGCTCTGAATAAGGCGCTTCCAGCCCTGTTGGCATAAATACTGGACGTTCTGTCGGATAAGCCACATTTTTGGCCCCATAAAGGCCATTGGTCCACTGGCGTCCGCCAGAACAGCGTGCCATCCTCATTCCCGTCTGCCGCAACGTAGAGCCGTTGCGTCACCTGACTACCGTTCTGCATGAGCGGCGCGGGACATAAAAACAAAAATCCGTATAAGAGGCTTCATATGCGTAAACCAGAACTAGCGGCCGCCATTGCTGAAAAGGCGGACTTGACCAAAGAGCAAGCCAATCGCGTTCTTAATGCCGTACTGGAAGAAATCACCGGTGCCCTGCATCGCAAAGACAGCGTGACCCTGGTCGGCTTCGGCACCTTCTTGCAACGCCATCGCGGCGCCCGCACTGGCAAAAACCCACAAACCGGCGAGCCAGTGAAGATCAAGGCCAGCAACACCGTTGCCTTCAAGCCGGGTAAATCCCTGAAAGACAGCGTTAACCCCTAGTTACCAGCTGTACGCCTCGGCGGGAGGCGAGCAGTGAAAAAACGGGCATACCAACCTGCGTTGGATGCCCGTTTTTTGTTGTGTCGTCATTAATGCCACGCTCTGCTCTGTTATCTCAGAACTTGTAGCCAAGCCCCACCATGTACACGAAGGGGTCCACGTCGACATTCACCTTGGCCCTGACGCCAAGGTTGGTATTGCTGACGTAAGCGTCGGTTTCAATGTCGATGTAACGCATCTGCGCATTGATCATCAGGCGGTCAGTGAGCATGTAGTCTGCGCCCACTTGTGCGGCCCAACCCCATGAGTTGCTGGCGTGGAAGTTATCGAACCCGGCTGCACTGGCGCTGCTGCCCACGCTTTCGTCGTAGATCCAGGTGTAGTTAATCCCGGCGCCCACATAGGGCTGGAAGGCTGATTTGTTGTCCAGCGGGTAGTAAATCAGACTCAACGTCGGCGGCAGATGCTTGAGTGAGCCAAGCTTGCCATCCGCAATACCGCCCGAAGTGCCTTTGATATTCACGTCGTGCTCAAACGGCGTGGCCGCCAGCAACTCGATGCCTAAATGATTGGTGATCATGTAAGCGAAGTTCAGACCCAACTGGGTATCGCTGCCCAGGCTGGCCTTGCCGCCCAGATCCGTGCCCGCCAGACCTCCGCGATCAACACGCACGCTGGAACTGCTTTCTCGTGGGTCGACAGTTACTGCACCGGCCCGAATAATAATATCCCCGGCTTCATATGCCTGGGCTGTAGAGGCTGCCATGGTCAGCATCAGCGCCGGCGTGCCGAGAAGGATCAATCTACGCATACATCACTCCACTATTCGAACAACGACCAGCCGCTGCGGGCTGCGTCAAGGAAGTCCGAGTATCAGGAAGTGACGTCGCGTGAACGTCTGCCGGATGGCATAGTATCTACACGAACAGGGCCGCTAATGCGTTACCAAGTTTGTCCCCAGAGCGTCAACGCCGAGAACTTCAGCCCCAAAAACCGGTCGTAGCGCTGTGCCAAATCTGCACCTCCTATGGAAAACCTAGTGATGACTAGTAAGTCCGCTTTCTTGAGTTTCCCCCTTTCAGTTGCAGCATGTCTGATCAGTGTTCTCGCTATCTCACCGGCCCATGCCGCGGTCGACGCCAGCGCCAATACTGCCACTTCTCAAAGCAGCACCGTTGCCAGCCGCACCGAGGCAGCGGACGTCGACTCGTCCCGCGACCTCGAGTCAGCCTTGATCAGCCTGCAGCAACTGCAGGAAGACTCCCGCCAAAACGCCAGTGAGTTGGCCGCCCTCAAGGAAACCGTAAAAGCCCAAAGCCGTTTGATCGAAGAACTCAAACGCAACAACGGCACCACCACCCAATCCAGTACCGCCGATGTGTCCGACCTCAAGAGCAAGATGGACGAGCAAAATCGCACCATCAGCAAACTCCAAAGCCAGCTGAGCGACCTCCAGCGCAATTCGGGTCCGAACAACACCTCAAGCTCCAGCGAGATCAGCAGCCTCCAGCAGGAGATTACGAACTTGCGCAGTAGCGTGGGGAGGTTGGAGAGTTTGGTGAGTAGTTTGAACAGTAAGGTTAAGTGATGGTGGTGTAGCAAACGGGGCTTGGGCCCCGTTTGTTTCATCTGCGGTGAATGTTCAATGGCCATATGTTGCAGAATTACACGATCTAAACAGCCAATCTAATCAGGCTATATTCTTCGCGAGTCAGGTCGTTTTATTGCAGGATCTTTAAGCTGCGACAGGCACGCGCCAGTCGTCGGAGCCAGAAGTGCCTGATACTTCATGAGTCCATGTTATTTTACGATAAGTAAAGTAAACATTTTCGAGGTGAGTGAAGTGCGATTGGGCTGGGTCCTGGCAGTTAGGCATCGTTGAGGTTATATCGACGATGATTGCGTCTTCCAGCTCTATAGTGAAGTAGTGCTGCTGAGTACCCTCTGCGGACGTTCGATACCACTCCAGGCGGCATTTTGTCAGGCGTTCACCAGTGGTCAGCGCGGTAAACAGTAGAGGTGAGGCCTTGTCGAAAACCTTGGTTATCATCAGCGGTTTGTGAACCCGCTGCCCAGTGGGTTGGCCGGATTGAGGGTCGCGAGGGATGATGACCTGATGATCAAAGGCCTGAACCAGTATCTGATCCTCGTGGCCTTCCTGGTAGATATTCCCCACTGAATCCTGGGTGAAGGTCCCGGAGGTGATAAGACCTTGTGTAGTTCCCTCAACGGACAAATACGCTGGTGTTGGCATCGGTGCACTCCTGGCAAATCATGACTATAGCTATAGGGTTTTAATTGGCTTTACTGCTGTTATCGAAAAGCCGCCGAACTTTACTTGTGATTTTTATGCAGGTCTGTAGTTTGTTTATTTTGTTGTTTGTAGGAAGTTTCGTCGCGACATGTAAGACAAGTAGTCGATGAAATTATTACAATTTCATCTTGCTGTGTAATGATTTGCTGGATAGTATTGTTGCCGGTGACAGGTTTCTGGTCTCGGTCTGGTAGTGTCATGAATCTATTGGGTGGTGTGGTGTTTAATTCTTAAACATGTCTGTTTGTGTGTGCTCGCTTAAATTCTACGAATATTGACATTGTCTCTGGTTTTTTACATTCCCGAAATTGGAAGTTATGTATTCAACTGATGCTGCGCGCAGATATCTGGCACTCGCCCAAAACCCGGTATCCGAAGATGACTATGCCGGGGAAGATGTTCGTTATTCGCCTGAATTCGAAGCATTGGAGGCTGAGCTTTCAAAGCCGTTGGCGTTACATGATACGGCTCAGGTCGACTGGCAGAGGGTGCTGGAGGGTAGTGAGGCGCTGCTCGCTGGCATGTCCAAGGATTTACGTGTCGCATGTTGGTTGAGTTGGGCGTTGTATCAGACTCAATCGTTCGCTGGGTTAGTGGCGGGGCTGGAGATGCTCTGCGATTTTTGTACGCATCGCTGGGTGGCTATCTTTCCTCGGAAATCCAGGACGCGTGCCGCGACGCTTGACTGGTTGGTTGCTCGGCTCGAGAAAGCTCTGCACGCAAATATCCCGATCAGCGACCAGCTTGAGTTGTTTGAGCGACTGATTCTGCAGCTTGAAGTCCTGGACGTTGCGTTAAGAGAGCATCTGGGTGAAGAGGCTCCATTGATTCTGCCATTGCGCAGGCGTCTGGCGAATATGGTGAAGCGTGCTACCGACAGTCGACCACAGGTGGGCCCCGTGGACACGGTCGTCGCTCAGGTTAAGCAGATCGCGACTCAATGGTTCACAGGCATTACCTCCATCGAAAGCGAAAGGGACGCACAACAAGCATTACGTGCCCAGCGGGAAAACACGCTGCTTTTGTGTAACTGGTGGCTACGTCAGAAAGCCACAGATCCTCGGGCGTTACGTCTGAATCGAACGTTGAGCTGGTTATCGATTAACAGCATCCCGCAGCACAACCCTGAGCGGGTTACTGATCTTCATGGCGTTCCAGGCGACAAGCTCAAGAGTTACCAGCTGCACTTCGATCAAGGCCAGTACGCTGATCTGCTGGTGCAGGTGGAAACGAGTATTGCCCGTGCACCTTTCTGGTTCGATGGTCAAAGGTTGGTTTGGGAATGCCTGGAGGCTTTGGGCGCCGATGCTGCGAAGCGGGAACTGGAGATCCATTTCGCGTTGTTTCTCCAGCGGCTGCCGGGTGTCGCCGAATTGCGATTTCACGACGGTACTGAGTTCGCTGATGCGGCAACTCGTGACTGGATCGCTGCCTGTGTTACTCCTCATCTGGAGCCCACAAGCGGCGCGCAACAAGTTTTGGTTACAGATAACTCGCCCGCCTGGGATGTAGCGCTTCAAGAGGCTATCGCCATTTTGCGTAGAGGCGGACTCAGGGCTGCAATACAGAAGCTCAAGTCAGGTTTTCAGAACGCGCAAGGTGGAAGAGAAAAGTTCTGCTGGCAGTTAAGCCTCGCACGGTTGTGCCATCAGGCCAAAAAATACGAGCTGGCGAAGGCTCAATTGGAGGCTCTCGACGAGCAAATATTGCGATCGGAGTTGCATCTCTGGGAGCCGGGTCTGGCCTTGGAGGTCTTGCAGCTTTTGCATGCTTGCTATGGCTTGCTTCCGCCCGGTCACGAAGCTCGCGAGCGCAAAGAAGGGATTTACCGCAGGTTGTGCCACCTTGATATCGAGATGGTGCTCGAATAAGCCCTAGGGCTTCAACAGTGAAGGAGAAAAGCTGTGGCCAAAGAAGGCTCGGTAGCCCCTAAAGAACGGATCAATATTACTTTCAAGCCTGCCACCGGCAGCGCCCAGGAGGAAATTGAACTGCCACTGAAGTTGATGGTGCTGGGCGACTTCACCCAGCAAATGGATGAGCGCAAGGTCGAGGATCGCAAGCCGATCAACATCGACAAAAATAACTTTGATGAAGTGCTGGCCAATCAGAAGCTCGGTCTGACTCTCAGCGTGCCAAATCGATTGCAGGATGAGGACGACTCGCAGGAGCTGGCCATCGATTTACGTATCAACTCGATGAAAGATTTCAACCCAGCGAGTCTGGTCGAGCACGTACCGGAAATGAAAAAGCTGATGGAGCTACGCGACGCACTGATGGCCCTGAAGGGGCCGCTGGGCAATGCCCCGGCATTCCGCAAAGCGATTGAAAGCGTTCTGGAAGATGACGACTCCCGTAGTCGAGTGCTCGGCGAATTAGGTCTGGAAGCCCCAGCCCTGAAGGACGCTTGAGTTAGTAATCGATAAAGAGGCCACTCTTATGAGTACCCGTGCAATAAAGCAACAAAACGCTGAGACCACTGAGTTCGGCATACTCGATCAGATCATCGCCGAAACAAAACTGACTCCGGATGACGACGCTTACGGCATCGCGAAGCGTGGTGTTGCCGCTTTCATCGAAGAGCTGCTCAAGCCGCACAACAGCCAGGAGCCCGTTAAAAAGGCAATGGTTGACCGAATGATCGCAGAGATTGATAGCAAGCTCAGCCGCCAGATGGATGAGATCCTGCATCACCCTGACTTTCAGGCCTTGGAGGCATCATGGCGTGGTCTGCAGTTGCTCGTCGACCGGACCAACTTCCGCGAGAACATCAAGGTTGAAATACTTAACGTCTCCAAGCAGGACCTGCTGGACGATTTTGAGGATTCGCCTGAGGTGATGCAGTCGGGTCTCTACAAGCATGTGTATTCAGCCGAGTACGGGCAATTTGGTGGGCAGCCGGTTGGGGCGATTATCGCTAATTATTTCTTCTCCCCAAGCTCTCCCGACGTTAAAACCATGCAGTACGTTTCCAGTGTTGCCTGCATGGCCCATGCCCCCTTCATTGCAGCAGCAGGCCCGAAGTTCTTTGGTCTGGAAAGCTTCACCGGGCTGCCCAATATGAAAGAGCTCAAGGATCACTTTGATGGTCCGCAGTTCGCTAAATGGCAGAGCTTCCGTCAGCAGGAAGATGCGCGGTATTTTGGTTTAACCATGCCACGCTTTTTGCTGCGCAATCCTTACGACCCGGAAGAGAATCCGGTCAAAAGCTTCGTGTACACGGAAAATGTTGCCGGCAGTCACGAGCATTACCTGTGGGGAAACACAGCTTACGCCTTCGGAACACGGCTGACCGATAGCTTCGCCAAGTTCCGGTGGTGCCCGAATATCATCGGGCCACAGAGCGGTGGAGCTGTCGAAGACCTGCCTCTCCACCACTTCCAGAGCATGGGTGAAATCGAAACCAAAATTCCTACTGAGGTGCTGGTTTCCGACCGTCGTGAATACGAATTGGCAGAAGAGGGCTTCATAGCCCTGACCATGCGCAAGGGCAGTGACAACGCGGCATTCTTTTCGGCCAGTTCAGCGCAGAAAACAAAGTCATTCGGGATGAGTGAGGAAGGCAAAGACGCTGAGTTCAATTACAAGCTCGGAACTCAGCTGCCCTATCTGATGATCATTAATCGTCTTGCTCACTACCTGAAGGTTTTGCAGCGTGAGCAATTGGGTTCCTGGAAAGAGCGCACAGACCTTGAGGAAGAGTTGAACAAGTGGATTCGCCAATACATTGCGGATCAGGAAAACCCAAGCGCCGATGTACGCGGTCGTCGTCCGCTGCGTGCTGCCAAAATTGCCGTCAGCGATGTCGAAGGTGAGCCAGGCTGGTATCGCGTTAGCCTCAACGTACGCCCTCACTTCAAATACATGGGCGCAGATTTCACCTTGTCTCTGGTAGGCAAGCTGGATAAAGAGTGATCGAGCGATGTCTGGATACGGCAGCCTTTTCGAACGCCTTGCGGGTGATACCGAGGATCGTATCGGCATGGAGCACGAGGAGTGCGTCGTTGCCTCTGTGGCTGCCCATCTTGCGAAAATGCTCAGCACCCGGGCAGGCAGTGTGCAAACGCTGCCTGACTACGGCCTTCCAGATTTAAATGACATGAACTTGAGTCTGCATGAGTCATTGACCCAAGCTCGTCAGGCTATAGAGCGTTTTATTGCGTTCTATGAGCCCCGGTTGAATAGCGTAAAGGTCATTTCTATTCCGCGTGAAAGCGACCCGTTTCGCTTGTTCTTCGCGATTGAAGGGGTGCTGGAGGTAGCAGGTATCAAGAGACCCGTCAGATTTTCAGCCGCTTTGAATGGATCTGGACAGGTCTTGATTATGTAAGGCTCAAATAGCGATCCTCAAGAACTGCTAAGCCTATCCAGGCGCTGGCAAGTTACGAAACATGATTAAACGCTTTCTCGGCACTTGTTGCTGATGGCTTTGTGCGCGCCTTTTTTGATGGTGCCGGGATAAGTACCACGATGTCTTTTAATGATTATTACCAGAGTGAACTGACTGCCTTGCGGCAGTTAGGTCGTACTTTTGCTGAGCGTAATCCCGCATTGGCACCCTTTCTCGGACAAAGTGGACGAGACCCGGATGTTGAGCGTCTGTTGGAGGGTGTAGCTTTTCTAACGGGTCGTTTACGACAAAAACTCGACGATGAGTGGCCTGAGCTGACCCACTCTCTCATGCAATTGCTGTGGCCCAACTACATGCGTCCGCTGCCATCGTTCAGCATTTTGCAATTCGACGCACTGCAGCAAACCGGTCCAGCCATGCGTGTTGAGCGCGAGACGCCGGTGGACAGTAAGCCCGTCGATGGAGTCACTTGCCGCTTCCGAACCTGTTATGTCACTGACGTTTTACCGCTTGAATTAGTTGCCTTGAATTACACGGCAAGCGGCGACGGGGCATTGTTAAGCCTTCAGCTAAAGGTTTTAGGCGATGGTCATCTAGGTGATCTGGTGCTGGAGCGTTTGCGCCTGCACTTTTCAGGCGAACGCTACATTAGCCAGACTCTCTACCTCAATCTGCTGAGAAATCTGACCACTATCGATGTCGTCCCTCTGGACTCAGTGGGTAAGCCGCTCCGAGGTCTCGACAATAAAGCCCTGTCTATCAGCTTGTCGAAGTTAGCGGTTCAACCTGTAGGTTTTTCCGAATCCGAAGGGCTGATTCCATATCCGTTGAATACCTTTAGAGGATATCGATACCTCCAGGAGTTCTTCGCCTTTCAGGATAAATTCCTGTTTGTGGACATTTGCGGGCTTGATGCTCTGACTACTCTGCCAGACAGCGTAATAGAGCAGGCCAAAGGCTTTGAGCTACGGTTCAGTATTCAAAAGAATGCTATCCAGCGATCACAACCGACGTTGGATAACGTGCGTCTCTATTGCACGCCAATCGTCAATTTATTTCCGCAGGACGCGCTCCCAATCAGACTTGATGGGAAGCAGGATGAATATTTACTGCTGCCATCTGCGGCTGAGCGTAAACACTGTGGCGTTTACTCGGTGGAAAGTGTTGTTGGTCATTTGCAATCCATTGCCGGTGAGCGTCATTACGTACCTTTCGAGTCCTTTAAACATGACCCCAGCTTTGATGTACCTGAGGGAAGTCCGCATTACAGCATCCGTCAGCGCACCTCCCCATTGCACGGCGGCCTTGATACCTACTTAAGTTTTGATTTCCGTCATTCTGATGAACAGGAAGCGCTGTCTATCGAGTTGATATGTACCAACCAGAATTTACCGGTGCGCCTCAAAACCGGAGAAATTTGTGTGGCTCGCGATCTCACGCCGGGTAACGCCAGCTTTCGAAATATCACTTCATGTACTGCTCATTATCCACCACCGATAAGTGAGAATTTCCTCTGGAAATTGATCAGCAACATGTCGCTCAACTATCTCTCACTGGAAAATGTTGACGCGTTGAAGGTCATTCTCGAAACGTATGACTTTGCGCAGTACTACGACCGTAACGCAGCAAATGTCACCCAGAAAATGCTCGCCGGGCTTAAGTCCATTCGCCACGAACCAGTTGATCGCCTGTTCAAGGGGCTGCCGTTGCGAGGATTGCGTACAGAGCTGACTGTCGACGTCGAGCAATTTGTTTGCGAAGGGGAGGTGTTTCTCTTCGCTTCGGTACTCAACGAATTTTTTGCGTTGTACGCCAGCCTCAATTCGTTTCATGAGCTTCGAATCAAAACTCTCACCGGGGAGGTATACGCATGGCAACCGCGTATGGGTCTGCAGCCCCTGCTTTGAACGATTTAAGCCAAGCGATACGTGAGTATTCGGTGTTCCAGGCTGTGTTACTGACTTTGGACGTATTGCGAAAAGCGCATCCGCACCTGAATGAAGATCAGCTATATGACCAGATCGAGTTTCAGGCCAATCCTGGTCTGGGTTTTCCCGGTAGCGATATAGATCGCGTGGAGTATTTCCATGAGCACGGGTTATTACGTGCGCGTATACGTTTAAACCTGCTGGGGTTGTCAGGGTCCGCTTCCCCTTTACCCGCTTTCTACGCAGAGCAGTCGCTGGGGGACAACGATGCTGATAATCCAACGCGGATGTTCCTCGATCTTTTGAACCATCGTTTGCATCGGTTGATAACGCCAATCTGGCGACGGTATCGCTACCGGGCCAGTTTCCAAAAGGGCGCTGTCGACCCCTTTTCCCAAAGGCTATTTGCGTTGATAGGGCTGGCTGGCATCCCCATCCGCGAAGCACGGGACATTAATTGGAAACGCCTTTTACCTTATTTGGGATTGCTCAGTCTGCGGGCTCACTCTGCAGCCTTGATTGAGGCTGTGCTCCGTTATTACTTCAAACATGTTGAATTAGGCATTGAGCAATGCCTGCCGCGAGTTGTGGACATTCTGCAAGATCAGTTGAATCAACTGGGTGCGGTGAACAGTTTGATGGGGCAGGACCTCGTGCTCGGTGAGCGAGTAAACGACCGCAGCGGCAAATTCCGAATTCACATTCGTGAATTGAGTTGGCAGCGCTTTCATGAGTTTTTGCCCATCGGAACAGGCTACCAGCCTCTCGGCGCTTTGGTCCGCTTCAGCTTGCGCGACCCTCTGAGCTACGACATTCGCTTGGCACTACGCCAAGAAGATATTCGTGACCTGCGTCTTGGCGATCAAAGCGATTGTCGCCTCGGCTGGACAACCTGGCTCGGTCGAGAAGATGCCGACGGTGTTGTAACTCTGGGCAGTAACCTCGTAAGGATTGATAAACAATGATCAACGTAGACCTACAGCAACTCATTCAGGCATTGGATGCCGATACGCGGCGCGATCTGGAGGCCGGGGCCGAACGTTGCGTAGCCAGAGGCGGCAGCAAAATTCTGGTCGAAGACCTTTTGCTGACATTGCTCGAGCGACCGCACGGTCTGTTAAGTCGCGCGCTTATGGATGCTGAGGTTGATGGCGCAGAGTTAGTGGCTGCGCTGCAGCCAAAGTGCGAAGACAGCGCGTCGCGCAATCCTGTGTTTGCTCTCGAACTGGTGCAGTGGTTGCAAGACTCACTGCTGGTCGCGACTCTCGAGCTCGGGCAAAGTCAGGTGGATCAGGCTGCACTGATTCTGGCTTTGCTACGCAACCCGATTCGCTACGCGGGCAGTCGTTATTACGCCCTGCTGGGGAGACTTGACGGCGAGCGCCTGCGAGATTTTGCGCTGTCCGAAAAGACGGACTCCATTTCTGCTGCGAAGTTTTCTAGAGATGAATCGCTACTCAACCGATTTACCCACAACCTCACGCAGCAGGCACGAGACGGAAAGCTTGATCCGGTGTTGTGTCGGGATGACGCGATCAGGCAGATGGTCGACATTCTTGCCCGACGACGCAAGAACAACCCTATCGTCGTTGGGGAGGCGGGTGTCGGCAAAACAGCTGTAGTTGAAGGTTTGGCATTACGTATTGCTAGCGGTGAAGTACCGCAGGCTCTTGAAGGTGTTGAATTACTGTCACTGGACATGGGCTTGCTGCAGGCAGGTGCCAGCGTTAAGGGTGAGTTCGAAAGGCGGCTTAAAGGCGTCATAGACGAAGTGAAAGGTTCGCCCGTACCGGTCATATTGTTTATTGATGAGGCGCATACCCTGATAGGTGCTGGTGGGCAGGCGGGCGGCTCGGATGCTGCCAACCTTCTCAAGCCGGCGCTTGCCCGGGGAGAATTGCGCACCATCGCCGCCACTACCTGGGTGGAATACAAGAAATACTTCGAGAAAGACCCGGCTTTGGCGCGTCGCTTTCAGCCCGTGAAATTGAACGAGCCTACTGTTAGCGAAGCGATCACTATTTTGCGGGGACTGGCCCCCATCTACGAGCAGAGTCACGGTATCTACCTGCGTGACGACGCTGTTGTTGCTGCGGCGGAGCTGTCTGCGCGCTATTTGGCAGGGCGTCAACTTCCGGACAAAGCCGTTGATGTGCTGGACACCGCGTGCGCACGAGTGCGTATCAGCCTTGCCGCTGCGCCTGAAAGTCTGGAGCGTTTACGCGGCCAGTTGGCTGAGGGCCTGCGCGAACAGAAAGCCTTGAGTCGCGATATGGATGCCGGGCTTGCTGTTGATATCAAGGCGTTAAATGCGCTTGCCGTCAGTCTTGATCAGAAGCAAAGTCAATTGTTGGAATTGGAGCAGCGCTGGCATGAACAGCAGCAGCTTGCGGTGCGATTGCTTGAGTTTCGCAAGCAGCGCGCGGTTGCCTGCACCCTCGATGATGACAGCGAGCGGGTCACAGATTCTACGGTCAGTAAGCAAAGTTTCGACGAGCTGGACGTGCAGTTGCATGAGACTCAGCAGGCGTTGACCAAGGCGCAGTCAGTCGAGCGACTCGTCAGTCATGAAGTATGTCCGCGCCTGGTCGCCGAGGTAGTGAGTGCCTGGACAGGAGTGCCACTCACACAGCTGGCGCGGGAGCACAATGCGAAGGTCACGAGTTTCGCAGACGATCTACGGCAACGCATTCGCGGGCAGGAACAAGCCGTGCAAGCCCTTGATCGAGCCATGCGCGCTACAGCTGCGGGTCTGAACAAACCTGACGCACCTGTCGGCGTGTTCTTGCTGGTAGGCCCCAGTGGCGTAGGTAAAACCGAAACAGGTCTGGCGCTGGCCGATCTTCTGTACGGCGGCGAGCGCTTCGTAACCACCATCAACATGTCCGAGTTCCAGGAAAAGCACACCGTCTCACGACTCATCGGCGCGCCTCCCGGATATGTCGGATATGGAGAGGGCGGCATGCTCACGGAAGCGGTGAGGCAAAAGCCTTACTCCGTGGTGCTACTTGATGAGGTGGAGAAGGCAGACCCGGACGTATTGAATCTGTTCTATCAGATTTTCGACAAGGGTATCGCCAACGATGGCGAAGGGCGCGAAATCGACTTCCGTAATACCTTGATTCTGATGACTTCCAACCTGGGCAGCGAACGTATTGATGCCTTGTGTACGAATGGCGATCGACCCTGTGCCGAGCAACTGGAAGAGGCTATTCGGCCGGTACTGAGCAAGCACTTCAAACCTGCATTGTTGGCGCGCATGCGAGTAGTCCCCTACTACCCGGTGGGCGGTCCCGTGATGCGTGAGTTGGTTGAGCTGAAGTTGCAGCGGCTCGGCGAGCGCCTGAGCAGTCGTGGGCTGGTGTTCACCAGTAGTAACGAATTGCTGGATCACCTTGCTAATCGCTGCGTTCAAGGTGAAAGCGGCGCGAGGCTTATTGACCACCTCATTGAGCTGCATGTCATGCCGCTCATTGCAGATCGTCTGCTGACAGCAATGGCTGAACAGCAACCTGTATCCCTCGTGCACGCCACACTGGACGGGACTCGTATCGTCTGCGAGTTCACCTGAAAAACCACGAAGCAGCGTTGAAAACTATCCATTTTTATCCGGCAGTCGCTTATCGGTGGCTGTCTTCACATCGTTATCAGGGAAAACCTCGATGTCTGTACGACCCCGGCACGCCATTGCGTTGTGCCTGTTCCTGGCGCTCGGTCTATCGGGCTGTTCTGGCCACTATCGATTCAGCGATCACGAGTATCGACCCTTGGGCGAACCTCTAGCGGTTAATCGCGGCAACTGACCGTAAGGAGATTCCTATGGAATTGATATTCGAACTCGCGGGTGGTGAGCTGCCTGCGCAAGATCAACAGGTTTCCAAGACCTTCAAGCAAGCGGGTGGGTTGATTGGTCGGGCTGAAAGCTGTGACTGGGTCATCGTTGACAATCAGGCCCACGTGTCCAGTGAGCATGCAAAAATCACGTTCAGTGACGGTGAGTTTTTTCTGACTGATCTGAGCACCAACGGGACGCAAATCCTGCAGAGCGGCCAGCGTCTGAACCCATATTTGCGTCGAGGGGAAACGCACCTTATCGAACACGGCAGCTGCTATCGTCTGGGCAAATTCGAAATTCGCGCCCGGCTGGTCAAAAGCGCTGCAGGGTTTGTGGGGCATCTGGGATCTACCTCTATTGAGGGCGCTGTTATTCCAGATGATTCATTTCTCAATCTGGATCTGCTTAGGGAGGTCGGTCACGAGGTCGGTCTGGACCTTGGCTTTGATGAGCTACTGCCAACGTATGCACCTCAGCAAGCCAGTGAACAAGGAGTCGACTACGGATCTGCCGATCGACAGAACCTGTTGCTCCCCGAGCTGGTTCCCGAGCCGCAGCCAGCGACGACCATCGAGCCTGTTCAGAGGGAATCCCAAAGCGATGATTTCTGGATGCGTTTCGGGGCTGCTATTGGCATTGACTTATCGACTCTGGACCAAGGCCAGCGCGAGGCACTGGCCGTCAATTCTGCCGCACTGCTTAAGCAAAGTATCAGTGGTCTCCAGCAGACCTTACGGACTCGTAGTGAGTTGAAAAACGAGCTGCGCTTGACGTTGAGCATGGCTCAGCACGGCGGTAACAACCCGCTCAAGTACGCAGGAGACCCCAGCGAAGCCATTGGACTTCTTCTAAAGAGGCAGAGGGCAGGGCAGCTGCCCGCCGATCAGGCAGTCGCTCGCGCTTTTCGCGATATCCAGGCGCATCAGGTTGCGCTACTGGCTGCCAGTCGCAAGGCACTACACGGCGCTCTGGATCATTTCGCTCCGCAACACCTGGCGTTGCGTTTCGAACGCGACATGCGCGGCCGGTTATTTCATACCAAGGCCGCCCGATGGAAGGCA
The DNA here is from genome assembly GCF_900187575.1 of Pseudomonas sp. Irchel 3A5. Lineage (NCBI taxonomy): Bacteria > Pseudomonadati > Pseudomonadota > Gammaproteobacteria > Pseudomonadales > Pseudomonadaceae > Pseudomonas > Pseudomonas sp. Irchel 3A5. The sequence continues at coordinate 148,184 of NZ_FYDU01000002.1, read as the reverse complement.
TTTGAGCGTTATCACCACATGCTGTGCCAGGACGATGACTGGAGCGAGCGCTTGTTGGCGCGCGATTTTGCTCAGGCCTATGAGGAACAGGTGCGCTTGATAGCGACCTTGCATACCGAATACTAAGGAACCCCAAATGTTGAAAATCAGAGCTTTGGCCGCGCTGGCATTTGCTTTGCTGGTGGCGGGCTGCACGGCATTTTCTCCGTACTCGACCCAAACCCGGCTTGAGCTGCAGCTCGCGGCCAGCGAGCAACTTAATCCCGATATCAATGGTCGCCCTTCGCCGATCGTTTTGCGATTACTGGAGCTGAAAAATCCCGTGCTATTCAATACGGTGGATTTTTTCAGTCTCTATGGGCAGCCAAAAGTAGTTCTAGCCCCTGACCTGATTGCAGGTGAAGAACTGGAGCTTCGCCCTGGTGAGCAGTTGCAACTCAAACTGCATGTTCAGGAGGGCAGTCGCTATGTAGGCGTACTTGCCGCCTATCGAGATCTGCCGGAAACAAAATGGCGATATGTCATACAACTGTTGCCAGGTGAGGCCAATCGTATACATCTGACCCTGGATCATTTGGGTATTCATGATGGCGGTGACGCATTTATTCAGGCGGACCGCCAATGAACAGTCATAAGGTCATTTGGCAGGAAGGCATGCTGCTTCGGCCCCAGCATCTGCAGCAGAACGACCGTTACTTTGAAGACAGGATCAAGACTCAGACACGACTGCTCCAGCGCAATGCGTGGGGCTTCTTTGAGCTAATGATTGATCCGCAGTACTTCAAAATGAGCAAGTTGGTGGTTACTCAAGCTTCGGGTGTACTGCCGGACGGGAGTTTTTTTGATTTAGGTAAAAACAGAAAGCCGTTGATGCTGGACATCCCGGCTGACAGCGCCAATGTCTCTGTTTACCTGGCGTTGCCTTTATTGACGGGCAGTAACATCGAGGCGAGACGCGATGATCATATGGATGTGCTGGCCCGCTATGTAACTTATGAAACGGAAATATTTGACTCCAATGCAGGCAGTGATTCGATCGCCAAGGTCAGTTGCGCCAAGCCAGACTTTCGATTGCTGACGGGTGAGCAATTGGCAGATCAGCCCTATGTGAAGCTCAAGCTTTGTGAATTGGTGGACATCACCACCAATGGCGGTATCACACTCAATAGTGATTTTTCCCCTACGGTTCTTTACGCCCATGCCAGTGATTACCTGGTGTCTTGCCTCAATGAGGTGATTGCGCTGCTTACGCATAGAGGGGAAAAAATCGCCGACCGTATTCAAGCCAGTGGCAGAGGTGGCGCTGCTGAAGTTGGCGACTTCATGATGCTGCAATTGATCAATCGGACCGAGCTGGTGTTAAGGCACCTGCGCAGTCAGCCACAACTTCATCCTGAAGAACTGTATAGCGTTCTGCTGGAGATGCTGGGGGAGTTGGCAACCTTTGCCAGCGATCTCAAACGGCCGCAACTTGAAACCTTCTACGAGCATGGCGAGCAGGGCAGAAGCCTGCGTTTGCTGATGGCGCCAATTCGCCAAATGTTGTCGATGGTTCTGGAGCAGCACGCCATAGAGCTGCCACTGCAGGAGCGTCAGTACGGGATTCTCGTGGCTGCGTTGACGGATCGTTCAATGCTGGGTTCGGTGACATTCGTTCTGGCAGCCAGCGCCTCTTGCGATAGTGAAGAGCTGCGCATGCGACTGCCTGCGCATCTCAAGATCGCACCGGTGGAAAGCATTCGCCAACTGGTCAACCTGCACCTGCCTGGGATTCGGGTCAAACCCCTTCCCGTCGCCCCTCGGCAAATCCCTTACCACGCCAACAAAACGTATTTCATCCTGGAGCTGCACTCCCGAGAGCTGGCTCAGCTGGAAGGTTCTGGCGGGTTTGCCTTCCATGTTTCTGGTGAGTTCGCCGACCTGAAGCTGAATTTCTGGGCCATAAGGAGCTGAGCGATATGGAAAACACAGGTACCAAAAGAACTGTTCTGCTGAGTCATGACCAAGGCCTCCAGGGCAAAGAAGCATTGACGGATCTTGCTTCGGCCCCGAGCTTTGAAAATCTGGAAGACCGCATGGTGTATGCCGCTCGCATGCAGCCCGCGCATTCATTCAGCGTTAGCCTAAATGTTTTAGTGAGCGCCGCTGCGGATCTCCTGGGCCATGTCATTCAATTCAGGACTAAACCAGCCAAGGTTGATCTGATCGAACTCAATCAGCGTTTGTGTGAATGCATCCGCTTGTTCGATATAACCGCCGTGCAAAAAGGCGCCGAAACCAGCCAGGTCCAGGCCGCTCGTTATGTGTTGTGTACGGTCGTCGACGAAGCAGTGACCACCACGGTGTGGGGGGACAAAAGTGAATGGTCGAAAATGAGCCTGCTCAGCCAGTTTCACAATGAAACGTTTGGCGGAGAAAAGTTTTTCCATTTGCTCGACCGTGTAGTTCAGAGCCCCGAGAAATACCTGCCATTGCTTGAGCTCATGTACATCTGCCTGTCGCTGGGTTTCGAGGGTAAATATCGAGTCAAACCCCGCGGGTCAATTGAGCTGGAAGGTATTCGAGACGGCTTGTATCGGCAAATTGGCAAGCTGCGAGGCGAGGTGTCGCGTGAGTTTTCTCCGAACTGGAAAGGCCTCAATGACGGCCGTCGCAGTTTGGTGCGCGTCGTGCCTTGGTGGTTGGTGGCCATTTTCATCTTGATCAGTCTGACTGGCCTTTATTCGGGATTCGCCTGGGTGTTGGGTGAGCAGAGAGATGCAGTGCTTCAGCCTTATCAAACCCCCACGCCAGCCTTGGCTTCCCCGCAGCTGTAGAGACATGTAATGAAATATTTTTTGAAAAAACTGGCTGCCTGGCTAAGTAATACCTGGCTGTGGTCGCTGCTTGCCGTGTTGTGCATGGCTTTATTGGTCTGGTTATTCGGACCTTTGCTGGCCGTTTCTGATATTCGATTCTGGGAGACCGCGGCAAGTCGCTTGCTGAGCATCAGCGTTTTGTTTCTCGTGTGGGGATTGCTCATGGTGCTTGTCAGTTGGCGCCGTGGTATTCGCAAGAAACAGGAGGAGGAAAGCACCGCCGGTCTGCAGCGGCTGGAGCATGCCGAAAAAATAGCCGAGGAGCATAAAGAACTGCGCGGGCGGTTCATTGACGCAGTGCAAACACTGAAAACCTCGAGCCTTTATAGCGGCCGGAGCGAGCGGTGGCGTAATGAGCTGCCGTGGTATTTGGTCATAGGACCGAAGAGTGTCGGCAAGACCAGTTTGCTTGACTTCTCTGGTCTGGATTTCCCACTCAACAAGATCGAGCGCAAGCTGACTCGTGACACCCAAGGGACACGCTTCTGCGACTGGTACTTCGCGAGTAACGCGGTGTTGATTGACACCGCAGGACGTTACCTGACGCAGGAAAACGACATCGATAGAGCGGCTTGGTCGACCCTGCTCGGGCATATGCGCAAACGCCGTCGTAATCGGCCGCTCAACGGTGTTTTGGTGACCATCGATATCAAAACGCTAGAGGGAGACGAGGCAGGTCTGGAAAGTCTGGCGCGTCAGGTGCGTGACCGTCTGAGGGAGATTCATCAACGTCTGCGTGTCAATGTGCCGGTTTATCTGGTACTCGCCAAGTCTGATCAGGTAGTTGGCTTCGATGCATTTTTTGACCAGCTTTCCCGTGAGGAAACCGAGCAGGTTTTGGGCACCAGTTTCCAGAAAGGACAGATCGGCACTGACGTACTTGTCTTGCGCGAGGAGTTTGATGCTTTGCTGCAACGACTCAACAGCCAGGTCGTTACTCGCATGCACGTTGAGCGCGATATTGGCCGCCGAGGTTTGATTCTGGATTTCCCTAACCAACTCGCAAAACTGGGCGAGCGCCTTTGCCTGTTTGTTGACATGGCATTCACTGGGACCCGTTACCAGCGTCCAGTTCAACTACGCGGGTTTTATCTGACCAGTGCGCCGCATCTTGCACAACCTCTGGATAAGGACACCGCGTCTATTGGCGCTGAAACCGGCATGTCCAGCAAAGTTCTGCCCACCTTTCGTTCGGGGGGGGCGCGCTTCATTCACCATTTATTGAGCCGGGTGATATTCCCGGAGGCTGAACTGGCCGGACTCGACAAGCGTGAAACCCGCCGTATTCATTGGTGGCACCGCGCGCTTTATGGTTGCGCACTGGTGGTATTAAGTGTGTTCGCGCTCGCTTGGGCGACGAGCTTCTCCGCCAATCATGATCGACTGGAAAGCGTCCGTGAGTTTGCCGCGCAACTGACCCAAGCGCGCTCTCGTCTGCATTCGGAAGATGATGAAAAAGCAGCCTTGAAAACTCTCGACCCCAGCTATGCAGCAAGCCAGGTCTTTCCGTCCAGAGAAGGTGTAGCCCTATTGGAGCGCAACGGCCTTTATCAAGGTGATCGAAGCAATCCCGTACTGGAAGCCGCGTATGTGTACGAGCTGGAAAATCAGCTCTTGCCCCGAGTCGCCAGCAGGCTCGAAAACCAGATCCGGGCAAATCTGCAGGACCGTGAGCAGCTCATGGGCAGCCTGCGAGCGTATCTGATGCTTAATTTGAAAGAGCACCGGGATGCTGGCTGGCTCAAAGAGTGGATGTCGGCGGATTGGTCCGTAAGCTATAGCGGTAACACCGTCGCGCAGAATGCTCTGAGTGGGCACCTTCAGCGCTTGCTGGCTCAGCCTTTCAGTTATCCGCTCAATGACGCATTGGTAACCCAGGCGCGACAGGTGTTGCGCGGCGACTCCTTGGCAAACGTGGTTTATCGCGCACTTCGAGATCAGGCGCGTAGCCTGCCAGACTATCGCCTCGATCTGCATCTGGGTCCGCAAGGGGGCTCATTTTCCGGCACCGATTATGTGATACCAGGTTTCTATACGCAGAAAGGTTATCAGCAGAACTTTATCGTGAAGGGGCCTGCTCTGGTCAGTGGCATTTTGCGCGACAACTGGGTGCTCGGTGAAGGAAGCGAGATCAGTGAGCAGGACTTGCGTCGTTTGATGGTCGAGCTGGAGCAGCTGTACTTTCGCGATTACGCCAACCACTGGAGTGAGGCGATAGCCCAAGTGGGATTACAGCCCATTGTCTATCCTGCTGATGGCGCTAATCAGATGGCCAGCCTGACGGCGGCCAGCTCACCGTTGCTGCAATTGCTGGCAGAGATTCGTGAAAACACCCGCTTTCAGACGCTTGCCGATAGCGCTGATGCTTTAGCGTCCATAGCGCCTGCTCAGAAAGGATCGTCAGGTCCTGGGGTCATGGCAGTCGCCAAACAGGCCGGGCAAGCCATCGTCAAAGCTGCGCCAGAAACCGCCAGGAGATCGCTGCAGCTGCGCTTCGAGCCTTTGCATCGCCTGCTGGATGAGAATAACGGACCCGCGACTGAGCTAGTGCCGGTTTTGCAGTTGCTCAACGAGTTGCAGGTGCAGTTATCGGGACTTGCTCGTTCCAGCCAGCAGGACCAAAGCGCGTACGAGTGGGCCAAGGCTCGAATGAGCGGTCAGAGAGACGTTTTGAGCGGGTTACGCAATGCATCAAGCCGCCTGCCGCAGCCGGTGAATGGATGGCTCAGCTCAATAGCTGATGACACGTGGTCGTTGGTCCTGAGTGATGCGTATCAGTTCCTAAATCATCGTTATCAGAGCGACTTGTATGGCTTCTATGGGAAGGCCATCGACAAGCGCTATCCGTTCAGCGCTCATAGCACCAGTGATGTTGCGCTCAATGACTTCAGGGAGTTCTTCAAGGAACAAGGGGTCGCCGACAAATTCTTCGACAGCTACATAAAGGCTTTCACCAGTGGTGATGCGGGTAGCTACAAACTGCGCAGTATTGATGGCCGCAGTTTGCCGATGTCCAGGGCGTTTCTGGAGCAAATGTCTCAGGTTCAGGTGATTCGCCGGGGATTCTTTGCGGAGAATCCCAACGAGCCTCAAGTGCAGTTCAAACTTGAGCCCTACACCCTCGATCCAAACGTCAGTCGCGCCGAGTTTCGTCTGGGCGATCAGATGATGGAGTACCGTCATGGCCCGATCATGCCGGTCTCGTTCAGATGGCCTGCGGATGCGGATGATGGGCGCACCAGTCTCGTGCTGGAGAAGATCGCGGGTCGAGCCGTGGGGCTGGAGGAAAATACAGGACCATGGTCGCTGTTTCGTCTGTTCGATTTGATGCAAACCGAATATCTGCGAGGTCGCGACGTGATGGTGTTGAAGGGCAATGTAGGCGGCCTACGGGTTAATTATCTACTGTCCAGCCAACGCTCGCCAAACCCGTTCGATATGAATGCGATTCGACGTTTTCGACTTGCGGGGCAGCTATGACACGCTCGGCTCGCAGTTGCGCAAGTGTCGGGCGTACCGAGCGAGGCAAGGTGCGAGAGCGTAACGAAGACGCATACCTTAACCGTCCCGAGCATGGGCTTTGGGTGGTCGCCGACGGTATGGGGGGGCATCAATGTGGCGATCTTGCGAGCCAATTGATCGTAAGCAGTATTGCCGCAATCGCTCGATACACTGATCTCGACGATCGGCTTGTGGCTGTGCGTGAGTGCTTACTCGGAGTTAATGATCGTCTTGGTGAGGGCGCCTCTGACCGCGCTGGCGATTGCGCTCCTGTTATTGGCAGCACGGTAGTTGCGTTGTTGATTGAAGGTTCGCGCGCCGTTTGCGTATGGGCAGGCGATAGCCGTTGCTACCTTTGGCGCGACCAACGCTTGTACCAACTGACGCGTGATCATTCCTTGCTTCAAAAATTAATCGCTGAAGAACAAATGTGTTCTCGGGAGGCAGCGGAGCACCCTGGAGCTCATGCGCTCACCCGAGCCGTTGGCGGCGGAGATGGCTTGAGCCTTGATTTAATTGAGCTTGATGTGCGGTGTGGCGACGTTTTTGTGCTGTGCACTGATGGCCTGTACCAGGCAATTGACCACCAAGTGTTGGGCGACGCTTTAACCAACCGCTCACCCAGACTGAGCGTTGATCTTCTGTTCGATCAGGTTCTGCGAGGGCCTGCCATCGATAACCTTACAGCGGTAGTGGTTCGGACATGAGCGCCGAGTCAAGATCCGCCGATGCTCGTCTGGAACCTCAGGAAGCGGGGGTATTGACCCAGTTTGCCCTTGCGGGTGGGCTTGGCGTTTCTCCTCGCCTGGGTGCTTCATCGCAAGCGTTCACCACGCAGTTACCCGATGTGCTGTGTGGTCGTTATCGACTGGAGGAGATCATAGGTGCAGGCGGGATGGGGGTGGTCTATCGCGCCCGAGATCTGTTACACGAACAGTTCGGCGAGCCCGACCCCTTCATCGCAATAAAACTCCTGAACGAGGACTTCGTCGACGTACCAGACGCGGGTGTCTTGTTGTACCGCGAGTTTGCCCTGACTCGACATCTCTGCCATCCCTACGTGATCCGTCTGCGTGCCTTCGAGGTAGATTTTTCGTGTCGGCGAGCCTTTATCACTCAGGACCTGCTGCGAGGCACCGGTTTAGACAAGTTCCTTTGCGAGCAACCTTCGGGCTTGAACGCTGCAGAGATAAAGGCCGTCGCGGTTCCATTGCTTGATGCGTTAGCCCACTGTCATGAAAGTGGCGTACTGCACGGCGACCTGAAACCCTCGAACATGATGCTGACCGATAATGGGCCACGGCTGATTGATTTTGGACTGGGGGGCACGTTCGATGGCGTGTTAAGCGGCTTACCGCGTCTTGGTCGTGAACGCTTTGACGCCTGGACGCCAAGCTACGCCGCCCCGGAGCTGCTGAATCATGGTGTGATTTCAACCTGCACAGATGTTTACGCCATGGCCTGCGTCCTATATGAGCTTGCCAGTGGCAAGCATCCCTATGGTCAAAAATCTTCGCTGCAGGCGAGAGACGAGCAGGTTTGGCGGTCGATAGCTGCACCGCCTAATCTACCTGTTCGATTCTGGCCAGCCTTGCGCCATGCGCTAGCTTTGGACTCCAATAAAAGAACAATCAGCGCGTTGGAACTACGCGATGCGTTCTGTACGCGCCCAATTGGTTACATGCAATTTTGAGAGATATAAGCCGCTTTTTTGTACGCGGAAATTTCCCTCATAACCAATCCTGAAACCTACATAACCTACGGATTTTTCTGACATTTTTATCCATTTATTTCCCTTAAAGTGCGGCCGCTGTTTACAACTCCTAAACATTTGACCGGGAAATAGTTAATGAAAAAGCTATGGATGTCTGCTGCCGTTGCGACCTTGATTGCAACCACCAGCGGCTGCGTGAGCTACAACATGAGTCAGCCAAGCGCGCCGCTGGAAGGCGTTGTTAAAAGCAACCTGAAAGCAGATGTTAAAGTCGGCGAGACCATCAGTGGCGAATCCTCCACTAACATCCTGTTCAACTTCCTGAGCTTCGGCGGCGACACGCAATTCGCTGACGGCGTTGTTTACGGTGGTGGCGGTGGTGGTGCTCTGGCAGGTCTGCCGATCCCTGATCCGATCTCCCAGACTAAAGCCGCAGCGGCATACAAGGCAGTCAAATCTTCCGGTGCCGACCTGATCGTCGCACCGCGTTATGAAGTGAATGTTCAGGACTACTTCATCTTCAAAAAAGTCGACGTGAAAGTCACTGGCAACAAGGGCAGCATCAGCAGCATTCGCTGATACGTATTCTTCGGATGCTCCCCACGAAAACGCCGCCTTTCAAGGGCGGCGTTTTTACATGTCGTCCAACGTCATTTCGTTACGCACCTGCTGCTGTGGGCTCAGACATCGTCACCCGGTTCTGCACGCTAGGACGTTCTTGCACCTTCGCGTACCAAGCCTGAAGCGCTTTGTGTTTCGCTGGGATTTCCAGCTCCACCAGCCCTGCAAAGATCAGGCCGCCGATGACGGTGATGTCGGCCATCGAGAAGCTTTCGCCGGCGACGTAAGATTGTGTTTGCAGTATCGAATCGAAGTACTGCATGCCACGAAGCGCTTTGTCCCGTTGGCGAAAACCCCACTCAGCGTTCTGATACAGCTCCACGTCTGGGCCGAGGCCCGGTGTGGCGTGGTGGAAGTAAACGCTGATGGCGTCCAGCAGCTCCAGCTCGGCCCGCTTGCTCATCATGTGGATCACGCCCTTTTCCTTTGGCGTGTTACCGGTGAGGGTAGGGCTGCCGTCCAGGTTGTCCAGGTACTCGGTGATGGCGGTGCATTCGGCGATGAGCGTGCCGTCATGCAGTTCGAGCACGGGCAGGGTGCCGGAATAGTTCTTTGCGAGGAAATCGGGCTTTTTGTGCTCGCCTTTCCAGAGGTCCACCGATTCGAATTGAGTGCGCGATTGCAGGTTTTTTTCTGCCAGGGCGATACGCACTCTGGCCGGGTAAGGACCAGTGTGCCAGTCGTAGATTTTCATCATGGGCAGGACGCTTGGGTCGAATGTTGACGCGTTGGAAGTCATGGGAAATTCCTGTCTACCTATCAGTTGGTAGGTAGAATCTAGGCGCTAATATTTTCTCGGTCAAGGCCTTTAGTCGCTTAAGATGCCCAGCCAACGAAACCGTGAGGCAGTGACGTGAGCTCAAACCATCGGGAAGCCATCCTGGCCGCTGCCAAACAGGCTGCGCAGGCGCATGGTTACAGCGGCTTGAATTTCCGTGATCTGGCGCAGGTCGTGGGTATCAAGAGTGCGAGCATCTACTACCACTTCCCGAGCAAGGCTGATCTGGGCGCTGCGGTTGCCAGGCGTTACTGGGAAGATACCGCCGCTACTCTTGAGGACATGCTGGCCGAGGCACCGAACGCGATTGATTCGCTGCGTCACTATCCCGATATCTTTCGTCAGTCCCTCGCGAACCATAACCGCCTGTGCCTGTGCAGTTTCATGGCCGCTGAATACGACGATTTGCCGGAAGGGGTGAAGACCGAGGTCCAGACCTATGGCGATGTGAATGTAGCCTGGCTGAGCAAGGCCTTGATGGCTGCAGGTTTGGTCAGCGCCGATCAAGTTGAAGGGCGGGCACGCGCTATCTATGCAGCGGTATCGGGCGCGCAGTTGCTGGCGCGGAGTCGTTCGGATATCTCGCTGTTCGATGCGCTTATCGAAAGCTATCAGTCAGCCGGGCTATTGCCCGCGTAATCAATTCCTTCCAGGCCGGTGATTCGTTGAACGCTTAAGCATGGAACAATTGTCCCTTTCAGGTTGACAGTAAAACGCCTTTCAGCCGATTTATCCTTTATTCGAAGACCATTAATCTGGCTTCACGTTGAACGACGCCACTAATTACTTACCTACTTCGATAAAGGATTCCACCATGACTAACGCCACTTACAACCGTCTGAACAAAGATGACGCTGTAGTTCTGCTGGTCGATCACCAGACTGGCCTGATCTCGCTGGTGCAGGACTTCACCCCGAACGAGTTCAAGAACAACGTGTTGGCGCTGGCCGATGTGGCGAAGTTCTTCGAACTGCCAACCATTCTGACCACCAGCTTCGAACAAGGCCCGAATGGCCCGCTGGTGCCAGAGCTGAAAGAAATGTTCCCGGACGCGCCGTACATCGCTCGCCCTGGCCAAATCAATGCTTGGGACAATGAAGACTTCGTCAAAGCGATCAAGGCGACTGGCCGTAAGCAACTGATCATTGCCGGTGTGGTAACGGATGTTTGCGTAGCGTTCCCGACGCTGTCGGCACTGGCTGAAGGGTTTGACGTGTTCGTGGTGACTGACTCTTCCGGCACCTTTAACACCACGGTACAGCAGGCTTCCTGGAACCGCATGACCCAGGCGGGCGCACAGATGATGAACTGGTTCTCGGTGGCCTGTGAGCTGCAACGCGACTGGCGCAACGATATCGAAGGTTTGGGTAACCTGCTGTCCCAGCGCATTCCGAACTATCGCAATCTGATGAACAGCTACTCGGCGCTGACTGCTCGTTGATCTGAGCGAGAGTGAGCAGAAAAACAAAGCCCGCTTTTTAGCGGGCTTTTGTGCAATTGGCTGCTGTGGCAACTATTTACTGTAGGCGCTGCGATTGCGCCCAGCCTAACCCACCGCAATTCGCAGCCTTCGGCAGCGCCTACAGGTCCAGTGTTTCATTTCAGGGGACTGGTTTGGTTTGATGCATTTAGTAGGCTCAAAGAAACCCCTGACTCAACATGACGAAATACCGCTGCACACCCGTTGATAAGCCCTGCATAACTTGTGTTCGCGATTGGAGAACGTCGGGAGACTTTCCTCATATCGAGAATATCTTCAATGAACACGTCCATTACATCTGTTCCACCACCGACACCATCACCGCAAGAGGTCCAGCCCCGTCGAGGGTATGGCGTGAATGCGTTGGCACCATTGCTCAACCCGGTCCAGTTGCAGCTGATCCAGACAACCGTTCGTGCTTATGTGCAAGAGCAAAGTGTGGCTACGCGTCTGGAGGCGCTGTCTGTATTGGAGGCCCAAAACGATGGCGTAGCCGGTGTCGAATTTGAGCTGACAAGCCTGTTGCAGTTACTGTCCTGGCGGCGGCTGGTTGATGCTTCGAGTATGTCTGATGAGCAACTCAAGCAGTTGCTGGACGATATGTTGAGCAGCGCAGAAGGCCAGACAATAGGCCGTCGGCTGAATACGGTGTTGGGTTGGTATGGGGCGGCAGATAACGAATCTATTGACCCGATGGTTATCAGGCAGTTGGTATGGAAGGCGCTGATTCTGGAGCTCGACCCGCCGGAGCATCGCCAGCCCGGGTACATCGCCGGGTATGAGTTCGGCAAGCCGGAGAATTGGGGGCGTCCGTTAACGGACATTCAGAAGGAGTTCGAAGATTTCCTGGAGGAGAAGACGTGTAACGCTCAGGGGGGGCGCTCCAGTCATTTGGCGCGCCTGGCTGCCTATATCCTGGCGCCGATTGCTCCCGAGATGGTTATAAAGGAAACGCCTGGCACTCTTCGTTATGGCAATGGGGAGTGGGTTAACTTTGCCCATGGTGTTGCTTTGGTGGAAGCCCTTTCTCCAGGTTCGTCACCGACGATGAGCTACGAGCAGTTGCTGGCGTTACCCCTCAAGATGTTTCATTCGGCAACGGGTGACGAGAGAAACATCATTATTCAGACGCGTATTGCCCCTGCGCTTCAATGGGCCGTCGTCAATGGTGTTTTACCTGTCAGGGCTTCGCCAGGCTACTCCCCCTCTGAAATCCAGACTGCCATCGAGGCTCTCGACGCACACCAAAATAAGGTAGTGACTGCTATTGGTACGCTATTGAGCAAAGCACCGTACCGGCCGGACATCGGTTTAAAGAAATTCAATGAGGTGCTAGGGGCTTTCAACGCTAAAGCCTTACTGCACCTGACCATGCGGCCGACGACTTTCTGGAAGAGAGTTGAATATTCACTTCGTAACCCCTCACCTCGTATCCCCTCAGGCGAGTTTTATTTGCTCGATGTATTCGTTGCGGGGTTCATGAAAAACGGGACCGATCAATTTGAACCGGTCATTCCATCTCACCTGGTTTCTCAAAAGGAATTTTATGAGAATTTTTATAACGAGCAGATTGAACATTTGAAAGGAATTGATGTGGATGCCCTGTATCGCAAAGCGTTTGAGCAATATGTTCGCGATGCGCAGAGCGCCTACTCTTGCATGGTAGAAAAGCTGATCGCAGAGATTCCTTATGCCGATAGGCGGGCCATTCAGTATGGAACGGTCTACTCGTATGCGCTTGAGCAACCAACCGGTAAACGAGTTGATGAGGAAACCCGACAAGACCGCCAATTGACGCGGGGCCGAGCTGGTTTTGTTCTGGTCTGCAGGCAAGCTGACAACGCTTTTGCTTATGAAATGTTCCCTCTGCTGGGCATCGCGGTGCGCAACCCTAGCCTGTCCCAATTACCGGATGGCAACCTTATATTAAAGCCCCGTCTACTCCGCCGACGAGCCGGGCCGTTGCCTCTGGATTGGGAGGCCTATGAAAAATTTAAAGCCCCAAGAGCCAACATCAAGACTAATGCGTTACCGGTGCGGATCTACACGGCACTGCCAGGCAGGCTGGAGGCTGTTCCTTTGACCAGCCCTCTGTCATCACCGCGGTTCAAAGGTTTAGGTCATATCGTTGCCAAGGAACATCTGTTTTTCAATCAGGAAAACTGGTTGAAGGAGAACAGGAGTCAGACGGGCTCTGAATTCGTCAGTGCGAACTATCCTCCGGTATTGCGTATGTTGGCGACCTTTATTCCGGGGCTTAGCTGCTTCAACGCAGTACAAAATGACGAGGCGCCAGCCATTAGTTGTGCGATCGATGTCGGTTTGATCCTGGCATCACCTGCCTTTAAATTTGCCAAAGGCTTTGTGTCGTTGGCTTTGAACGCTGGCGCGCCTGTCATTGCTCGCCGTCTTCCAGCATTGGCAAAGTTGACCGGCAACTTTGTTTCCGACGCGAGTGCCTCTTACTTACGCGGGTTGAACCCATTCGACGGGTTGTTCTATCGAGTGGGACCCTTCAGCGGAATGGCCGCACTACTCCTCAAATCTACATATAAATTGCACGAAGCCGTCGGTCAAACACTGGGCAAGCCTGGCGAGTTTGCCTATATCAATGGTCTGGAGTCTGCCGCAAGCCCGGATAAATGGCGTCCGATAGCGATTGGCGACAGGTTGGCTACGATGATCAACGGTGTTGCTGATGTGCCAGTTCGAGACTTTCCGACGGTTGATGGCTCCGTGAGGACTTATCTCGTCAACACCGCTTCCGGGTACTCATACGGTCCGGCGCTGGCGGCGGAATTGCTACGCGCAGCGCCTGCTGAGGGTGCAGATGATTCAGCTTGAGGCGCAGCTTATTGAGCCGTCAGCCGCTGAATACGGGCTTTATCCTGATTGAACGCCGCCTCGGCGTCAGCGCGAGCTTGCTGATAGCGCTTTATGTTCAGGCCGAGGTCGTGTTGCTGGTCGCGAAGATCACTCAACTGGTCAATCAGTGATTGAGGCACCGGTTTACCGGCCCGCTCCAGGTCCGCTGCTTGCCCCTGTAACGACGCCTGCTGGGTGTCCAGGCCTTTGAGGTTGCCTTGCGCCAGGGCAATCAATGCATCCAGTTCGGAAAGCTTGCGGGCCTTGGCGCGATCGACGTCCTCGACATTGCTGTAGAGGTTGAGCAACTGCGCGTCTGCACTCGCCTGGGCCTTCTGGGCCTGGGCCCGATGGATCTCATCGGCGGTTGGCGCGGGTGGCACCACTTGAACAACGCGGCCTTGGGCATTGAGCACTTCATAGCCCTTGGCAACGTACTCAGGCGGTACACCCTGACGATCCAGCACGGTCACGCCGCGGCTATCAACATAGCGATAGAGTGACGGCTGAGGGGTGTCGGCAGCCTGTGTCGCTGCAAACGGACTGATAACAAGAGACAGCAGCAAGCAAACCAAGCGTGGCTTAGTCATTCAAACATCCTTGATGTCTCAATCCGAATGGCGACGGACATGACGCTCCTAGATCCCGAACTGCGCCCGATAAGCCTCAACAGCAGGCAGATGCTGCTTGAGTTGAGGATCGTCGGCAAGGAACTCCAGCACCTGGTTGAGCGATACAATGCTGACCACCGGGATTCCGAAGTCGCGTTCCACTTCCTGAATGGCCGAAAGCTCGCCGTTGCCGCGCTCCTGACGGTTAAGTGCAATCAGCACGCCCGCCGCAGTCGCTTCCTGGCCCTTGATGATCTGCATGACTTCGCGAATTGCGGTGCCAGCGGTGATCACGTCGTCGATGATCAGCACATTACCGGTTAGCGGTGCGCCAACCAGACTTCCGCCTTCTCCGTGTGCCTTGGCTTCCTTGCGGTTGAAGCACCAGGGCAAATCGCGCCCGTGGTGTTCGGCCAACGCCACGGCTGTTGAGGCCGCCAGAGGAATCCCCTTGTAGGCTGGGCCGAACAGTACGTCGAAGGAAATACCGCTCTCGACCACCGCTGCGGCGTAGAAACGACCCAGCTGCGCAAGGGCCGAACCGCTGTTGAACAGGCCGGCATTGAAGAAGTACGGGCTGGTGCGTCCGGACTTGAGAGTGAACTCACCGAACCGCAAAACCCCACGGTCGATGGCAAAACGGATGAAATCGCGTTGATACGCCTGCATGAAAAAAGCCCCGAATACCACGGATTTAGCTAATTAGGTAGAGCTCGGGTATCATACACGCACGTGATTTTTGGGGCCATTTATGCGGATCATCAGTGTGAACGTAAATGGCATTCAGGCGGCAGTCGAGCGCGGTTTGCTCAGTTGGCTGCAGGCTCAGAATGCCGACGTCATCTGCCTTCAGGACACCCGCGCATCCGCCTTCGAACTGGACGACCCAGCCTATCAGCTGGATGGCTATTTCCTTTACGCGTGCGAAGCTGAAGTTCCGGCCCAAGGTGGCGTGGCGCTTTACTCGCGGCTGCAACCGAAGGCGGTAATCAGCGGCCTTGGCTTTGAAACAGCCGACCGCTACGGGCGTTACCTGCAAGCAGATTTCGACAAAGTCAGTATTGCCACTTTGCTGCTTCCTTCGGGAATGAACGGCGACGAAGACTTGAATCAGAAATTCAAGCTCATGGATGATTTTGGCAAATACCTGGACAAACAACGGCGCAAGCGTCGTGAGTACATTTATTGCGGCTCGTTGTACGTGGCGCAGCAGAAGCTCGACATCAAGAACTGGCGTGACAGCCAGCAATCTCCTGGCTTCCTCGCGCCTGAGCGTGCCTGGCTGGACGAGATTGTCGGCACCATGGGTTATGTT
Organism: Pseudomonas sp. Irchel 3A5; assembly: GCF_900187575.1. Lineage (NCBI taxonomy): Bacteria > Pseudomonadati > Pseudomonadota > Gammaproteobacteria > Pseudomonadales > Pseudomonadaceae > Pseudomonas > Pseudomonas sp. Irchel 3A5. Next base: position 132,441 of record NZ_FYDU01000002.1, on the reverse strand, counting down.
GATGCCCTGCGTGAAGTCAGCCGTGAAGGTGATCAGTACAGCTGGTGGCCGGATAGCGAGCAGGCGGAGATGCTCAATCTCGGCTGGCGCTTCGACTATCAGTTGCTGACACCAGGCCTGCGACGCTTCGTGCGTAGCGCACGCCTGCCGCGTCAGCCGCGCTTCTCGCAGCACGCACCGCTGGTAGTGGATTACGACTGGACGCTAACGATCTAGTATCCATCGCCCACAAAAAAGCCGACTTCGTGTCGGCTTTTTCATGGCTATTGTTTGTAGGGCCGCGCTTGTTCGCGAGGCGACGTGTCTGGAGAACCGCGTCAGCCCCTATCCGTCAACAAGTTGCCTCCTGCCTTTGAACGCGGCAAGCCTGACTCCGCGGCCGGGGTAGGAGCGAACTTGTTCGCGAGGGCGGCGTGTCTGGAGAACCGCGTCAAACCCTCTCGCCAACAAGTTGCCTCCTACCTTTGAACGCGGCAAGCCTGAGCCTTCGCGGTGCGGGGGCACTCCTACAGATATAAATCCTATTTGATCAACCGCCATGTAAACGGATACCGATACGCCACGCCTTCATTCGCCTTGATGCCGGCAATGATCGTCAGCACCAGTGCGCCGACGCCGACGAGCCCTATCAGCACGAAGCCGATCACGAGCAGCATCAGAAAGAAGCACGCGACCATGGCTAGCGAAACCGTGATCTGGAAATTCAGTGCTTCCTTGCCGTGAGTATCAATGAACGGATCGGAGTCCTTCTTGAGTTGCCACAGAATCAGCGGGCCCAGCAGGTTGCCGAACGGGAAGATCATGCCGAGGAACGCAGCGAAGTGACAGAACATCGCCCATTGGCGAGCTTCCGAGCTTGGGGCTGGAACGGGCATTTGGCTGTCACTCATATTCGTCTCCTGCTGGCTGCTTTGATCAGTCGGCCAGTGCGGCGGTCTGCAGTTCGAACAGTTCGGTCATGCCTTTTTGCGCCAATGCCAGCATGGCGTTGAGCTCTTCAGGCTGGAACGGAGCGCCTTCGGCAGTGCCCTGAACCTCAATAAAGCCGCCCGAGCTGGTCATCACCACGTTGAGGTCAGTTTCGGCTGCGGAATCTTCAAGATAGTCCAGATCGAGAACCGGCTCGCCCTGATACATGCCAACCGAAACGGCCGCAATCATTTGCTTGAGCGGGTCGCCGCCTTTGAGGCCACCACGTTTCTTGATAACTTTCAGCGCATCAACCAGAGCGACCATGGCGCCAGTAATAGACGCTGTGCGGGTGCCGCCATCAGCCTGGATGACATCGCAATCGACATACAGCGTGACGTCGCCCAGCTTGGACATGTCCAGTGCGGCGCGCAGTGAACGACCGATCAGGCGCTGGATTTCCAGGGTGCGGCCGCCTTGTTTGCCACGGCTGGCTTCACGCTGGTTACGCTCGCCGGTTGCGCGTGGCAGCATGCCGTATTCTGCGGTCAACCAGCCCTGGCCCTGGCCTTTGAGGAAGCGAGGTACGCCATTCTCGACGCTGACCGTGCAGATCACTTTGGTGTCACCAAACTCAACCAGCACAGAACCTTCAGCGTGCTTGGTGTAGTTGCGGGTGATGCGGATCGAGCGGAGCTGATCGGCGGCGCGACCACTTGGACGTTTCATCTGGATACCTGTACTGAGACGGAAAACTGCCGAGCATTATAGAGGTGCAAGTCGGCGCTGGGCACATCTAAAACCATCGGATGCCAAACCGTTGGGCTGGCAAGGCTGTGATTCGGGCATTTGCCCGGTTGAGCAAATGCCATGCATCGCATGTCGCATTAGTGGATTGGGAGCATGGGTCGCACTGCGCTACAATCCTGCGCCTTTACAGACTGCCGGTTTTTCGTGACATCCAGTTATCGCGGATGGCGGCATATTCTGTTCACCGGATTACAGAGGTATTCCCATGGTCCACAGCATGACGGCTTTTGCCCGGGTCGAACGGGCCAGCACTCAGGGCACACTGAGCTGGGAGCTACGCTCGGTGAATCATCGCTATCTTGAGCCTCATCTGCGTTTGCCGGAGTCCTTTCGCGACCTGGAAAGTGCCATCCGTGAAGCGCTACGCCAGGGCCTGTCCCGCGGCAAGGTGGAATGTACGCTGCGTTTCGTTGAAGAAACCGCTGGCAAGCCGCTGCAGGTTGATCGCGAACGCGCCGGTCAGTTGGTTGCTGCTGCGGAAATCGTGGCCAGCCTGATCAAGCAGCCTGCTGCCTTGAATCCCCTGGAAGTACTGGCCTGGCCCGGTGTTCTGGTCGGTGATGCCATTGATCCGCAAGCCCTCAATAAAGAAGCCCTGACGCTGTTCAATGAAGCCTTGGCCGAGTTGAAAAACGGTCGCGGCCGTGAAGGCGCCGATCTGGCCAAACTGCTCAATGAACGTCTGGATTCCATCACCACCGAGGTTTCGACCCTTAAAAGTCTGGTGCCGCAGATGCTGGCGACCCAGCGTCAGAAGGTGCTGGATCGCTTCGCCGACATGAAGGCCGAGCTTGATCCGCAGCGTCTGGAGCAGGAAATGGTGTTGCTGGCCCAGAAAAGCGATGTGGCCGAAGAGCTGGATCGTCTCAATACCCACGTCACGGAAGTGCGTCGCGTGCTCAAGGCAGGCGGTCAGGCCGGACGTCGTCTGGATTTCCTGATGCAGGAACTCAACCGCGAGGCCAATACCCTCGGCTCCAAAGCTTTCGATCCGCGTAGCACCCAGGCTGCGGTCAACCTCAAAGTGTTGATCGAGCAGATGCGCGAACAAGTCCAGAATATTGAGTAAGGCTAATTCCGACATGACACACAGCACCGGCACCCTGTACATCGTTTCCGCACCCTCTGGTGCAGGCAAGACCAGTCTGGTCAACGCCCTGGTTAACGCGCAGCCACAGATTCGGGTTTCCGTTTCGCACACCACCCGGGCCATGCGTCCGGGCGAAGTCGATGGCGTGAACTATCACTTTGTTGATCGCGCTGAATTTGTGCGCATGATCGAGCACGGTGATTTCCTTGAGCAGGCGGAAGTCTTCGGCAATATGTACGGCACTTCCCAGAGCCACTTGCAGCAGACCCTGGACGACGGTCATGACCTGATTCTGGAAATCGACTGGCAGGGTGCCGAGCAGGTACGCAAGGTCATGCCTGATGCGCGCTCGATCTTCATTTTGCCGCCGACCCAGCAGGCATTGCGTCAGCGCCTGACCAATCGTGGTACGGACAGCGACGAGATCATTGAGGGCCGGATGCGTGAAGCGGTCAGCGAAATGAGCCATTACGCCGAATACGACTACATCGTGATCAACGATGATTTCGCCTCCGCGCTGGAAGATCTGAAAGCGATTTTCCGGGCCAATCTCTTGACTCAGACCCATCAGCAGCAGCGTTTCAGCGGTCTGCTTGAACAATTGCTGGCCTGAAAACAGGGCTTTGAGTGTCTTGCGCGTGGGCTAAATAAGACCGCTCGTGGCTTGGCGCTTGAAGCTTATGGCTTGCAGCTTGTAAACTACCGAGTCCGCTCGCCCATCCGGGCATCGCGCATCCGCATTTGCTACGAGGAATACCCATGGCCCGCGTAACCGTTGAAGACTGCCTAGAACACGTGGATAACCGCTTTGAGCTGGTCATGCTCTCTACAAAGCGTGCCCGTCAACTGGCTACCGGCGGCAAAGAACCAAAGCTGGCGTGGGAAAATGACAAGCCTACCGTTATGGCGCTGCGTGAAATCGCGGCTGGCCTGATGGATTACGCTGTAATCGCAGAAGCTGAAATCGTTGAAGATGAACCATTGTTCGCGGCGTTCGAAGACGAGTCCAACGAGGCCGTCTAAGCCTATGCCGTGTCGACGTAGTACGGCGCAGGGTAAAAGTCATTGGTAGGGGGTAGCGCCTTGCCGAGCATAGACGCCCTCGCCGATCGCATTTCGACCTATCTCGGCAAGGAACAGGTAAACCTGGTCCGCCGCGCGTATTTCTACGCCGAGCAAGCCCACGACGGCCAGCGCCGTCGCAGCGGCGAAGCTTATGTCACGCATCCTCTTGCGGTGGCGAACATCCTTGCCGATATGCACATGGACCATCAAAGCCTGATGGCTGCCATGCTGCATGACGTTATTGAAGACACCGGTATTGCCAAAGAAGCGCTGTGCGCACAGTTTGGCGAGACCGTGGCTGAATTGGTCGACGGGGTCAGCAAACTGACCCAGATGAATTTCGAGACCAAAGCAGAAGCCCAGGCTGAAAATTTCCAGAAAATGGCCATGGCCATGGCGCGCGATATCCGCGTGATCCTGGTAAAGCTCGCTGACCGCCTGCACAACATGCGCACGCTTGAAGTGTTGTCGGGTGAAAAGCGCCGACGCATTGCCAAGGAAACCCTGGAAATCTATGCACCCATCGCCAATCGGCTGGGTATGCACAGCATTCGTATCGAATTCGAAGACCTCGGCTTCAAGGCCATGTACCCGATGCGATCCTCGCGGATTGGCCAGGCGGTCAAGCGCGCCCGGGGCAATCGCAAAGAGCTGGTCAACAAGATCGAAGACTCCCTGAGCCATTGCCTGGCGGTCGATGAGATCGAAGGCGAGGTCAGTGGGCGGCAGAAACACCTGTACGGCATCTATAAGAAGATGCGCGGCAAGCGTCGCGCCTTCAATGAAATCATGGATGTCTACGCGTTCCGCATCATCGTCGACAAAGTCGACACCTGCTACCGCGTGCTTGGCGCTGTGCATAATTTGTACAAGCCACTGCCGGGTCGCTTCAAGGATTACATCGCAATTCCCAAGGCCAACGGCTATCAGTCGTTGCACACCACGTTGTTCGGCATGCATGGCGTGCCCATTGAAATCCAGATCCGCACCCGGGAAATGGAAGAGATGGCCAACAACGGGATTGCTGCTCACTGGCTGTACAAATCCTCGGATGACGAAGTGCCCAAGGGCACCCACGCCCGTGCTCGCCAGTGGGTCAAAGGCGTGCTGGAAATGCAGCAGCGTGCTGGCAACTCTCTGGAATTCATCGAGAGCGTGAAGATCGACCTGTTCCCGGACGAGGTTTATGTCTTCACGCCCAAAGGCCGGATCATGGAGCTGCCTAAAGGCTCCACGGCGGTCGACTTTGCTTATGCCGTTCACACTGATGTGGGCAACAGCTGCATCGCGTGTCGGATCAATCGTCGTCTGGCGCCGCTTTCCGAGCCGTTGCAGAGCGGCTCGACCGTCGAAATTGTCAGCGCGCCGGGCGCGCGTCCGAATCCCGCGTGGCTGAACTTTGTCGTCACCGGCAAGGCGCGTACGCACATTCGTCACGCGCTCAAGCTGCAGCGTCGCTCCGAGTCCATCAGCCTGGGCGAGCGTCTGCTCAACAAGGTGTTGAACGGCTTCGAAAGCAGTCTGGAGAAAATCTCCGCCGAGCGCGTTCAGCCGGTGCTTGCCGAATACCGGGTCGAGGTCATTGAAGACCTCCTCGAAGATATCGGTCTGGGCAATCGCATGGCTTATGTGGTTGCTCGTCGACTGCTGGGCGAAGGCGATCAGTTGCCCAGCACCGAAGGCCCGCTGGCGATTCGCGGCACTGAAGGGCTGGTGCTCAGTTACGCCAAGTGCTGCACGCCGATCCCGGGCGACCCGATTGTGGGTCATCTTTCGGCAGGCAAAGGCATGGTCGTACACCTGGACAACTGCCGCAATATCAGTGAAATCCGGCACAACCCGGAAAAGTGCATCCAGCTGTCCTGGGCCAAGGACGTTACCGGCGAGTTCAACGTCGAATTGCGCGTCGAGCTGGAGCATCAGCGCGGTTTGATCGCCCTGTTGGCCAGCAGCGTCAACGCGGCCGACGGCAATATCGAGAAAATCAGCATGGACGAGCGCGATGGTCGTATCAGCGTCGTCCAGTTGGTAGTCAGCGTGCATGACCGTGTACATCTGGCCCGCGTCATCCGAAAACTGCGCGCCTTGGCCGGGGTCATTCGAATTACCCGCATGCGTGCGTAGCCAATCATTCAACAGGAGTTCTTCATGACCAAGACCGTAATCACCAGCGACAAAGCCCCTGCGGCCATCGGCCCTTACTCTCAGGCGATCAAAGCTGGCAATACCGTCTACATGTCCGGGCAAATTCCACTCGATCCTAAGACCATGGAGCTGGTTGAAGGCATCGAAGCCCAGGTCGTCCAGGTCTTTGAAAATCTGAAGTCGGTTGCCGAAGCTGCGGGCGGTTCGTTCAAGGACATCGTCAAGCTGAACATCTTCCTGACCGATCTGGGTAACTTCGCCACGGTCAACGAAATCATGGGCAAATACTTCGAACAGCCATACCCGGCCCGCGCCGCCATCGGCGTTGCCGCATTGCCGCGTGGTTCGCAGGTCGAGATGGACGCAATTCTCGTCATCGAATAACACTCCTGCGGGGCTCGCGCCCCGCTGCAGCTGATTAAGGAAGGACCTGCTATGCGCTTCGCGCTCGCCCTCTCGCTGACGGCCGTTTTTTTGAGCGGCTGTGCCAGCCACGCTGACCGCAATCCTGATGGCACGTGGATCAATCAAGCGGCTATCGAAGCCGCCGTAAAAGGCGACAACCTGCGTCAGGCCCTGCTCGCCAACGGCCCGAATCTGGAATGGCAGATCGATACCAAAACCAGCCAGGCCTTGTACTCCAACGGCTTTGAAGTCGGTGAGGGTAAAATCACCAGCGCCGCTGACGGCAAGTTGCGCATCGACTACTACAACTTTGTCGAAGACCTGCAGGTCAAGGGCGACGAACTGGTTCAAGCGGCCAGCGAGTCAGGGCCTGAGCAGCGTTTCGAACACCCGAAAACCCCTGCTGCGGAAGGTGCGCCAACCGGTGCAAGCTTCGAAGCTGCGTTGTACGGCGCCTACATGGGCGGCAAATGGACCATCGTCAGCGGCGACGGCCAGGGCAATACCGTGCAATTCAAACCGGATGGCAGCATTCAGGGCTTGCCGGACAATGACCGTTACGCGTTGTGTTTGGCCGGCGATTGCGCAGCCATGAGCGGCGAGTACGACAGCATGTGGCTGGAGAAAAACGAGCAGGGCAATCCGTGGATTTTCTCTCGCAAAGGCAAACAGCTGGAGATTTTCCAGGCCGTCAATGCCGCAGAAGCTGACCAGATGCCAGAGCTACGCCCAGGCCCGCGTCGCTGGTTGCTTGAGTTGAATTGATCGGCTACACGGTTTTTCTGTAGGAGCTGCCGAAGGCTGCGAACAATGGTGTGTCAGGCATACTGATTTCGCAGCCTTCGGTAGCTTTTATCAAGCGTAGAAGTCATTGAGTGGATGCGATTTTTATGTGGGAGCGGTGCTTGCCCGCGATAAGGGCGACGCGATCTGACGGATAAATCGTGTTGTTCTTATCGCGGGCAAGCACCGCTCCCACAGGAGATCGAGTTTGCTGGGCGACAGCGTGGTTGCTTCCATGGGGGGTTACTCAATCAGACCCCAGCAACACCTCATACCCTTCCTTATAAGTCGGATACCTCGGCACCCAGCCCAGTGCTTTGGCCCTCGCATTACTGCATCGTTTACTGCCCGCCCGGCGCACGGCGGCGCCTTCGGCCCAATGCGTCACGCCCAGATACTCGCGTATCCATTGCACGACCTCTGCCAAGGGTGCGGGCGCGTCGTCCACCCCGATGTAGCAATCCTCAAGCGCAACACCTTGAGCGTCTGACTTCAGTAGCAAGGCGAGCAATCCCGCGGCGTCGTCGGCGTGTATCCGGTTGCCATATAACGGCGGGTCGATTGTCACGCTGTAACCCTGGCGCACCCGGTTCGACAGGTCATTGCGGCCGGGGCCGTAAATGCCGGTCAAGCGCACGATGCTGGCCGGGAAGCCGCTGTTCAGTGCGACCTGCTCGGCCTCGAGCATGATCTTGCCCGAGAAGGTGTCGGCTTCGGTTGGTGATGTTTCGTCCACCCACTCTCCGTTTTGCTGGCCATAAACACCACTACTGGACACAAAAATCACCCGCTTGGGTTGCTGACCACGCTCGTTCAGCCAGTGAAGCACCCGCTGCTGACCTTCAACATAGGCGGCGCGGTAGCCCGTCTCATCGCGCTCGGTAGGCGTAGCGCAATACACCAGATAATCGATGGCTGTAGTGGGCCAGGTGGCGGGAATCGTCGGGTCGAACAGGTCGCCAGCCACGCCATTCACGCCTTCGGGCAGCAAGGAAATGGTGCGGCGCAGGCCATGCACGACCCAGCCCAGAGACAGCAACTGCGTGGCCAGACGACTTCCGATATCGCCGCAGCCAGCGATCAGGACAGAAGGTGTAGACATGTTGGACTCCCTACAAACAATGCGGGCCAGACGGCCTGAAACATGGGCCAAAGCTGACCAGCCAGATGCGTATGATGGAAAAAAAGATACTCTATTACTTTTGTTAACAAGAATTACTTGCAATAATACCGGCCCGTTTGTTCTCCTCCTGACGTCGAACGCTCCAGCGCGACGTAGCAGAGCGACCCACCTTCTTCTTTACTCAGGTCCGGCCAGCATGACACGTACTACCTCCTCCGCTTCGCCAACCCAGCTACCCAGCCTGCCGCGTGCATGGCGTGGTATCGCAGCTCTGCTGCTGAGCCTGATGCTTGCACCTGCTGCTTTCGCTGGTCAGGCTGCGCCCACTAATCCAGCCACATCACCGGCTCCTGCTACGGCTCCGGCGACGACCAATGCTCCGTCGGCGCAAACCACTGCACCGGTTGCGCAGGAAAGCACAGCGCCAGTTGAAGGCCCTGCGATTGTCGAGCCCGAGGATAACAGCCTCGGCATGTCCCATGACCTGTCGCCGTGGGGCATGTATCAGAACGCGGACATCATCGTTAAAGCCGTAATGATCGGTCTGGCGATTGCTTCGATCATTACCTGGACTATCTGGATCGCCAAGGGTTTCGAATTGCTGGGTGCCAAACGTCGTCTGCGCACTGAAATCGCCAACCTGAAAAAGGCTCGCACCCTGTCTGAAGCCAGCGAAAGCGCTGCCAAGGAAGGTACGCTGGCGAATCTGCTCGTACATGACGCCATGGAAGAGATGCGGTTGTCGGTCAACAGCCGCGAACGTGAAGGTATCAAAGAGCGCGTGAGCTTCCGTCTTGAGCGTCTGGTCGCTGCCTGTGGGCGTAACATGAGCATGGGGACCGGCGTGCTGGCCACCATCGGTTCGACTGCGCCGTTCGTAGGTCTGTTCGGGACCGTGTGGGGCATCATGAACAGCTTCATCGGTATCGCCAAAACCCAGACCACCAACCTCGCTGTGGTTGCGCCGGGCATCGCTGAAGCTTTGCTGGCGACCGCGCTGGGTCTGGTCGCAGCGATTCCTGCGGTTGTCATCTACAACGTCTTCGCTCGCTCCATTGCCGGTTACAAGGCACAGGTTTCCGATGCTTCGGCACAGGTACTCCTGCTGGTCAGCCGTGATCTCGATCACCAGCCGACCGCCGACCGTACTCAGTCGCCGCACATGGTCAAGGTGGGCTAAACCTTGGGCATGCATCTGAAAGAAGGCGACGACGATCTCGCCGAAAACCACGAAATCAACGTAACGCCGTTCATCGACGTCATGTTGGTACTGCTGATCATCTTCATGGTGGCAGCGCCTCTGGCGACGGTTGATATCAAAGTCGACCTGCCTGCCTCGACCGCCAAGCCGCAGCCCCGACCCGAGAAGCCGGTGTTCCTCAGCGTCAAGGCTGATCAGAGCTTGTACCTGGGCGACGACAAAGTCGCTCCTGAGCAACTGGGTCAGATCCTCGACGCCCGAACCAAGGGCAAGAAGGACACCACGATTTTCTTCCAGGCTGATAAAGGCGTGGATTACGGTGACCTTATGGAGGTGATGAACGCCCTGCGCAGTGCGGGCTACCTCAAAGTCGGTCTGGTCGGTCTCGAGACGGTTGGTAAGAAATGATCAGTACGCGCCAAAAACTGACGCGCTATAGCGGTAGTCTGTTGTTGGTGCTGGCCGTGCATGCCATTGCGATCGTGGTCGCGCTCCGGTGGCCTGCATCCCAGGCCATCGAGCTGCCTCCGGCGGCCATGATGGTGGAGTTGGCACCTGAGCCAGAACCGGCCCCGCCGCCGCCACCGCAAGTGGTTCAGCCGCCTCAGCCTCCAGCGCCCGAGGAAGAAATCATTCCCAAGGTAGCTGAAGTCGAAAAGGCAGAAATTGCTGTGCCCAAGCCTGTGGTCAAGCCCAAACCCAAGCCTCAGCCGCCAAAGCCGGTGAAAAAGCCTGAGCCGCCGAAGGATTTGCCCGCTGACGAGAAGCAGGTCGATACACCGCCGACGACGGCCAAGGTCGAGAAATCGGCTGCGCCAACGCCGCCCAGTCAGCCTGCGCCGCCGAGCAACGCGCTGCCTACCTGGCAGGGCGATTTGCTGAAGCATCTGGCCAAGTTCAAGAAGTACCCGGAAGACGCTCGCCGTCGCGGCATGCAAGGGGTCGCTCGCCTGCGCTTTGTGGTCGATGCCGATGGCAACGTGTTGTCGTATTCGATTGCAGGCAGCTCAGGCAGTCCGTCGCTGGACAGGGCCACCATGGAGATGATCCGTCGTGCCCAGCCATTGCCTAAACCGCCAGCGGAAACGCTGAACAACGGCACTATCGAGATCCTGGCTCCGTTCGTTTATTCACTTGATCGGCGTTAGCTCGTAATTTTGATACAACGCAGTTACTTGATAACGTGCGTCTATCGATTGCAGCCGCTATGCTGGGGCCGCAACTTCATGGACGCACGTTATGACTCTCACAGAATTGCGCTACATCGTTACCCTCGCTCAGGAACAGCACTTCGGCCACGCGGCTGAACGCTGTCACGTCAGTCAGCCGACATTGTCGGTGGGCGTCAAAAAGCTTGAAGATGAACTGGGTGTGCTTATTTTCGAGCGCAGCAAGAGTGCTGTGCGTCTGACGCCTGTAGGTGAAGGCATCGTCGCTCAGGCACAAAAGGTTCTGGAACAGGCCCAAGGCATCCGTGAGTTGGCCCAGGCTGGCAAAAACCAGCTGACCGCGCCGCTTAAAGTCGGTGCGATCTACACCGTCGGCCCTTACCTGTTCCCGCATTTGATTCCGCAACTGCACCGGGTCGCCCCGCAAATGCCGTTGTATATCGAAGAAAACTTCACTCACGTGCTGCGCGACAAACTGCGTAACGGTGAGCTGGATGCGATCATCATTGCCTTGCCGTTCAACGAAGCCGACGTTCTGACCATGCAGCTTTATGACGAGCCGTTCTACGTCCTGATGCCTGCTGATCACCCGTGGACCCAGAAAGAAACTATCGACGCCTCGGCGCTCAACGACAAGAGCCTGTTGCTGCTGGGCGAAGGTCATTGCTTCCGTGATCAGGTGCTTGAGGCTTGCCCGACCCTAACCAAGGGCAGCGAAGGTGCCAAGCACACCACGGTGGAATCCAGCTCCCTGGAAACCATTCGCCACATGGTTGCTTCCGGCCTGGGGATTTCGATCCTGCCGATGTCGGCGGTGGACAGCCATCATTATGCACCTGGCGTGATCGAAGTGCGTCCGCTGACGCCACCGGTTCCGTTCCGTACCGTCGCAATTGCCTGGCGCGCCAGCTTCCCGCGGCCCAAGGCGATTGAGATCCTCGCGGACTCCGTGCGTCTGTGCTCTGTGGCACGTCCGAAAACCCAAGCGAGCTGAGTGGGCCCATGAGCGAGTTGTCTCAAGTCTCGGTCACCGCGCTGAAGGGTGTCGGCGAGGCCATGGCCGAGAAGCTCGCCAAGGTCGGTCTGGAAAATCTGCAGGACGTGTTGTTTCACTTGCCGCTGCGTTATCAGGACCGGACCCGTGTTGTGCCAATCGGTCAGTTGCGTCCCGGTCAGGACGCGGTAATTGAAGGGACCGTCAGCGGCGCCGATGTGGTGATGGGCAAGCGACGCAGCCTGCTGGTGCGACTGAACGATGGCACCGGAAGCCTCAGCCTGAGGTTCTATCACTTCAGTAACGCGCAGAAAGACGCACTCAAGCGCGGCACCCACATCCGCTGTTTCGGTGAAGCAAGGCCCGGCGCATCAGGTCTGGAAATCTATCACCCGGAATACCGTGCGCTGACCGGCAGCGAACCCGCGCCCGTGGAGCAGACGCTCACGCCGATCTATCCGACGACCGAAGGCCTGACCCAGCAACGTTTGCGCCAGTTAAGCCAGCAAACGCTGACCATGCTTGGGCCAAAAAGTCTGCCCGACTGGCTGCCTGAAGAACTTGCCCGGGATTATCAGCTCGCGCCACTGGATGATGCGATCCGCTATCTGCATCACCCGCCCGCAGACGCCGATGTCGAAGAACTCGCCCTCGGCCATCACTGGGCCCAGCATCGCTTGGCGTTTGAAGAGCTACTGACCCATCAGCTTTCCCAACAGCGTTTGCGCGAGAGCCTGCGCTCGCAACGGGCTCCGGCGTTGCCGCTGGCGAAGAAGTTGCCAAAACAGTTTCTCGCCAATCTCGGCTTCTCGCCCACCGGGGCGCAGCAACGTGTCGGCAAGGAAGTGGCCTACGATTTGAGTCAGCCGGAGCCAATGCTGCGTTTGATTCAGGGCGACGTGGGCGCGGGCAAAACCGTGGTGGCTGCCCTGGCCGCGCTGCAGGCGCTGGAGGCTGGTTATCAGGTTGCGTTGATGGCGCCGACCGAGATTCTTGCCGAGCAGCACTACATCAACTTCAAGCGCTGGCTGGAACCGCTGGGCATTGAGACCGCCTGGCTGGCGGGCAAGCTCAAGGGCAAAGCACGGGCCAGCTCTCTTGAGCAGATCGCGGGCGGCGCGCCAATGGTGGTCGGCACCCACGCGCTGTTTCAGGACGAAGTGCATTTCAAGAATCTCGCCTTGGTGATTATCGACGAGCAGCACCGTTTCGGCGTGCAGCAACGTCTGGCCCTGCGCAAGAAGGGCGTTGGCGGCCTGATGTGTCCGCACCAGTTGATCATGACGGCCACGCCGATTCCACGCACGCTGGCGATGAGTGCCTACGCGGATCTGGATACCTCGATCCTTGATGAGCTGCCGCCCGGACGTACCCCGGTCAACACGGTGCTGGTGGTCGACACCCGGCGCATCGAAGTGATTGAGCGTGTGCGTGCTGCCTGTGCGGAAGGTCGGCAGACGTATTGGGTCTGCACGTTGATCGAGGAGTCCGAAGAACTGACGTGTCAGGCGGCGGAAACCTCCTTCGAAGAGCTGACCAGTGCATTGGGTGAATTTCGCGTCGGGTTGATCCACGGCCGCATGAAACCGGCCGAAAAGGCAGCCGTCATGGCCGAATTTAAGCAGGGTGCGCTGCAATTGCTGGTGGCGACGACTGTGATCGAGGTTGGCGTGGACGTGCCCAATGCCAGCCTGATGATCATCGAGAACCCGGAACGACTCGGGCTTGCTCAACTGCACCAGTTGCGCGGCCGGGTCGGGCGAGGCAGTGCTGTCAGCCATTGCGTGCTGCTTTACCATCCGCCGCTTTCTCAAATAGGCCGCCAGCGGTTAGGCATCATGCGTGAAACCAACGATGGCTTTGTGATTGCCGAGAAAGATCTGGAGTTGCGCGGCCCTGGCGAGATGCTTGGAACCCGGCAAACCGGCCTGCTGCAATTCAAAGTCGCCGACCTGATGCGCGACGCAGACCTGTTGCCCGCCGTGCGCGACGCGGCTCAGGCCCTGATTGAGCGCTGGCCGCAACATGTCAGCCCGCTGCTCGAACGCTGGTTACGTCACGGCCAGCAATACGGTCAGGTGTGATGCAAATCGTCGCTTTGATGATCGCATCACACCGGAAACACCCAAGCTGGTTATACTTCAGCGACTGTAGGAAATTGGATACCCGTCATGACAGAAGTTGCCCACGTCGATGAAGCGCCTCACGCCCCGTCCGTCATTCGGCAGTTGCTTGGCAAACTAGCGATCAGCTACCGAGAGGTTGATGATTCCCCGCACCTGCCAGCAGCACGAAGAGTCCAGGCGGTCCTGGTCGAGGATGCCGTCGGCGCACTTCTGATCCTGTTCCCGCAAAGCCAATTGCTGGACCTCAGCCGCATCACCGAGCTGACCGGTCGCAAGCTGGTGGCCGTGCCGCACTCGCGCATGCTGAAGATGCTGGCCAAGCACAGCCTGCAAGTGCTGCCGGGCTTGCCTGCCCTGACCAGTTCGCCGTGTCTGTATGACGATCGTTTGCTGCAAGAGCCTTCGGTGCTGATAGGTTCGGGCGAGCCCGGCATCCTGCTGGAAATCAGCAGCGACGATTTCAAGACCATGTTGAACAAGGCCAGCGCCGCTCATTTTGGTGAGCTACTGAGCACTATTCACCCCAATCTCGATCGTCCTGATGATGATCGCGAAGAAATCACCCAGGCCATGCAAGCCTTCACGGCGCGTCGCATCCAGCAGCGTCTGGAAGCGACCCTGGAAATCCCGCCACTGGCCGAAACTGCGCAGAAGATCATCAAGCTGAGGGTCGACCCCGATGCAACCATTGATGACATTACCGGCGTCGTCGAGACCGATCCGGCGCTGGCTGCACAAGTCGTGAGCTGGGCGGCGTCGCCTTACTACGCGTCGACTGGCAAGATTCGCTCGGTTGAAGACGCCATCGTGCGCGTGCTCGGGTTTGATCTGGTCATCAATCTGGCATTGGGCCTCGCTTTGGGCAAAACCCTCAGCTTGCCCAAGGATCACCCGCAACAGACCACGCCTTACTGGCAACAGTCGATTTATACCGCCGCTGTCATTGAAGGCCTGACCCGTGCGATGCCTCGTGCCCAGCGCCCGGAAGCGGGTCTGACTTACCTGGCGGGGCTGCTGCACAATTTCGGTTATCTGCTGCTGGCCCACGTGTTCCCGCCGCATTTCTCGCTGATCTGCCGCCAGCTGGAGGTTAACCCGCACTTGCACCACAGCTATGTGGAGCAACATTTGCTGGGTATCAGCCGTGAGCAAATGGGTTCCTGGCTGATGCGCTACTGGGACATGCCGGATGAGTTATGCACAGCCCTGCGCTTCCAGCACGACCCAACTTATGATGGTGAGCACAGCGCCTACGCGAATCTGGTGTATCTCTCGGTACGTTTGCTGCGCCAGAACGGAATCGGTTCGGGTCCAAAGGAAGATATCCCCGACGAACTGTTCGCTCGCTTGAGCCTCAGCCGTGAAAAAGCGGAAGAGTCGGTGCGCAAGGTGCTTGAGGCCGAAGTGCTGCTGCGGGAACTGGCCTCGCAGTTTTCTTCGTAACGCAGATCCCTTGTGGGAATTCTACGTCTGCCCGCAAGCTGATTGACGACGTGGGACCGGCTTTAGCCGGGAAGAGGCCGGGACAGCCGCTGAATATATGGCATCTGACAGGCAGCTTTCCCGGCTAAAGCCGGTCCCACGTCAATATCAGCGTGTCCCCGTGGGGGGTTGCCCGCGATAAGGCTGGACGCGGTTCATTTTAGATCGCGGTGTCCTCATCGCGAGCAAGCTCTGCTCCCACAGCCGCTCGCTTTAAACAGTCTCCCCCGTCTCCCCCGGCAACTGCTCATCCAGATGCAGCCACGGCAAGCGATTGTCCGTCCAGATATGGCGGTCGGCAGGTGCCAGCTCCGGGTGATCGAAGGTGGCGACGGTGACGTCTATCTCTTCTGGACTGTTGCGCGAGAGCAATGCCAGTTGCGCCCCGCAGTTATTGCAGAAGTAGCGTACACAGGTCGGGCCGGAGTCATAGGTCGCGGGGCTGCCCTCGGTCCATTCGAACGAACTGACCGGCACTGAAATCCAGGTCATGACAATGCCGCCCGACGTGCGACGGCAGATAGAGCAGTGACAGTGAGCAATGTCTTGCAGTGGCGCATCGAACTGATAACGCAGGTTGCCGCAATGGCAGCCCCCGGTGGTGATCTGGCTCATGTTCTTTTCCCTGTCATAGACGTGTCGATGGAGTTCTGACCGCCGACGCAGGCAATCGTCTTCAGAAACAAACAGTCAAAGGTTTCAGCAGCGAAAGCTGAATGAAAGCTTGGCCGATTAGCATCCATCCACCGCCGGCAAAAGACCGGTCAGCCACATGTGCGTTTCGCGACGTACAAAGGCCCAGTTAACAACAACAAATGGTGACCCTGATGTGCTCTAGTGCCTTGCTGCATTCCCCGCTTTCGCCCCCACTCCCTGCGCTGCTCTTTTTGAGCTGATTAGCCCTTCGCCTTAGCCAATCGCGTACCGCCTGGAGTATTTACTATGTTGACCTTCCTCGGCTTTGCCATGGTCATTGCTTTCATGTACCTGATCATGAGCAAGCGCCTTTCCGCGCTGATTGCCCTGATTCTTGTACCGATCCTGT
Organism: Pseudomonas sp. Irchel 3A5; assembly: GCF_900187575.1. Classification (NCBI taxonomy): domain Bacteria; kingdom Pseudomonadati; phylum Pseudomonadota; class Gammaproteobacteria; order Pseudomonadales; family Pseudomonadaceae; genus Pseudomonas; species Pseudomonas sp. Irchel 3A5. Next base: position 116,094 of record NZ_FYDU01000002.1, on the reverse strand, counting down.
TCGCCATCTTCGGAGGTTTCGCGACTGAAATCGGCCCGATGATGCTGGCCGGTATCACCAAGCTTGCGCCGACCGGCGTCATGCTGATGTTTGCCATTTTGTACTTCGCGTTGATGATCGACTCCGGTCTGTTCGACCCGGCCGTACGTCAGATTCTGAAGTGGGTCAAAGGCGACCCGATGAAAGTATCGGTAGGCACTGCGGTGCTGGCGCTGGTGGTTTCCCTGGATGGTGACGGCGCAACGACTTACATGATCTGCGTCGCGGCCATGCTGCCGCTGTACAGCCGCATTGGTATGAGCCCACGGATCATGGCTGGCCTGATCATTCTGGCGGGCGGCATCATGAACATGACCCCATGGGGTGGGCCGACCGCTCGCGCAGCCAGTGCATTGCATGTGGAAGCATCCGATATCTTCGTACCGATGATTCCGGCGATGTTCGCCGGGGTGGTTGCACTTCTGCTGATCGCTTACTTCTATGGCAAACGTGAGCGCGCTCGCTTGGGCGAACTTCATCTGCAGGGCGATGAAGCCGACCACAGCGAAATCAGCGTTTCGCAGTTCCCGGATGCCCGCCGTCCGAAGATGATCTGGTTCAACGGTGCACTGACTCTGGTGCTGATGATCTCGCTGATCATGAGCCTGTTGCCGCTGCCAGTGCTGTTCATGATCGCGTTCAGTATCGCGATGATCATCAACTACCCGAACATGCAGGATCAGAAAGACCGTGTCGCGGCTCACGCCGGTAGCGTGCTGTCAGTGGTTGGTTTGATTTTCGCTGCGGGTATCTTCACCGGTATTCTGACCGGCACTGGCATGGTTGATGCCATGTCCAAGAGCCTGTTGGCGGTGATTCCGGACGCAATGGGCCCGTACCTTGCGGTCATTACTGCACTGGTCAGCATGCCGTTTACCTTCTTCATGTCCAACGACGCGTTCTACTTTGGCGTGTTGCCGGTACTGACTGAAGCGGCTGCTCACTACGGCATCTCGCCGGTGGAAATGGCCCGTGCCTCCATTGTCGGTCAGCCGGTTCACCTGCTCAGCCCGCTGGTTCCTTCGACTTACCTGCTGGTAGCTCTGGCCGGTATCGAATTTGGCGATCACCAGCGCTTCACCTTGAAGTGGGCAGTTCTGGTTTGCCTGTGCATAATGGTTGCCGCTTTGCTGATGGGGATCTTTCCTTTCTACAGCAGTCTATAAAGTCGGCTCACTTGTTTTGCGGCCCATGTCCCGGTCTTCACCGTCGGGCCTGGGCCGCAAATGTTTAAACGCTCAAAGGATTACAAAATGGAATGGCTGACCAATCCTGAAATATGGATTGCTTTCTTTACCCTGACTGCCCTGGAAATCGTCCTGGGCATCGACAACATCATCATGATCTCGATTCTGGTCAGCCGCATGCCGAAGCATATGCAGGCGCGCACCCGGATTTTCGGTCTGGCGCTGGCCATGGTCACGCGCATCCTGTTGCTGCTGTCCATCACATGGGTCATGCGCCTTACCGCTGACCTGTTCGTGGTAATGGGGCAGGGTATTTCGGGTCGCGACCTGATCCTGTTCTTCGGTGGTCTGTTCCTGCTGTGGAAAAGCTCGCAAGAGATTTACCACGGCCTGGAAGGCGAAGAAGAGTCGGCAGACGAACCAGGTGGCAAAGGTGGCAAGTTCATCTACACCATCATCCAGATCGCGATCATCGACATCGTGTTCTCGCTGGATTCGGTGATCACTGCTGTCGGCATGGTGTCCCACGTGCCGGTCATGGTTGCGGCCATCGTTGTTGCCGTACTGGTGATGATGTTGTGCGCAGGCACCATCAGCGACTTCATCGAGAAGCACCCATCCTTGAAGATGCTGGCGCTGTCGTTCCTGATCGTCGTCGGTACCGTCTTGATCGCCGAAGCGTTCGATGTGCATGTGCCTAAAGGCTATGTGTACTTCGCCATGGCGTTCTCGCTTGCTGTTGAAGCTATCAACATCAAAATGCGCATCGCGCATGCGAAGAAGAAGGCGCAAAGCGAGCCTGTAAAACTGCGTAAGGACGTTCCGGGCCAGTAAGCCGGTGTGTCGCTGAAAAACGGGGCGCACTGATGCGCCCCTTTTTTTTGCAGTATTTGTAGGAGCTCACGAGCAACGCGAGGCAGCGATGGCGGCCTGTCTGATACACCGCTATCGCGGCCTCGCGGTGCTCATCCGCTCCTACGGGTCCAATATTTGCTGCGCGAAAGTGTTGTGTCAGGGAAATGTATATGGCTGATTTATTACATATTTGTTTCAATGGGGGCCGTGCCAATCAATGTTGGCATTTAAGCCAAAGGCCGACTAAAGGTTAGTAAGGCCTATCAAGCGACATCCGCTGCACCTTCAATTCATTGCCCATATGGGCACACCTCAGGGGGCTTTCCGTATGCTGACCCTGCTCGATTTGCTTTCGGCCGTGGCCTTGCTGATCTGGGGCACTCACATCGTTCGTACCGGCATCTTGCGCGTGTACGGTGCGCAGTTGCGCCAGGTCATTAGCCAGAACATGTCCAAGCGTCCGCTGGCGTTCATCGCCGGCATTCTGGTGACGGCGGTTGTACAGAGCAGCAACGCCACCGCCATGCTGGTGACTTCATTTGTCGGTCAGGGCTTGATGGCGCTGACGCCTGCCCTCGCAATCATGCTGGGCGCTGATGTCGGCACGGCCCTGATGTCGCGGATCCTGACGTTCGATTTGTCCTGGCTGTCGCCACTGCTGATTTTCCTGGGCGTGGTGTTCTTTCTGTCACGCAAGCAGACTCGTCTTGGTCAGATGGGCCGCGTTGCAATAGGCCTGGGCCTGATTGTGCTCGCGCTGCAACTGATCGTCGCCGCTGCGGCCCCGATCACGCAAAACGCTGGCGTGAAAGTACTGTTTGCGTCGCTGACTGGCGATCTGTTGCTGGATGCGCTGGTGGGCGCGTTGTTCGCGATGATTTCCTACTCGAGTCTTGCTGCGGTGCTGCTGACCGCTACGCTGGCAGGCGCTGAAATCATCAGTCTGCCGGTCGCTATCGGTCTGGTGATCGGTGCCAATATCGGCAGTGGCATGCTGGCCTTCCTGAGCACCAGCATGCAGAACGTTGCCGGTCGCCAGGTGGCGTTGGGCAGCCTGCTTTACAAGCTGTTTGGCCTGCTGTTAGTCATTCCGGTACTCGACCCGTTGGTGCGCTGGATTGACAGCCTTGGCTTCAGCCCGCAAGACATGGTTATTGGCTTCCACCTGATCTACAACACAGCACGCTGCCTGATCATGCTGCCCACCGTCGGCCCCATGGCGCGGCTGTGTTCCGTCATCTTGCCGGAGCGTCCTGAGGTCAACGGGTTGGCCACGCCGCGACATCTGGACCTGACAGCACTGTCTACGCCCAGCCTTGCATTGGCCAATGCCGTGCGGGAAACCCTGCGCATGGGTGACCTGATCGAAGGCATGCTTGGCTCGATGCTGGAAGTGCTGCGAGGTACGCAAACCTCCATGACTCAGGAAATGCGTCGCCTCAACGATGACGTCGAAGCGCTGTACAGCGCAATCAAGCTGTATCTGGCGCAGATGCCCCGCGAGGATCTCGGCGAGCAGGACAACCGGCGCTGGGCGGAAATCATCGAGCTGACCATCAACCTGGAACTGGCTGCGGGATTGATCGAACGCATGCTGCGCAAAATCCAGCAGCAGAAAACCTCCCAGCGTCGCTCTTTCTCCGAGGTCGGGCTGGAAGAACTGGCGGGCCTGCAATCGCAGTTGCTGGCCAACCTGCGTCTGGGCTTGTCGGTATTCCTCAGCGGTGATCCGGAAAGCGCTCGCCAGTTGCTGCGTGAAAAACGCCGCTTCCGCGCTCAGGAGCGTCGTCTGGCCCATGCCCACGTCAGCCGCCTGCAACGCAAAGTGGTGCAGAGCCTTGAAACCAGTTCGCTGCACCTCGAACTGATCGCCGACATGAAACGCCTCAACTCACTGTTTTGCAGCAGCGCTTACGCCGTGCTGGAAACCGCCGACACCGGCGCGCTGTCCAGCGAAAGCGAGCCCGAGCAGCCAGCCTGAAAGATGCGATGTGAACGTACCGGGCACATCGAAGTCTGTTAGACATACCGGCCCGCAAGGAAGCAATGTTTTATGCGTTGCCTGCTGTTCGCTTGTCTGTTTCTGATCGCACTACCTTCCTCTGCTCTCGACCGTTTTCAGGTCGAGGGCTATATGCTGCCCAACGGTTTGCAATTGTTGCTCAAGCCTGGCTACGAAAAAGGTCATGTGGCCATTCGTCTGGTGGTCGGCATTGGTTTCGATGACTTCCCCTGTGAAGACAAAGAGCTGCCGCACTTGCTGGAGCATTTGCTGTTCAGCGGTATCGATGACGCGGGTGAAGGAGGGCTTGAAGAGCGGATGCAGGCCTTGGGCGGCGACTGGAACGCATTCACCAGCAACACCGACACCACGTTCGTGATTGAGGCTCCGGCGCAGAATCAGCGCAAGGTGCTGGATCTGTTACTGGACGTGCTGACCAAGACCCACTTCGATCAACCGGACCTGGACACCGTCAAACGTATCGTCGAGCGCGAAGATGGCGGCCACTACTCGCACCTTCAACGCTGGCTGGATCGCAAGGATCTGGGCCACAACGCCAGCAGTCAGTTGGCGGTGGAAATGGGCCTCAAATGCGCCGAGCGTCCGCAGGTCGATCACATCACACTGGACCAGGTTCAAGAGGTGTTCAGCTCCTGGTATGCGCCGAACAACATGACGCTGATCGTGGTCGGCGATCTGGACCGGCTGTTGCCAAGCTATCTGGAGCGTACCTTCGGTGAGCTTGATGCACTTGATCCCATCGATCATCCCCCGTTGGCCGAGCCCAATGACGCGACTGAAAAAGACCGCACCTTGATTCGTGGAGCGTTGGGCGATGCTGCGCGACTGCATCTGATCTTCAACGAGCCGATGCTGGACGATCAGCATGACGAAACGCTGGAGCTGGTCAGCGACTATCTCGAGTGGGCGCTCTACAGCGACTTGCGTCTCAAGCACGGTTTGTCATACGGGCCGTGGGTTGACCGGGAAGTATTCGGCGGCACGGGCTTCATGAGCCTGAATGCCGACCTCGAACGCGACGACGTTGATCGGGCCAAGGAATACATCCGCGTGATGCTCGACCGCTTGCAAGTGGACGGCCTCGATCCGGCCGCCTTCGCCCGGATCAAACAAGCCACCATCGCCAAGCAGGCGTGGGCCGTACAGGGTAACAGCGCTTTGGCGGACTATTACTGGGGCGCGCTCAACGATTACGAGAAAGGCCGGTTTGCTGATCCGGTCAAGCGTTACAAGGCCGTCAGCCTCGACAGCGCCAACCGCGCGATGCGCGAGTTGCTCAAACAGAAAAGCTACTGGCGCACTGAGCAGTCGTTGCTGAGTTATGACGGCTTGTTCTGGCTGACGACGGCCGTGGTGGGTTTTCTGGTGTTGCTGGTGGGATGGCGAATAAGTGTTTTTCGTCGACGCCGCTGAGCAGCGGTTGAGCTGTAGCAGCCTGCCATGATTAGCCAGCTTGGAATGCTGTATCTGTGGGAGCGGTGCTTGCCCGCGATACATGAGACGCAGCTAGACGATATACCGCGTTGACGTTTTATCGTCGGAATGCCGCCCAGACCAAGCACCGCTCCCACAGGGTTTTGTGTTCGCCGCGCGACAGCATAGCGCCGGAGATAAAAGTAGCTGAACATCGAGCAATGAATCATCCAGCAGCGCTGTTATCCTGCTGACCCTTTTACCTCATCACCAAGTGAATCGCTGAAATGCCTCAATGGAAATCCCTGATCGTCCGCATCGTTGAACTGATGAAACGTTATCCGGGGCTTATTGCGGCGGGTGGTTTCATTTCGGGTATCGCCAGCTTCATTCTGGTGGACCGTCAGGAAGGCCTGGCGACCTGGATCGCCGTGGTGATGCTGCTCAGCTGGCTGTGGCTGATGGTCGAAGGCAGCGCCATGGTGCTGTTCACCAAAGTGTTCAAACGCAAGATTCCTGAAGGAATACTGCGTTACGGCACGCAGATGATTCACCAGGAAAGTCTGTTCTTCGTTCTGCCGTTCTTCTTCATCACCACCACATGGAACAGCGCCCAGGCGATTTTTACCGGGATGCTCGGCGCAGCGGGGCTGATTTCCATCATTGACCCGCTGTACTACAAATGGCTCGCTCCGCGGCGCTGGCTGTTCATGGCCTTGCACACGCTGACGCTGTTTGCCGCCTTGCTGACCGCGCTGCCCATCATCCTGCACCTGACCACCGCAGAGAGTTACAAGCTGTCGCTGGGCATCGCAATGCTGCTTTCATTCCCCAGCCTGATATCGAGCTTCCCGGTCACCAGTTGGCGGCGCGGAGTAGGGGTTGTGGTCACGATTCTGGTGATCGGCGGCGCAGGCTGGTTGCTGCGTTCGTGGGTGCCGCCCGCGACGCTGTGGCTGACCGAAGTGGCGGTCAGTACTGACTTTGATAACAAGAATCGCACGCCAACCGACAGTGTTACTGAGGTCAGCGCTAACCAGGTGCGCAACAGTGGCCTGTATGCCTACACCTCGATCAATGCGCCGCGTGGTCTGGATGAGCGGATTTACCACGTGTGGCGGCACAACGGCAAAGAAGTCGACAGGATTGCGCTGGACATCCATGGTGGCCGCAAAGAAGGCTACCGAGCGTGGACCCACAAACGCAATTTCCCACAGGATGCGGTGGGCAAATGGCAGGTGAGGGTGCTGACCGAAGACGGGCAGATGATCGGCGTGCTGCGTTTCGAAGTGACCGCGACTGATCAGGCGCCTGTCACTCGACCTTCTGGCCGGATAATCCGTCTCAAACCGGGTGGCGATGACCGCAACAGTGCGGCTGATGAGCCTGCGCCGCAGCGTTCAGAGCCCGAGGCAAAAGAGCCTGAAAAGGCTCAGCCTGAGGCGGCTGAGCCTGACGTCAAACCTGAAAATACCGAGCCCGCTGCTCAATAACCCTGACGCTTACTGCGCAGTTGCGCCGAAGAACCAGTAAGTGACCATGATTGCCGCGATCACACCGGCAAGCTCGGCCAGCAGCGCGCAGCCTACGGCGTGGCGTGCGCGCTGGATGCCAACGGCACCGAAGTACACCGCCAGCACATAGAACGTGGTTTCGGTACTGCCCTGAATCGTCGCGGCAGCCAGCGCTGCAAAGCTGTCTACGCCTTGAGTCTGCATGGTTTCGATCAGCAGCGCCCGGGCGGCACTGCCCGAGAACGGCTTGACCATTGCCGTCGGCAACGCATCGACAAAGCGTGTGTCCACCCCCAGCCACTGAACCAGATGACGAATACCTTCCAGGCCCATATCGAGCGCGCCCGAAGCACGCAGCACGCCGACCGCACAGAGCATCGCTACCAGATAGGGCAACAGGCCTTTGGCGACGTCAAAACCTTCCTTCGCCCCTTCAACAAATGCCTCATAGACCTGCACCTTGCGTAACGCACCGATCACCAGAAACAGGATGATCAGCCCGAACAGCGTCAGGTTGCCGAGGATAGAAGAGAGGCCCGCCAACGCCGCTGCCGACATGGTCGCCAACAACGCCATGAAACCGCCGAGTATCAACGCACCGGGGATCAGGTAGGCCAATACGACCGGGTCCCACAGCCGCAGTCGCTGCATGAATGCCACGGACAGCAGACCCACAACCGTCGAGGCACTGGTTGCCAGCAGGATCGGCAGAAACACCAGCGTCGGATCTACCGCGCCTTGCTGTGCGCGGTACATGAAAATCGAGACAGGCAGCAGGGTCAGCGAAGACGCGTTGAGTACCAGAAACAGAATCTGCGCGTTACTGGCCGCGGTCTGGCTGGGGTTGAGCTCTTGCAGCGAGCGCATGGCCTTGAGGCCGATCGGCGTTGCCGCGTTATCCAGGCCCAACGCGTTGGCGGCAAAGTTGAGGGTGATCAGACCAAGAGCAGGGTGGCCTGCAGGGACTTCCGGCATCAGGCGCAGAAACAACGGCCCCAGAATTTTCGCCAGCCAGTCGACGATCCCGGCTTTCTCCGCAATCCGCAGAAAACCCAGCCACAGCGTCAGCGTGCCGAACAACAACACCATGACTTCAACCGACAGCTTGGCCATGGCAAAGATGCTTTCGACCATGGCCGCAAAAATGCCGGCGTTACCGCCAATCAGCCACTGGCCGAATGCGGAAATTGCTGCAATCAGAAAAAAACCGAGCCATAGAGCGTTAAGCATTCACAAGTCCCCCGCAAGATGCCGCGATGATAGCGGTGCGAGGGCAAACAACAAACCCTGAAGAGATTTTCATTCGCCATGGAGACTGCGATGGCGTGGGACCGGCTTTAGCCGGGAAGGCGGCATTTCTAACGATACAGATGTATTGAATATCCCGGCCTCTTCCCGGCTAAAGCCAGTCCCACGTCGTGAACTGCATTCGGGCACCTGCAGCGTTTCCCATTGCATCTCGCGCTTGCCAGCGAGATCCTGCAAAGCGCGGAAAGAAAGCAATTGCCTTAGATTCCCCCAAGGCCCGTAACTGTCTAAGCACCGGATCAGAAGGAAAGCCTTGTTTTGTCTACATTAGCCATAAGTGACATCCAGATTCGCCGTTTTGAACCCGCTGATCAGCAAGGCGTGATTGGCGTCATCTTGCCGATTCAACGTGAAGAGTTTGGCATTGCTATCAGCGCTGAGGATCAGCCTGATCTGCAAGCCATCCCCGACTTCTATCAGGTGGGGCATGGCGACTTCTGGGTTGCGAAACATAAAGGCCAGGTCATCGGCACCATCGGCCTCAAAGACATCGGCGCACAGCAGACCGCCTTGCGAAAAATGTTCGTTGCAGCGCCGTTTCGTGGGCGTGAGTTTGGAGTGGCGGCGCAGTTGCTCAGCACATTGCTTGAAGACGCGTGGCAACGAGGTGTGCAGGAAATCTACCTGGGCACCACCGACAAATTCCTCGCCGCGCACTGGTTTTACGAGAAGCACGGTTTTGTTGAAGTGGCGAAGGAAGCGTTGCCGGAGAGCTTTCCGGTGATGAAGGTGGACAGCAAGTTTTATGTTTTGCGGCGTGTCTGATTGGCTTTTGTGGGAGCCGGGCTTGCCCGCGATGAAGCTGACGCGGTGAGCCTGAAATCCGCGTCGCCTGTATCGCGGGCAAGCCCGGCTCCCACAAAGATTGCGATAACTCTTACCTACTTCTGCTCTGCATGCGCCCAACGATAATCAAGACGCGGTGCGCGGACTTTAACTTTGCGCTTGGTCTTGGTCAGTGTCGGTTCGAACACAGGCTCAGGGTCGCGCAGGAAGGCGGTCATTACTGCGCTCAGGGCATATAGGCCAGTGAATGCCCAGACCACGCCAGCAAGGCCGAAGCTGTCCTGGAAGATCGCGACGACGGCAGGGCCGACCCAGGTCGATGCGCCTGCGCCGAGGCTCAGGACCGACAATGCAGCGGCTTTGTTCTGCGGCGCGAGGGCTGGTGCCAGTGCCGACAGCGGTACGAAGCATGCCAGCGTCAGCCCGTAGAAGGCGCCGAAGATCGAAGCGATCAGGAAGTCATTCGGGAAAGCCTGCGGCATGAAGAAGAACAGCGGCGTGCTGATCGTGCTGCCGACGGCACCCAGCCACAGGATCGTATTGCGATAGCCAATCCGGGTACTGATGATGCTGGAAGCAAGGTTGCCGATGATGTTGAACACAAACACGATGGTCAGCAGTCGCAGCCACTCTTCAAGGCTGAAGCCTACGGTGTGCATGAAGAAGCCAGGCATGATCACCAGAAAGCCGAACATTGACGAGGTGTTGATCACGCGCACCAGACCGGCAAGCGACACCTTGGGCATTTCCCACATGATGGTGATGTTCTTGGCCATCGAGACCAGCGGTTTTTCACCTTCCGGTGCCAGACGCTGCATGCCGTGTGCTTCGCGCATGCCCACCAGACCAATCACGCCACCCACAACCACCAGCGCAAACGACAACCAGAAAGTCGCCATGGCACCGATCAACGGGATGCTCACGCTGGCGACCAGCGAGCCAAGGGTTGGCAGCCCGGCTGCGTAGGCAACCCAGAACCAGCCAACGGCCATGCCCATTTTGCGGGAAGGCGTTGCTGCGGCGATCCAGACCAGGAAACCATAGGCGAACAAGGGGTAGCCGAAGCCACGCAGGCCGTAGGTCAGCAGAATCATCGAGTAGCTGAGTTCTTGCAGGCCGTAGATCAGGAACAGAACTTCGAAGGCGCTCCAGATCAGCAAGCCGAGAATCATCACGCGCTTGGGGCCCCAGATGTTCGACAGCGCGCCGGCCAGCCAGGAGGAGACACCGACGGTGACACCGTAGATGGTAAAGACCATGGCGATTTCGTCGGCAGGCATGCCGCGTTCGCTAAGGAAAGGGGAGAGATAACCCAGTTCGACGCCATCGCCGATCATGAAGATAAGCAGGCCGACGAAGCCCCAGAACATTGGATAGGGGATGCCGGTTTTCTCGCAGAATCTGGCGAGTGCAGTGTTCGGAGTGGATTGATCGCTCAATTTTCCGGTCCTTCTTTTAGGTACAGCACGGCGTTTGGTGACGCCGTATGAATGGCCTCAATGAGGTTGAAAGGCAGGGTTGCCCGACACGCTGTTGGCAAATGCGCGAACACAGAACGTGTGGACTTTCATCTGATGCAGGATCGCCGCTATACGACTTCAATGACCCATGAATCTATGTTTTTTATAGATTTTCGAGCCCGTTTGCTTTTTGTTTATCCCATCTGGGGACGATGATGGCAACCGCTCTAGACCGGGCCACCTGTGGCGGGATGACGCACCGGTTTGCATATGATCCCCAGTTTATAGGGGGAAGGGCGTTACAAAAGATGTCGGAAAAAAGTGGCAAAAAAATATCAATCCAGTGGATTGCTAGCAATATCGATGGACATAACGGCATTTCTGCCATCACGACACACGTTTAACTCAGCGGATTAAAGCCATCCCCGGCCGAGCAGAAACGCTCCTGAACCGCTTGGCTGGCGTCGCTGCCATCTCTGTCGCGACGCTTGCCCCATTCGCGACATTTTTCCCGGAAGTAAACTTTGGCGCCTTTGCGGCATTCCCGGTGTTCGATTGAGCCGCGCCGATAGTTGGCGCAGACGCTGGTGCCGTCGATACGGTTGTTATTGATCGCCCACTCGGCAGCGTAGGTGCGTTTACCGTCCCATTGCCAAACGGTGGCCCGCTCGACGTTGAAGGCTGTCACGCGCTTGGTGCGCGCAGGTTGTTGCTGGTCGCTTTTGTACTTCGCCATGTAGGACGCGCTCACCAGACCGCGTGCGTCTGGGTTCTCGGTTGCGCGGGGGAATTGACCGTAGCGGCAAGTAGCTACGGCTTCGTCGATGATGTTGTCTGGTTTTATGCAGTCGGCCAGCGGTTTGGTCGTGATCAAGGCATCCTGCGTGTAAATCGGCGGCACCGGGTTTGAGCTGATAGGCAGCGTGGGCGCGGGGGTATGGTGCACGGTCACACGGCTAACGGTGCTGCTTATCAGGTCGCTGAAATGCACCAGCAGATAGCCTGCGGCAACGACGACCAGCAACGGCACGAAAATGCGCCGCCAGGTTCGTGCAGTGCTGGAAGAGTGGCGTCTATACGCCCGAGGCGCGTCATCAGCCTGAGCGTGCAAATGGTCAAAGGGATTGAGTTTGTCCCGAGGCTGGCTCTCGCTTGAATCCATACACTCTTCCTTGATGTGGGCTGCGCATCCTTTGCGCCAGGTGAGTCGAGGGTAAACCGATTGAAAGTGTTTCGCCAGCGTTACACAGGGTGCGGTGCTCAGGAGCTTTTCGATGTACTGACACTGCGTTGTCTTGCTCTTGTAGGACTGCCGGGCGGCACTCTGCTTTAGCCGGGAGAGCGGTATTTCTGCAGAAGAAAATTTAGCGACTGCCCTGACGTTCTCCCGGCTAAAGCCGGTCCTGCGGGATGAGCGCGGTCTCTGTGGGAGCCGGGCTTGCCCGCGATAGGGTTTTGGTGATCTATCTGACAGATAGCGGTGTCTGTATCGCGGGCAAGCCCAGCTCCCACAAAATCTGACGGTGTCGAATCACTAGTGCTTACGGCCTTTGCTCCGGGCTTTTATGCGCTGTTCGCGGATTTTGACCAACTCCTCCCGCATCTCGCGATGCCGCTTACTATTGAGCAGTAATAAACCCAGCAGAGGAAACAACAGACCTGTTGTGTAGGAGAACATGTGCGGCCTGTAGCCAAAGGTAAGCAGCACCGTGAGCAGGCTGATTATCAGCAATGCGACGATGATCCAGACACCCCAGGTCCTCCCCCGAATCATCACGAAATTACCGAAACACAGGACCACCGAGAGCGCGATGGCTGCCATCGCCGAGTAGCTACCCCGCTCGGAATACTCGCGAAAGTAAGTACTGCTCGCCAATGAGATGGCGACACTTATGGAAAATACCGCGAGAAAGAATGCGCCGATGAATGTTGGGAAATAACGAGCGAGAAATGCCTGCAAGCTGTCGGTATGGTTCATCGATGGTATCGACTCACTGACGCTTAAGGCCTTTTTTCCGGGCTTTCACGCGTTGCTCACGAACTTTGACCAGTTCCTCCCGCATCTCGCGATGTCTTTTCGAGTTGAGCATCAGCAGCCCAAGCAAGGGTAGAAGTATGCCGGTGGTGTAGGAGAATATGTGGGGCCTGTAGCCGTAGGTGAGAAGCACCGTGAGCAAGCTGATTATCAGCAATGCGACGATGATCCAGACACCCCAGGTGCGGCCCCGAATCATCATGAAATTACCGAAACACAGGAGCACTGTCACAGCAATCACGGCTACGAGTGTGTAGCGAGCCTCAAGCGGATGTCCTCGAAAATAAGTGCTGCCAACCAGTGAAATCGCACAACTCAAGGAAAACAGCGCGAGGAAAAATGTGCTGATGAACGTTGGGAAAAACCGGGCCAGAAAGTCTCTGAGGCCATCTGTGTAATTCATGGGGCAAGTTCCTCATAAAGCCCAACCGCTATGGATTGCACTGTCCCTGAACCAGCCAGTCCAATGGATGCACCTAACGCATCTCTGATTTGAGTCGTAGTTGCATGCTGTATCTGGGTGGGAGTGAAGCGCTTGGGCAATACACCTGCCGCCTGTTTTAGTCTTAAGAGCTTGCTAGTCAGCTCCGGCTGTCGAAGTGATAACAATTCATCTGTAAGCGCCTTTCGCTGTTGCCGGGACAATCCTTTGGAGGTCTCATACCAGCTTCGGCCAGTCGCCGCTTTACGAGCTTTTAGAAATTTAAAAGTAGTCAGTCCTGATGCTCCAACTCCCAGCAGAGAGACAGCATCCAGAACCGGCATGAGTGTTTGGTACCACTCTTCGTTATCCATTGCGTCATTAGCCGCAGGGTTTTCAGCTTCTTTGAAGGTGCGTACGGCGCCAACAGCGCACTGAACACTGCTTGCAGTCGCAGCAGCAACCCCAATCCCCGCCACCACAATACTAGCGCCCGCCGTAAACGGCACCGCCACTGTTCCGCTGAACACCACGAGCCAGCCCAGTATTGCGCCAGCGCAGGACAGGGTGGCGCCGACCGCTTCCTTGACCACACGTGATTCGCGCGGGTTGTTTTGCACTTCGTGGGCAAACTGGGCGGGGGCGATGTATTTCTTGGCTTCGCGCAGGATGATGCGCTTGGGCTGGATGCTGCAGATTGGCGTGAATTCACGGAGGGTGACAACGTTGAAGTCGGCGTCGATGTAGACCACGCCAGCCCCCACGATGCCGGGGTCGGCATCAATCGCGGCGAACAGCCGGGGCAGGTTGATGCGGCTTTCGATGCGTTGGCGGGCCAGGAATTGAGAAGGGTTGTTGCTCAGTCCGGTGAGAATCTGGGTCATGTTATTTCTTCCTTGTCATGCACGATAACCGCCAGCAGCCCTCTCATGCAGAGAGGGCCGATGGCGGTTATCGATTACAGCGACAACCAGTCAATCAAACGTTAGGGCAAGGAACCGGAGCCCAGTCGCCTACGTCAGGGCTTTTGCACATGCCCTCAACCTGGCTTTTACCAGCAGTAGCGACTTTGTCGCTTTCAGCCTGCTTGGCTTTGGCGTCGACCAGGGTTTTCTCGGTCTTCACGGCTTCTTGTGGAACGACCGGCAGTTTGGCTTTCGCTGGCTGCTTGGTCTTTTTCTTGGTGGTCGTTGCGGCAGCTGGAGCAGCGTCGGCTGCAGCCACGGTTGCTACGTCGGTGCGCTGTACACCGACTTGTTGCAGGTCTTTTTCGTAAGCCTGGGTGTAGTTGCTCAGGTCTTCACTGGCACGACCGTTTACGGCAGCGATCAGGTCGTTGGATTCTTTCAGGCCCGATACGATTTCCGCCAGGCGCTTACGGCCTTCGGTGTCGTTGATGGTCTTGGCTTTGCGGGCCGTCATCAGGTTGGCGAACTGCTGCTGATAGCAGGACTGCGAAGCACGAGCGTAAGCCGTGCTGCGGTCGATGTCAGCGGCGCTTTTGTTGATGTCGCCTGCATACGAAGCGATACGCTGCTTGTCATCGGTGATCTGCTTCTGACGCTCGGTGTAGTAACCGGCTGCGCCACCGACCAACGCCCCGCCCGCCGCGCCGATGGCGGCGTTGCGGCCACGCTTCTCGGAGTCACCGGTCAATGCACCGGCCAGTGCGCCACCCACAGCGCCCAGTGCGGCACCGGTAGCGACCGATTTGGTCATGTCCGAATCAGTGCTGCGCAGGTGTTGAACCGGCTCGTAGCATGTCGGGTAGTACTCGACCTTGGTGGTCGCGCCTACTTTGGAGACTGGGGAGCTGGCGCAACCGGTAAGAATGACCGCGCCAAAACCAGCCGCGGTCATCATCAGAGCGCGACCAGTGGAACGGGTGAGCAGGGGTTTACGGGACAAAAGCATATTTGCGTTCTCTTCTTTAGTTTGGACTAGCCCGACGCGGCTTACAGCCGCCCGAGTCCCCTCTGTATTTGCAAGACTACGACGGGTCATTGCTGACCTGCCGATGCAAGCAATTCCTTCAATATCGCCGCCGGATCGGCCCGCTTTTGCTGGCGGTAGTTACCGACATGACGCACGAATAGTGTTGCCCGTGTCACCAGACTCTTGCCGATGATCGGTTTGCGATTGAGTTCTTCCTTGATGCGCTGGAATTGCGCCTGGATCACCGCATCGGTGTAGCGGGTGCCGGTGGCCAGGTTGTCGATGTAGATCGCCACGGCGCCATCCAGCGCGCTGCGGCCGTTATCCAGCGCCGTGCCGAATAGCTTGGCGGTCGCCTCATCCTTGGCGTCCAGCGCCTGCTGCTGGCTCTTTTTGAGATTGGTCAGGCGAATGTTGTAGTTGCTGATGGTTTCAGCCACCAGCGCCGCTGACTGGATGAGGTTTCCCGCGGCCTCTTCGCGCTGTCGGGCGATCAGCGAGACGTTGCGCTTGAGCTCTTCGTTGACCAGTCCCAGCTCGGCTTGCAGACGTGTATCGGTGCTGGCAGCGATGATGCTGTCGAGGCGTTTGGTCGGGTCCTGAGCGTCATCAATGGCGTCGGTCAGCGAGGCCAGGCGACCTTCCTTTTCCCACTGGGTAAACAGCTCTTTGTAGCGTGAGCGGGGTGCCGACAGCGCGCCGATGGCAACCCTGAAACCAGTGGTTTCATTGCTCTGTTCGGTACCGTCGGCGGCAAACAGCGGGTACTCGCGTCGCATGCCGGTAAACAGCGTGCCTTCGCCCTCCAGATAGTTGCCGCCCTTGGCCACGAAGCCGCCATAAGTGCCCTGACGACGTCCGGCATGTACCAGCTGGAAAGATTCCTGAACCATTTCTGCCGCGTTGCCGATGACGTCGAACATGCCGATGGGGTTAGGCAATTTGGTGCCAATGGGCGTCAGTCTTGCGGCCTGGCCGGTCCCGCCCGCCACCTGATTGAAGACCGCCCAGTCTGCGAGCGGGCCGTCGCTTTCACTGCCTTCAACCCGTCGAGGGAACAGCCGGGCTTCAAGCTCCTGCCGACTGACCGCCTGACCGCCCCGCGCCGCGAACTCCCACTCCACTTCAGTGGGCAGGCGAACGAATCCGATACCACCGTCCTCGGCATCGTTGCCGCGGCCGCTGACCGGCAGCAGGTCGCGATGGTTCTTCATCAACCAGGCGCTGTAGACCGCCGCAAAGCGTTCGGCTTCGAAGCGTGACAGTTTGACCTTCGGTAAGCGTGCGGCCATGCCCTGGGGCACTTCGCATGCCGGGGCAGGTTCACCGCTGGCCAGCGACTGAGCCTGAGCCATCACTTGCGCGTATTGACGCGCCGTGACTTCGTATTTGCCGATGAAGTACATCATCGGCTTGAGCGGCGTGCCCTTGTCAGTTTTGGGCAGTACGGGGCCAATGGTTTTGCCCCAGTCACTGGACAAGTCCTTGAGGGTGAACTGACCGTTGATGAAGTCGCGTCGGTAGCCGGAAATAAACGATTGTTTGTAGCCAGGCTCGCCTTCGCTGAACGGATAGCCGAGGCTGATTTCTCGATCATCCAGGCTGCCTTGCGCGAGGATGTAGACGTAGCGGAAGACCATTTCGCCGTCGCAAGGCAACGGCAGGCTGACGTCATCCGGTAGTGGCTTGGGGTTGTCCAGTTTGTCGGTGTCGTCGGCCAGTACCTGACCGGCCATACATAGCGAGACAACAGCCAGTGCCAGCGCGGCTCTGCGCAACTCAAACATCTCGAATTCCTTCTGAAGCTTCAATTCGGGCCACGCGCCAGCCGCCCATCGCCGCAGCGCTGAGGCTGGCACCGAGCACGGCGAGCAGGGCGACGAAGTAGTGAACAGGTAGCAGGTGGCTGGCGTATTCATTGGTTGCTTGCGCGAACAATCGGTTCAGGCCAGTTTCGGCCAGGCCATACACGCCCGCCGCGAGCAGGGCCGCCAGCCCGCCGCTGTAAAGGGCCTGGAGCACCACGAACAGGAGCAGCGCGCCGGTACTGAAACCGAGCAAACGCAATACCGATAGCTCACGTCGTTTACGCTCAACGGCCGCCAGCGCCCCGGCGAAAATGGCGGCGAATGCGCCAGTGACGGCCAGCCCGGCAATGATCCAGAAGGTGATGGACAGGTTGTTGCTCAGGGACCGAACCTGATCAATAGCCTGGGCCTGAGTGGAAACCAGTTGTCCGCTGTCAGCGAAATACCGGCGCAGGGACTCAACGCCATCGAGGTCGTTTGCGTACAGCCGGAACGCCGGGTAGACCCGCTTTTGCGCAGACGTTGTCGGGTCGCCAGCCCAGCCTAGTGCTGTGACTTCACGGCCATCGCGGTAATCTTCGGCTGCCTCCAGCAGGCTCAAAGTCGCGAACATTGCATCGCGCTCGAAGGCCGCCAGCGGCAACACCGCCAGCACTTGCAAACGAGTGCGTTGCACCTGTGCCTGCCCGGCGACTTGCCGGGTAAAGGAGGCGTCCAGCCAATCTCCGGCTTTGGAGCCAAGTTTTTCTGCGGTGGTGTGGCTGAGCACCACGCTGTTGATCTGCACGGGCACTTTCAAACCTTCCAGCAGCGGATCACCGGCCGCCGTGGGGATTATCTCCACGTTCACCGCGGGACCTGCCGCCTGGCTGTTCAAATCTGCGGTGGCTGCGATTTGTCGAGTGCGCGGGATGGCGAATGCCACATCGGGCCGTTGTGCCAGGAGCTCGACGAAGCTTCGGGTGAAGCGGCCGCCGCCCATGGGGATCACCTCGCGCACGCCGGGGTCGTTCTCCAGCCGTTGGGTCAGGCTAGTGATCAAACCGAACTTGAGGCCGAACAGCACCAGCAGCGGTGCGATCACGGCCACCAACGCCAGCACGGCGCAGGCCGAAAGGCGTGCATCGGCGCGGTAATCTTGCCAGGCCAGGCTGGCCACCAGAGAAGGGCGCATCAGCGGGCCTCCTCAAGGGTTGCCGTGACACCGCCGTCCGCATCGCGTCGGCAAGCAATCCGCAGGCAACGCAGGCCGTTCGTACGGGCCAGCGTTTCGTCGTGGGTGGCGATGACGCAGCAGGTCTGCTGATCTGCCGCACCTCTGAGCAGAAGCTGCATGACCCTATTGGCGTTGAACGGGTCCAGTGCTGCGGTGGGTTCATCGGCCAGTAACAACTGCGGCGAGTGAGCCAGCGCCCGCGCACAACTGGCTCGTTGGCGCTGGCCAACGGAAAGCAACGAGGGCTTCTTGTGTAGCTGATCGGCGATTTCCAGTTGTTCAGCCAGGCGCTGCACGCGACCGTCGTCCTTCAGGCCAAGTAATTGTCGGGGCAGGGCGATATTGCCGCGCACATCGAGATAACTCAGCAAGCCGCCGGTTTGCAGCACGTAGCCCAGATGACGGCTACGCAATTGCGCCAGATGGTTTTGCTGCGCGTTACGCCACAGGCCGCCGATGTCGAATTCGCCTTGTGACGTCGAGAAGTCAAAACGCTGGGCATGATCCGGTGACAACACCAGCGCCAGCAGATCCAGCAGCGTGCTCTTGCCACTGCCGCTTGGGCCGAGCAACGCCCATTGTTGGCCAGCAATCAGCTCCAGGCGCGGAATCACCAGGCTGTAACGCTGGCTACCCAAGCCTCGCGTCTTGCGCACATCTCGCAGACTGAGCATCAGGGGAGCGTCGACAGCGGGACGCGATACAACGCGTCGCCCGGCTCGGCGTCACCGAACCGGACCCAGTTGGCCAGATCATTGTGGAAGGTTTCATACAGACGGATCTTCGAATCCAGTTCGTCAATGAAGTCTTCCTGTTCGGCCACGCTCAAGGACAGCCACAGGTCCTGAGTCATGCTCAGCGCCTTGCTGCGGTAAGGCAGGCCATCGAGGTATTCACCAAGAATGCCGCCTTCGGCCAGTTTTGCGCCTTTGCGCAGGGCCGAAGGATCACGGCTCATGTACGCGCTGGCGCTGGCGATCTCCTGGAAAAAGTCCTTTGGTGATGTCTTGGTTTTGCGTGCGGCATCAACGATCAGTTTCAGGGATTGCTGCAGGTCGTTGAGTTGCAACTTGGTCAGCATCACGCAAACCTGAAACGCGGGCAGTGTCGGGTTAGTCAGATCGCGGTCTGCGGCCCAGGCGCTGACCAGTTGGGGGGCCTGGCTGGCAGATTTACGACCCAGGAAATCCATATGCATCGCATAACCGATGGCTGCTGATTTGTCGGCAACGCTGGGCGCAGCGGCCAGATTCGGTACGGCTTGCGTTTGATTGCTGCGCACCTGATGCACAAGGTCGGCGAACACCGTGCCGATCTCATCGACCTGTGCGCCGAATTTGTTGACGTCACCGCCCGCCACCGGGATGTAGAGATCGCCGATTTTCGGATTGGCGTCGGCGGTCAGCGTGCGGTATTGCTGCTCGGCCTGCGCATGGTTTTTCTTGCCTGCGTCAGTGCGCAGGTGCAGTGCATAGATTTTGATCTGCTTGCTCAGCGCCGCCTGACGGACCTCCGCCTCGTTCATTTGCGTGCTGCTGTAAGGGTCGTTTTTGCGCAGAGAACCGGCATCACTGACCAGCAGGATCAAGCGCCCGCCGTAGCCGGACCAATCCATGTCGTTGACCGCCCGCATGACCCCGGCGAACGAATCTTCGTTGAAGGAATGGCTCGATACCGAGGTTGCCTTGACCTGACTGGCCAGTCGCATGAATCGCTCTGGATCGCGGCCCTGATCAAGGGTGATCAGGGTTTTACTCAAGTATTCCAGCCCAGGGGTCTTAGTGACGTTGTTGCGAAACCCGACCATCCCGAAGCTGACACTGTCCAGCTCGCCGCGCTGAGCGATCTTGCTCTGCAGTTCGTGCACGACGGTGCGAACCTGATCAATGTAGGGCTGCATCGACACCGACGTGTCCACAACCAGCACCACGGCTGTGCGGAAGCTGTCGGTGCTGGCCTGTGGTTTAGCGTTCGCGCTCTCGGCAGATTTGCGTTGCTCGCTGCCGGGGTCGATGGACGCCACATTCAACAACTGAACAGGCTGGCCGTTTTCATCGAAGGTTTCCCGGGATTCGAAAATCGGCAACAGGTAGAACTGATCCGGCGGTACTGCGCTGGCGCTTGGCTCCAATGCCAGAACCTGTTGGCTATCGTCAGGGTCGTTTTGCGCCTTGAGCAAGAGGTTTCTCGCGGCAGTAGTGTTGCCCAGCATGTTTTCCAGCTCGCCGGGCTGGCGCAGGAACATCACGGGTGAACGACCGGAGCGCTCAGTGAATTTAAGCACCAGGCTTTGCTTCCAGTCGCTGACCTGAGCGGCAGGTAACCAGCCTTCACTGCGTCCATCACTGGCCGCACCGACGCGCAGCCATTGGGCGCCATCGACGGTCTGGCGCTGATAAACGTAAAGCACCGAAAACGACGGCAGCGACTTGCTTGCCTGACCACCCGGTTCGCTCGCATAGCTTGCACCGGGCTTGCTCAACACACGCTGGAACAGGGTTTTCTTGCCGGGCATCAACAGTGGGCGCTGCCCGCCATCGGCATTGGCCGCAAGGGCCGGATTTACCGCTGGCGATTGACCGACAGGCGCAGTATTTGCCGCTGACGAGCGGGGTGTTGTCGGTGTGTTGTCTGCCTGGGTCGTTCCCGTTGAGCTTTGCGAGCTCATCCACCAGTAACCCCCGCCCGCGAGGCCGAGGGCAGCAGCAATTGCGACACCGAGCAACGCCAGCATCGGGCCTCGACGCTGTCCGGAAGCCTCTGTCTTTTCTGCTGTCGGTTTTGCCTGTGGGGGCGGCGGAGACGTTGGTGCGCTGCGGGGAATCTCGATGGACTCCGGGGTGATCCCGGCCAGATCAAGACCAGCCTGTGGTGGAATCGGCAGCGGTTGAACAATTGTGCTTTCAGTGGCTGTCGCTGGCAGATTATCCAGCGCGGCGATCAGTTGTTCGGCATTGGCAAAACGCTCCGCCGGGTCCTTGGCCAACAGCCGACGCAGAATGTCCTGATAGCGGTCGTGATGAATCGGCAGTTCTGGCAACGGCTCCGTCAGGTGAGCCAGCGCGGTGGAGAGTGCGTCGACACCGGTGTAAGGCAGCTTGCCGACCAGGATCTCGTAAAGCACCACGCCCAGGGCATACAGGTCGGCGCGCCCGTCAATGTCCTGTCCACGCGCCTGTTCGGGGCTCATGTAGCTGGGGGTGCCCACGGTAAAACCGGCCTGAGTGAACTGCGTGCGGTCGTCCAGGGATTTAGCGATACCGAAGTCCGACAGCACGGCTGTGCCGTCGGCCCGGAACAGGATGTTGGCCGGTTTCACATCGCGATGGACCAGCCCTTGAGCATGGGCGTAACCCAGCGCTGAGGCGATCTGGCGGATGAACAGCAAGCCCTGCTCAGGGCTCAGGCCCGCAGCGATGCGTTCCTTGAGCGTGCCGTTGGGCAAGTATTCCATGGCCATGTAGTACAGCTCGTCCACATTGCCGATGTCATGGATGGTGACCGTGTGCGGATGCGACAACCGCGCGAGGGTGCGTCCTTCGCGCAGGAAGCGTTCGCAGAAGCTGGGGTCGGCGGCGAGCGACGCGGCCATGATCTTCAGCGCCACCTTGCGTTGCAGTGAACGCTGGGTCGCCAGATAGACCGTGGCCATGGCGCCTTCGCCAATCTCACCTTCTATGTCAAAACCGGGTATCGAGATATCCATGGATGCTTTCTTCAGTTGGCTTTGACGACGATTGCCGTGATGTTGTCGGGTGCACCACGCGTCAACCCGAGGTGTATCAGGCTGCGCACCACCTGATACGGGTCGCTGTGGCCAAGTACGTCGCGAATTTCATGGTCTTCAGCGGTCTTGTTCAGGCCGTCGCTGCACAGCAGATAGGTGTCGCCGGAAACGATCTGAAGCGGCACCATGGCCAGCTCCAGTCCTTCCTCCACGCCAATGGCGCGGGTCACGATGTTGGCGCGCGGGTGCACTCTGGCCTGTGCTTCGCTGAGCAGGCCGCTGTCCTGCAAGTCCTGGACGTAACTGTGATCACGGGAGAGGCTTTCCAGCACACCGTCGCGCAAGCGATACAGGCGGCTGTCACCGGCCCACAGGCACACGCCTTCGTCTTGCCTTACGGCGAGTAACACGAGGGTGCTGCCCATCATGCTCACGCCACGGGTTTTGGTTTCTTCGCGCACCGTCGCGTTGACCTCGGCCATCCGGGACCGCAACTCGCGGGTGTACAGCGACAGATCCTGCGACACCGGAATACCTCGCAGACTGTCCACGATCAGGCTGCTGACATAGTCCCCGGCGGCGTGACCACCCATGCCGTCGGCCACAGCCCACAGACCGTTTTCGGCCAGCTCCAGTGAGGCATCTTCATTGATCTTGCGCACCATGCCGACGTGGCTGTAGCAGGCAGATTTATAGGTGATGCGAGACATCTAGTTCGTGGCTCCTTGCCCAAGCAGAAAACTGCCGAATTGCGCGGCGGCTGGCAGTCCTGCGCAATGCAGCAGGCCCGGCGCGATCTGTTCCGAGCCTTTGCCCCACCACAGACTCGAGTGGTCACAGGCCTTGTCCACCAGTGCAGCGCTACGCTGCGCAGGTTCGGTCGCTGTCATTCGCTGCAAACCGGCGAAGTTGCCGTGAGGCCGTCGCGGTGTGACAGGCAGTGCGCCAAGCCCTTGCAGGCCGCTGTCGAAGGCTTCGAAGCTGGCGCCTTCGTCCAGCGTCGAGAGCAGCAATGATTCGGTCTGCTCAAACCAGTCTTCGGGTCCGGTAACCACTGCGCCAAGGCTGTGATCGTTGGCCAGAGGTTGAGCGATGGTCAGGGGGAAATAACGCCCAACCCGGTCAATACTCGGCATCAGCACACCCACCACGGCATCAGGCCCGCACACACCGGGGGCGACTGCAAAACGCCAGAGCGGGCTGACCAGATAGGCGTCCAGCCACCGGCTGCCCAGTTGCTGCTGGCTGGCGAGCAACCCGGCAGCGAGCCAGGCGTCCCAAGGCTTGATGAAACTCTGTGGCAGGCCACGGCTGACAAAATCGCCGCGGCTGGCCAGCTTGCCGTAAAACCCTGTCGTCATAACCGCTCCGGCAGGCTGAAGCCGCTGAGAACGCGACTCTTGAATGGGTTGAAAGCACTGTTGGCGCGCAGCTCGTAGGAGATGCTCGCGCTGTCGACCCGCAGGCGCAGATTGAAACGGTCCGGCGAACTGCCCGCGACCAGATCCGATTGCTCCAGCAGGCGGAACCAGGCCCAGGGACCGTCCAGGGTAATGGCCGAGCGACCACTGGCCGATGGCGGCGAAATCGACATGCGGACCACGCCGATGCTCCCGGCATTCGGCCATTGCATCGCTACAGGGCGGCTCGGGCCATGGTCGTAACTGATCTGCTGGCCATCAAGGTCGAGCAGGAACTGGGTGATCGAAGCATCCATGGCCACGGGCTTTAGCTCGAAGCGCACCATCGGCTGGGTTCCACCAGAGCGGAAGAACGCATCGCGGATCGCCGCAGCGCGCTGGAAGGTTTGCAGCACGCCCGCATTGATCCCCAGTTTCTGTGCCGCACCGGGCTGCCAGCGCCAGGTGGAAGCCGATGTATCGACGTAAGGTTGCAGGTATCTGCGGAAGTAGTTGTCCATCACTCCGCCAACCCCGAAGAACTGGCCGAAGTCATCCAGCGTGGCATCGCGATTGCTGCCGGGCGACAAGGGATAACGCCCGCTCAGGGACTGGCGATAAACGTTGACCACTTCGCTTACCCAGGCGGCGTTCAACTGGTTACGCACCCCGCCCATCATCGTATTGGTGGTGGAACTGACCACGGATTTGACCAGGCCTTGCACCAGAGGCGGTTGGCGCTCTGCCGTCAGACTGACGCGCTGAGCTGCGGCAGTGGCCGAGTTTTTCGCCTCGCCAAGCAGCGCATCACCGCTGGCACCGACCATGGCGCTGACCTGTACATACAGCGCATTCATGTCCGCCAACAGACCGTCAATGGCGGCCGGTTCGCCTTCGCCCTTGCTGACCAGACTGTTGAGTTCGGCAAAGTGCGCACTGACCGGGTCTTCGCTGCTGACCGGCGTTGCGGTGTTGCTCGCCGGTTGTTCCTGACCCAGCAACGAGCCGAGCTTTTGCTTGAGCTGATCGACATTGCCGTCGACTTTCTTGCCTTGAGCGGCGAGCAGTTTTTCTTCCTGTTGCAGGTCTGTTTCTTTGGCGACTGCGACCAGCAGTTTCTTCAGGGGCGACGAAGGTCCGGAGAGGACACGCAACACGTCTGCGGCCTGCGCCACGCTGGTGATGGGCACGAAGTCGATGTCGGCGAGCAGGGCGTCCCAGTTCCGCAGGTAGTCTTGGAAATACAGACGCCTTACGTCTGCGGCGAGGCTGGCAACGTTCTGTTGATCAGCCTGATCGCGGCCCAGCACCCATTGCTCTTCTGCCAGCGTGCCCGCTTGCGTCAGGCTGGTGGCCAGAAAGGCTTCCCGATAGCCCTTGGCGGTAAAAAAGCCGCTCAAAGGATCGCCCAACGGCTTGCCACTCTTGCGCGCAAACACCAGTGGTGCATCGCGACCGGCCGCCTCACTGAGGCGAAAGTCAGCGACGCCTTCCGGCAGCTTGTGCCGTTTGACCCGGTCATAAACCCGCTGGGCAACGGGCAACTGTTGCAACTGGCGGCGCAGGTCGTCGATCAGGCGCTGGTCCAGTCGTGCATTGGGCGGATGGCGCTCGAACAGGGCCTGCAGATGTTCACCCAATTGCTGGCGTTGTTCCGGCGGCAGATCGCGGGGCAGGTTTTGGTCCCAGTCCAGGGCGATCCAGGCCTTGATGAAGTCGGGATCGTAATGCTCGTTGTCAGCGAGCATCAGGTAGGCCTTCAAACCCTCGTAAAGGTAATCAGAGCTGCCACCGCTGTGCAGCTGCTCTTCAATGCGTGTCACCAGACGGGGGGCAAATACCGCGATGAGGAGTTTGCGATAGACGCTGCCGGACTCTGCCTCAAGCATGTCGCCTTGATAAAGCCCCAGCCCCTCGGACCAGTCTGGTGCATCGCCCGCCAGATGCTTGACCGCATTGAGCAGTGGCAGCACCGCCAGCACATCGCGTTGTGCCGGGCTCAGGTTTTGTACGCTTTGGCCCAAGGGCGCGACCTTCTGATCGACCTGGGCGATGTACGCCTGGTTGGCGCGATAACTGACCCACCACAACACACTGACCGCCAGCACCACCGCGATGGTCGCTGCCAGAACGCCGCGGGCGATCCATTTGCGGCGCCGTTCGACTTTCGGGTTGACGCCCACCAGCCCCCGCTCGGCGAACGCCACGGCGGTGAACAGCTTGTGGATGAAATAACTGCGCCCGGTGCCGCTCTGGCGCGCCAGATGCTGACGGTCCAGGCTCATGCTTTGGGCCATGGCGCCGATCAGGCGGTCAATCGGGCTGCCTTCCTGGGTGCCGCTGGTGAAGTACACCCCACGCAGCAAAGCACGGTCTTCGTAGGCGTTGGGTTTGAAGACGCCGTCCAGGAAACTTTGCAGACAATCCTTCAACGCGCCGAATTGCTGAGGGAAGCCGTAAATCAAGTCGCGCCGGGCCGGGTCCCGCTCCTGCTGCAAGCGCTCCACCAGGCGTGCGTTGATTCGTTGCTCCAGCAGGGCGAATTCACTGAGGAATTCAGCCAGCGGACCCTGTGCGTTCTTGCCGTCGTCGAGGGCAAAGGTCATTCCCCAGACCTGCTCACGTTCCTCTTTGCTCAAGGCATCGAAGAACTCCATAAAGCCGGGTACCAGATCCAGCTTTGTCAGCATCAGGTAGATCGGGAAACGCACGCCGAGCTGGGTATACAGCTCCTGAATACGGGCGCGGATTGCAACGGCATGCGCCTCACGCTCAGCGTCAGTACCAAGCAACAGGTCAGACAGACTGATGGCAATGAAAGCGCCGTCTATGGGACGCCGCGAACGCTGATTTTTCAGCAGGTCCAGAAAGCCCAGCCACGCGGCTTTATCAACCTGCGCATGGCTGTCCTGAGTGGTATAGCGCCCCGCTGTATCGAGCAAAACGGCCTGATCGGTAAACCACCAGTCACAGTTACGCGTTCCGCCTACACCACGAATCGCGCCCGCCCCCATCTGCGCTGCCAACGGAAAATGCAGACCGGAATTGACCAGCGCAGTGGTCTTGCCCGAACCGGGTGGGCCGATGATCACGTACCACGGCAGTTCGTACAGATTGCGTCGCTCATCGCCGCCCAACCGGGCTTTCTTAAGCAGTGCCAGCGCTTCGTCCATGCGTTGGCGCAAGGTGGCGAGTTCTTCTGCTGTGGCCACACTGGCCGGGTCAGGAGCCTCTTGCTCAGCCAGGCTTTGCATGACTCTGGCGGCCTGACGACGTGCCTGAACGATGCGGAATACCCGGTACGCCAGCCATGCCGCGAACAGCAGGATGATCAGCGCCCAGCGACGACCTTCCGGCACCAGGGCTTCGAGCAGCGGACCGACAAACCAGATAATCAGACTTAACGCGATCAAGCCCAGAACCGGGACGATCCAGCGAATGAAAAAACCGAAAAACGCCTTCACTCGACCCCCTCCGCCAGAACAGTGATTTCAACCCGGCGATTCTTCGCCCGGCCTTCGCTGGTGTTATTCGGTGCCAGCGGTTCGGTGTCGCTACGCCCTTCGGCGGTAAAGCGCTGCGGCTGACCGGTTTTAGCGGCGAGGATCTGCAAGACCTGCTCGGCGCGTGCTTGGGACAATGCCCAGTTCGACGGGAAACGCAGGGTGGCAATAGGACGATTGTCACTATGGCCGGTGACGCGCACCTGGCCTTTGACGTTGCGAATCGCGTCGGCAATGCGCAGCATCAGCGGCTGGAAATCGTCAACAATGTTGGCGCTGGCGGAAGCGAATAGCTCGTCACCGCGAATGGTCACCACCGAGCGATCCACTGCGTCTTCCACGGCGACCCGACCTGCCTTGATCTCGTCAGCGAGGAAGCCCGCCAGACGCGGCCGCTCTACCAGCTTGGGTTGCACGACGGGACGGTCAATGGCCTGCACTGGAATCTCGCCCAGTGCATGGATGTTCTTGAAGACCGGTTCGGCATCGGATGCCAGCTTCAGGCGCAGGCCGAAGAGCAGCAGTAACAGCAACGCCAGGCCAATGGCTACGCCGACCCAGGGCGGCATGAATTGGGAAAGGCGATCACGGGCCACGCTGAGCCCGCGCCAATGAGGCGACAACTCGCGCTCATATTCACCCCGCGCACTGCGGATGGCCGCGCTGGTCCGCTCACGTAAAGCGTCCAGCTGGCTGCGACCGTCATTCATGACCCGATAGCGACCCTCGAAGCCCAGGCACATGCACAGGTACAGCAACTCCAGCAGATACAGCCGTTCACGCGGGCTTTGCAGGCAGTGCTCCAGAAGTTGAAAGACCTTCTCGCCACCCCAGGCTTCGTTGTGCACCGTGATCAGCAGGCTTTGTTTGCCCCACTCACTGGTGCTGCCCCAAGGCGTGCTCAGCACCGCTTCGTCCAGCGCGGTACACAGCGCATAACGGGCCAGCAGCACCTCATTGCGAGCGATACCCGCAGCTTCGGCGTCCTGTTCGAACTGGCGCAGATAACCCAATAATTGTGCGCGCAGACTTGCCGGTGCCGGATGAGCGATGGTGCTGCGCAGGCGCGTGAGCAAGGCCAGCAATGGACCGGCGGCAGACTCCAGCGGGTTCAGGCCTTGTGCCTTGCCGGTCAGCGCAGGGCCAGCGGGAGCAGCAGGTGGAGCCGTCGGTTGCTCCGGACTTGCCGGCTGCGGTCCGCGTCCACCAGGGCGCGGCATGAACTGCGTGCGGTCGTTGGGGGATGCAAACGGGTTCGAAGGATCGTCGTTCCGGGTCATCGCCAGTTATCCTCGGATGGCCCAGAAAGCCAGATTCAGGCCCGGAAAATCACCGGCCACATGGAAGGCAAAACCTCCGGACTTCATCAGTTGCTGCCAGTGTTCACTGCCGCGGTCCAGTTCGTAATAGGTGGAGCCTGCGTGATACGGAATCTGACGGGGCGCAACCGGCAATGGCAGCAGGCCGATGCCCGGCAATTGCAGGTTGACCAGGTCTCGAATGTGTTCCACCGAGCCGACTTTGCTCTGCTGGGCAAAGCGCCCGCGCAAGGTTTCCCCCGGCACGTCGGCGCGGACCACCAGGATGAAGCTGGCGCTGTCGATCAGGCTGCGGTCAGCCAGCATCGCGACATGAATACCGTAGGCTTTCTCGACAATCGGAATCGGCGTGGCTTTGCTGTCGATCAACATCGACAGTGCTTCGCGCAGGGCATGCATGACCTGCGTGAAGCTCAATGCGAGATCGTCATGCTGGTACGGCGGATACTCCGCTGGACGGCGCTCGGCCAGCGAGAACGTAGCGAACTCTCCTGCCAGGCTGACCAGCTCGCTGAACAACCGCTCGGGGTGCAGCGGACTCAGGTGAGTGAGGTGCTGGATCAGAGGCTGAGCCCGATTGACCAGTTGCAACAGCATGAAGTCAGCGATCTCCGAGGCCCCGCCCGCGCCGGACGCTACCACCCGCCCAGCCAATGCTTCGCCGCGTTGATGCAGCAAGCCCAACAGCTCGCTGCGAAACGCGCTCAGCAGCGCGCTGGCCGCGATATCCAGCACCGGCGGGATGTAAGTGTCATCCAGCACCAGCGCCCGGTCGGCGCGCTTTTCCTTGATGCGTACCATGCCGATGGCGGCGTAATCACCCAGGCCATCCTGGGCGGTCAACAGCCGCAGCGCACGGGAGCCAATGGCTACCGGTGCGCGGTTCTCGAACGGCGCATTGTCATCGCGCACTTCGCGCACCTGGCTGATGTAACGTGCCGCGCCGGGTTCTTCGCCTTCATCGACCGTGTCGCGCGCGCCAGCACGGCGCAGCGGCAAGGCCAGGTAAATGAGCCCGTCACGCAGATTGTCATCAATGCTCAACGGGCTTGGCGCCAGGTCGTCCTGAGGGATGTTGAACGGCGTCCCATCCGGCAAAAGTCCACGGGCCGAAATAATCGCGAGTTTGCCCTGAGCAAGCAGGCCCTGATCGATCAATAACTCGGAAAACCCCCAGGCACCGGCCGACAATGGCCGACTGCGGGCATCGATGAGGTTTTCCAGGTAACGGTCATGTTGCTGGAAATGCTGTGTTCCAATGAACATGCCTTCCGACCAGACCACTCGATTGTTCCAGGACATGAGTTCTCCGATTGCCTATTGAGCGGGACGGGTTGGGATCGCGGCGTCGGTGCGTATGGCTCGCACGTCGAGGCTGATCTGATATTCGCGGCGTTGGCCGGGGGCGACATCAAGCACCGCACGCCATTGCGCCTGGTCTATTTCGCGGTAACCGACAACGAGCCCGACATGACGGGTTGCAGGGTCAAGAGAGCGCTTGATGCTCAATTGTTCGCCGGGCTGTAGCAGCACTTCGTCCTGGTCGATCAGATCCGGGCCAAGAGTCGCAGGCGCGCGCTCCACGAGGCCAAAGTAATCGGCACGGGTGAAATTGGCGGTGTTCTTGAGTTCAAAAATCCGCACTCGCACGGGTGCTGGCTGGCCGCTGGCGCCGGGATTGAGGCCGGCGATCGCCTGGAAATTCAACGTCAACGCGTTGGCATCGTTTGCACGCTGCGTCGCGTCGGCAGGAGGTGCAGCGTCTTTTGCACAAGAGGTCAGCAGCATGATGAAAAGAGCTGCTACAGCACTACGAAACATCCATTTTTCCTCAATATCCAGGGGCGTTGTCTGTTGCTTGACGTATTGTCACGGACGCCGTAGTCGGGCGCTGTGCTCCTCGTAGGCGCGGCTGAATTCACGACCGAACAGGTCTTGAAAATCATCTTCCGCCTCGCGGGAAATATTGTTGTAAAGCTCGCTGAACTGCTGCCAATACTGGGCTTGACGCGATCCAGGCAGGAGGTTGGAGAGCCCACCGGGTTTACTCATCCGTGTTTCCAGTTCACTGGGCTCGAAACGTTTGAGCAGGTGTTTGATTGCAGCTTCGACCCCTGCCATGACGGCCAGTTGATGCGCGCGCAAATCGTCGAAACTGTCGCTGATCGCCTGGTCCGGTGGCATGAATGCCTGATTGCCATGGCGCAGCAGGAGCAGCAGCGCTTCATCGGCATTGGGCGCGAACTTCAGCGGGTTGTTTTCCACCGGGCGGATCATGGTTTGCTGCATCCGGAACTCGCCCTTGAGGCTGCTGCGCGCCCGCAGTACATCGATCAGGCCTTCGACCATCAACCGGTAACTGCGGCCGATGGCTTCCATTTGCGCTTCGGCTTGAGCGTGATCGATGCGCAATTGATCCAGCCCTGCGCCGCGCAGAAAGGCTTGCAGCAATTGAGGTTGAGCGTGATTGGCGGCGGGTTCGGTCACCCGCGGCGGTGTCGGTTGCTCCTGGGCCGGAGCCGGGACGGGCGCAGCAACAGCCACAGGAATCGGCGCTGGCGGGATTTCTGGCACAAGTTCAGCGCTGACTGCCGCTGGCCTGGCTGGCACAGGCGTATCTGCAAACAGATCCCAGTCTTCCGGGATGACACCCGGCGCGGCCGCGGCGGGCACTGGTGTGTCGAACACTGGAGCAGGCGCTATGGGCGCATGAGTGGCCGTCGGCGGCCGAAAGTCATGTCGCTCAGCGGGCACATGGTCCGGCTGAGTAACCGGCGGGACGGCAGCCGGCGCAAGAAAGTCGAACAGGTCGGGCAGGGTATCGAACGAGGACGCGCCCTGGAAACCTGACGGGTTCGGCGTATCCAGTGATGCAGAGGCGGGGAAGGGCGACGGGGCCTGCTGGCGACCCATCAGCGCTTCAAAGCTGTTTGAAGCGTCCACGTTGCCGAGGCCGGTTTCAATCATTTGCAGATTGAAATCAATGCGCGCCTGAATTTCGTATTCGCCAATCCGGATAACTTCGCCGTCTTGTAATGGCTCACTGTTTCCGCGACGCAGCCTGATACCTGCATTGACCAATTCAACACCGTTGGTGCTGTTATCGGTCAAATAATAACGGCCGTCTTTATATTGAATGACGCAATGTCTGGCTGAAACGAGGCGTTCCGGATCGGGTAATACCCAATCATTGTCCGTGCTGCGGCCAATCGCTATCACGCCATTGTCCATTGATTTTTCGGGACATTGGCCTGGCGTTATCTTGTGATAACTCGTAATGGTCAAACGCAGCGACATCGCGCCTCCTTGCATGCATCGCGAACAAAAAAACGGAAAGATTGTTTCTGCGACAAAACGATTACAGTTTGATCAAAACAGCAAAAATATCCCTTTATATCGGCCATTTCGCTGAATTTCGCGATTGTAAACACACCTTCATGAACATCGTACAGATTGTGACCGCAGAGTTCAGTGAGATGCCAGCCCTGTCACAACTGTTTCACGAGCTTTACAGCTTACCTTGACATTGGCTGTTTCCTACACCAAAAATGCACAACTTCTAAAATTACTGTGATATCGACGTGACATCACAGATCGCACGTTTTCAGCAAAGTTCCGAAGTTGCTCTGAAGAATTTATGCAAAGTGATTGCGATATTTTCGTAACTATTCCCGGACCTCGATAGGGAGATCGATTTGGTGGATGTTCCGTTGTTACTCGCCGCTGTTTCCGCGAATTCTCCGTGTGGCGAAGATCTGGAATATGACGCCGATTTTTTGCAGTTGGAGCGCGACGCACTGGGCAAGCCCGAGCGCGTCATGGGCGATTCAATTCAGCCCGCTGAGCCGCCCCAATGGCGCAAGATCGAGCAGTCCAGCACCGCTCTCCTGCAGCGCAGCAAAGACCTGCGCATCACCCATTTCCTCCTGCAAAGCGCCCTTGCCCTCGATGGCATCCATGGCCTGAGCAACGTCCTTGTTCTGACGCGTGACTTGCTCACGCAGTACTGGGCCGATCTTTACCCGCAGCTCGACGCCGATGACGACAACGACCCGACCGTCAGAATCAACGCGCTGGCCGGTCTGACCTGCGACACCAATATCCAGCTGCTGCGTGAAAGTATTCTGATTCGCTCCCGGGCGTTTGGTCCGATCAGTCTTCGGGCCGCCCTGAATGCCGGTGGCCTGCAGCATTTTGCGGATGAGCGCCTGACGTCCGATGAGTTGGCGGGCGCGCTGCAGGACGTAGACGCCGAGCAACTGGAGAGCATCCGTGCCGCGTTGGGGACTGCTCGTGATGCTGCTGAAGCCATCGAGCAAATCGTCTCCGGGCGGGTGGGTTCGGCTCAGGGTGTTGATCTGTCGGCCTTGAAGCAGCCACTCAAACAGGCACTGCAAGTGCTGGGTGAGTCAGCCGCTTACAGCGAGTCCGAGACGCCGCTCACAGAATCAAACGAACCTCGCGAACTTTTCAGCGAATCAAGCGCTCCGATTTCAGCTCGTTCTGCTGGTGCGATCAGTAGCCGTGAAGACGTGTTGCGTAGCCTGGATCTGATCCTCGGTTATTACGCCCGTCACGAGCCTTCGAGCCCGCTTCCGGTGTTGTTGAATCGGGCAAAGCTGCTGGTCAATGCGGACTTCGCAACCATCGTGCGCAATCTGATTCCCGACGGTATGACCCAATTTGAAAATTTGCGCGGACCCGAGGCCGACTGACTCGTAATCGAGTTGTTCTGGCCCGAGTTACGCAACACCGTTACCGGCACCGGCCGATGACGCTAACACCGTCGCATCAGCGACCAGGAGGAGCAACGTGGCGAACAGCAGTTCTCAGAAATTCATCGCGCGCAACCGCGCGCCACGGGTCCAGATCGAGTACGACGTAGAGCTTTACGGTGCCGAGAAAAAAGTCCAGCTGCCGTTCGTGATGGGCGTCATGGCCGATCTGGCTGGCAAGCCGGCTGAGCCGCTGCCGGCTGTTGCCGACCGCAAGTTTCTGGAAATCGACGTCGATAACTTCGACTCACGCCTCAAGGCGATGCAGCCTCGTGTTGCGTTTCATGTGCCGAACGAACTGACCGGTGAAGGTAACCTGAGTCTGGATATCACGTTCGAAAGCATGGACGACTTCAGTCCGGCCGCCGTTGCTCGCAAGATCGATTCGCTGAACCAGTTGCTTGAAGCCCGCACCCAGTTGGCCAACCTGTTGACCTACATGGACGGCAAGACCGGCGCCGAAGAAATCATCATGAAAGCCATCAAGGATCCGGCGTTGCTCCAGGCTCTGGCAAGTGCGCCAAAGCCGCAGGACTCCGAGCCCAGTGCTTAATCAGGACAAATGATCATGACCGATTTGATGCGTGACAATCAGGCGCCACAGGGCTCCACTCAGGAAACCAGCGAGTTTGCTTCGCTGCTGATGCAAGAATTCAAACCCAAGACTGAGCGTGCTCGCGAAGCGGTAGAAACCGCCGTCCGTACCTTGGCCGAACACGCTTTGGCACAGACTGACCTCATCTCCAACGACGCGATCAAATCGATCGAGTCGATCATTGCGGCCATCGACGCCAAACTCACCGCGCAGGTGAATCAGGTCATCCACCACCCGGAATTCCAGCAAGTGGAAAGCGCCTGGCGTGGTTTGCATTACCTGGTCAACAACACCGAAAGCGATGAGCAACTTAAGATTCGTGTGCTCAACATCTCCAAGCCGGAGTTGCACAAGACCCTGAAGAAATTCAAGGGCACGGCCTGGGATCAGAGCCCGATCTTCAAGAAAATGTACGAAGAAGAATATGGCCAATTCGGCGGCGAACCTTACGGTTGCCTGGTAGGCGATTACTACTTCGACCAGTCGCCGCCGGATGTCGAGTTGCTGGGTGAACTGTCCAAGGTCTGTGCAGCCATGCACTCGCCGTTCATTGCGGCCGCATCGCCGACCGTGATGGGCATGGGTTCGTGGCAGGAACTGTCCAATCCGCGTGATCTGACCAAGATTTTCACCACCCCGGAATACGCCGGCTGGCGCTCGCTGCGTGAGTCCGAGGACGCCCGCTATATCGGCCTGACCATGCCGCGCTTCCTGGCGCGCCTGCCCTACGGCGCCAAGACTGATCCGGTGGAAGCCTTCGCCTTCGAAGAAGACACCGACGGTGCCGACAGCGCCAATTACACCTGGGCCAACGCGGCCTACGCCATGGCGGTGAACATCAACCGTTCGTTCAAACACTACGGCTGGTGCTCGCGGATTCGCGGTATCGAGTCCGGTGGTGAAGTGCAGAACCTGCCTGCGCACACGTTCCCGACCGACGATGGCGGCGTGGACATGAAATGTCCGACCGAAATTGCCATCTCCGACCGTCGCGAAGCAGAACTGGCCAAGAACGGTTTCATGCCGCTGCTGCACAAGAAGAACACGGATTTTGCCGCGTTCATCGGTGCCCAGTCGCTGCAGAAGCCTGCCGAATATGACGATCCGGATGCGACCGCCAACGCCAATCTGGCAGCACGTCTGCCTTACCTGTTCGCCACGTGCCGTTTCGCGCATTACTTGAAGTGCATCGTGCGCGACAAGGTCGGCTCTTTCAAAGAGAAGGACGAGATGCAGCGCTGGTTGCAGGACTGGATTCTGAACTACGTCGACGGCGACCCTGCGCACTCCACCGAAACCACCAAGGCCCAGCACCCGCTGGCTGCGGCCGAAGTGGTCGTTGAAGACGTAGAAGGCAATCCGGGTTACTACACCTCGAAATTCTTCTTGCGCCCGCACTACCAGCTTGAAGGCCTGACGGTATCGCTGCGTCTGGTTTCGAAGCTGCCGTCGGCAAAAAGCGCCTGATTCAGCAGTTACCGCAGGACCGGCTTTAACCGGGAGTCAGCACTCACTGCTCCCGCCCAAAAGCCGCTCCTGTGTCGTAGACCAAACGGCGCTGCCGTCTTACACAACCAGTGGCCATCGCCACATCAGGAGAGAACATGGCTGTCGATATTTTCATCAAGATCGGTGACATCAAGGGCGAGTCCATGGACAAGGCCCACAAGGACGAAATCGACGTGCTCAACTGGAGCTGGGGCATGTCCCAGTCCGGCAACATGCACGTCGGCAGCGGTGGCGGTGCTGGCAAGGTGAACATTCAGGACCTGTCGATCACCAAGTACGTCGACAAGTCCACGCCAAATCTGATGATGCTGTGCAGCTCCGGTAAACACATCGACAAGGTTACGCTCACCGTGCGCAAGGCCGGTGGTGAAAGCCAGGTCGAGTACCTGATCATCAACCTCGAAGAAGTGCTGATCACCTCGCTGAGCACCGGCGGCTCGGGCAGCGATGATCGTTTGACTGAAAACGTGACCCTGAACTTCGCTCAGGTTCTGGTCGACTATCAGCCACAGAAAGCTGACGGCACCAAAGATGGCGGTGCGGTCAAATACGGCTGGAACATTCGTTCGAATACCAAGCGTTGATCGCAGGCGCCCCCGTTCACTCGGGGGCGCAACTTCACGTTCGATCTTTTGCCGGATGCCTGAACCATGGCCAAGCCTTCGTTTATCAATCTGTGGAATGGCTATCCCCCGTATCCCGGGCCAGCTGCGTGTGACGGGCCATGGTCCAATCAATGCGCCATTCGGATGAGTATCGCGCTGTGCGCTGAGCGAACTCTGCCGGTCAATTCGTCAACCTACACCGAGCCGCGCTGTGCTCATGGCCATGCGCGTGGGGCTGAGTCCCTGGCTAACTGGCTGTGGAAGAAGAAGCAGCTTGGGCCGCCAAAGATTTACACCAACAGCCCGGCTGACCGGCTCAGCTTGATTAACAAGACCGGGATCATTTTCTATAAAGATTTCTACTATCAGCCCAACGATCCAGACGGCAGTCCGAGCGGTGACCACATCGACTTGTGGAATCGTGGTCTAACTGCAAGCAAGGGCAGTGACTACTTCGTTCGCGCCAAGGGTGTCTGGTTTTGGGAGCTGAACTGATGCGCCTGTTCGCCGGGTTTACGTTGCTGTCTGCCAGCCTGCTCAGCCTCACTGCATGTGCAGCTCAGCCGTCTGCCACCAGTAGCAGCACGCTGACGACGGCCGAAATTGCCGGTCAGCCTGTCCATCTGAGCGACGGGCAGGGCCGTTGCGTCCTGACTCGCAAAGGGAGCGCAGCGCTAACGCTGGATATGCAGTGGCCATGTCGCTTCAGTGAAGATCGGCAACACAAAGTGCGAGTGGAGGATTTTCGCAAGGCACTGATCGTCATGGTCGAGCGTAGCGAGCCTATGCCGCCGCCAAGTACTGATTGCCTGACCGATTTACAGCCTGTTCGCTTCTACAAGGGCAAACTTGAGGCCGCGCCAGTGAGTCGGATTGCCGCTTGCGGCCCAGGCTTCTGGGATCAGAAAACCTTTACCTGGCAGTTCGACTGGTGAGCGACCTGACCCTGCGCGAGCGTCTGCAACCGTCGTTGCTTGACCGCCTGACTGACCACGACCCGAGCAACCCTCAGGAAAGTGCCGACAAACGTGTCCTGTCCTTGAGTCAGCTCAAGGCTTCAGTGCTGCGCGACCTGGCGTGGTTGCTCAATACCACGTCACTGCTCGATGCCGACGCGACGCTCAATACACCAGCGGGTACTTCTGTGATCAATTTTGGCTTGCCGGCTTTGGCGGGCAACAGTGCTTCGAGCATCGATATCGGCGCGCTGGAAATACTGATCCATCGCGCTATTGCCACGTTTGAACCGCGCATTTTGCGCAATACCTTGCGGGTGAGGGCACGGGTCGGGCAGGGCGAAATGAACCACAATGCCCTGAGCTTCGAGATCGAAGGGGACTTGTGGGCCGAGCCGGTGGCCTTGCCGTTGCTGCTGCGCACGGATCTTGATCTTGAGTCCGGGCACGTCACCGTAGCGCCTGCTGAACAGCGGAGACGTTCATGAATCCGCGCCTGCTGGCCCTCTACAACCAGGAGCTGCAGCACGTCCGCGAAAGCGCGGCGGAGTTTGCCAAGGAATACCCGAAGATCGCGGGCCGCCTGACGCTTTCGGGCATGGACTGTGCCGATCCCTACGTGGAACGCCTGCTGGAAGGTTTCGCCTATCTGACGGCGCGGGTGCAGCTCAAGCTCGATGCGCAATACCCGACCTTCACGCACAACCTGCTGGAAATCGCCTACCCCCATTACCTCGCACCTACACCGTCGATGACCGTGGTGCAAATGCAGGCCGATACCGACGAAGGTTCCCTGGCCAGCGGTTTTACGCTGCCGCGAAACAGTGTCCTGCGCGCGGCCCTTGGCCGTGACTCGCAAACTTCCTGCGAATACCGCACTGCTCACGCCGTCACGTTGTGGCCGTTGCAGGTCAGCCAGGCAGAGTATTTCGGCAACCCTTCAGCGGTGCTGGGGCGTCTCGCGGCGAGCGAACCCAAGGCCAAGGCGGGCTTGCGCATTACCCTGCGCACTGGGGCCGAGCTGGCCTTCAATAAGCTGAGCCTGGAAAGCCTTCCGCTCTATCTCAATGGGGTCGATGAGCAACCGTTCCGTCTTTACGAGCAACTGCTGGGCAGCGCCTGTGCGGTATTCGCTCGTCAGCCCGGCAGCGACTGGGTCGAGCGTCTGCCCGCAGATGCGCTGCGCTCCTGTGGTTTTGATGACCGTGAAGCCGCGCTGCCGGTCGTGCCGCAGGCGTTTCAGGGCTATCGGCTGTTGCAGGAATACTTCGCGTTGCCACAACGTTTTCTGTTCGTCGAATTTGCCGAGCTGGCCCGTGCCGTGCAGCGTTGTGACGGACAGGAACTGGAGCTGATCATTCTTTTTGATCGCTTTGACCAGAGTCTTGAAGGCTCCGTCGGCCGCGACCAGTTCGTGCCGTTCTGCTCACCGGCTATCAACCTGTTCCCGCGTCGCGTGGACCGGATTCACTTGTCTGACCGGGTCAATGAGCACCATGTGATTGCCGACCGCACCCGGCCGATGGATTTTGAAATTCACTCCCTGACCGGCGTAACGGGCCACGGCACCGGGCCGGATCAGCCTTTTCTTCCGTTCTACGCCGTGCGCGATCCTTCACGTTATGGCCGTGATAAAGCGTATTACACGGTAAGGCGCGAGCCGCGGGTGCTGTCCAGTGAACAGCGCCGCAACGGCACGCGCTCGACGTACGTTGGCAGCGAAACGTTCGTCAGCC
The DNA here is from genome assembly GCF_900187575.1 of Pseudomonas sp. Irchel 3A5. Taxonomy (NCBI): domain Bacteria; kingdom Pseudomonadati; phylum Pseudomonadota; class Gammaproteobacteria; order Pseudomonadales; family Pseudomonadaceae; genus Pseudomonas; species Pseudomonas sp. Irchel 3A5. The sequence goes on along the minus strand of NZ_FYDU01000002.1, from coordinate 77,969 downwards.
TGGTAGACGGTCAGCAGGCACCTTATCGTCAGGATCTGCGGCAACTGGGCGTCAGTGCCTTGTGCACCAACCGCGACCTGCCGCTGTTCATGAGTGTGGGGAGCGGCAATACCGACTTCACGCTGGCCGACAGCGCGCCGGTGTCGGCCGTACGTTGTCTGACCGGCCCGAGCCGTCCGCGGGCCAGTCATGCCCACGACAACAAGGCCTGGCGTCTGATCAGCCAGTTATCGCTCAATTATCTTTCGCTCAGCGAACAGGGCCAGGGTGCTGCGGCGCTGCGCGAACTGTTGCGCTTGTATGGCGACAGTAACGACGCCGCCCTCCAGTTGCAGATCGAAGGCCTGCGAGAGGTCAGCAGCAAAGCGGTGACTCGCCGACTGCCGATGCCCGGGCCGATCGTGTTTGGCCGAGGGCTGGAAATCACGCTTGAGTTCGACGAAAACGCGTTTCGAGGCACGGGCGTGTTTTTGCTCGGTGCCGTTTTCGAGCGCTTCCTGGCACGTTACGTGTCGATCAACAGCTTTACCGAAACGGTGATTCATACCACCGAACGCGGTGAGATCATGCGATGGAAAGCCAAGCCCGGACGCCGCCCAACTCTGTGAGCACGATAACGTCAATGCAGAGCGAGCCCTGGGAATACGATTTCTTCCAGGCATTGCGACGTATCGAATGCGAATCCCCGGACCTGCCCAGATTCGGCCATTCGTTGCGCCTTGCAGATGATCCATTGCGTCTAGGGCAACAGCCCGATTGCGCCTTCGCGCCGTCGACACTGGCCTCCATGAGCCCGGCCGAAGACGGCAAAGCCCCGCGACTGGAGCAGTTCTTCTTTGGTCTGGGCGGACCCAATGGTCCGTTGCCGCTGCACATCACCGAATACGTGCGCGAACGTCAGCGCAACAACAGCGACAGCACCAGCAAACGCTTTCTGGACGTGTTCCACCACCGGCTGTTGAGCCTGTTCTACCGCGCATGGGCAGAAGCCAGCCCGACCGTCAGCCATGATCGTCCTGACGACGATTACTGGGCGGCTCGCCTGGCTGCCTTGAGCGGGCGCGGTATGCCGAGCCTGCTGGAGCAGGGGCTGATTCCCGACACTGCAAAGCTGCATTACAGCGGCCATCTTTCGGCTCAGACCCGTTACCCCGATGGGCTGCGGGCGATCCTCTCCCACTATTTCGGTTTGCCGGTGGAGATCGAGGAATACGTCGGCCAATGGCTGGAGTTGCCGGAGCGCACTCGCGTCGGCGTCAGCGGCCATCAACTGGGCATCGATTTTTGCCTGGGCAGTCACGTCTGGGATCGTCAGCACAAATTCCGCATTCGCCTCGGGCCGCTCAAACTCAACGATTACATGGGCATGTTGCCCGACGGTGAACCCTTCAAGGAGTTGGTGGCCTGGGTCGCCGAATACCTCGGGCACGAACTGGATTGGGATCTGAACCTGGTGCTTCAGCAGCCCGAGGTTCCGAAATTCCAACTCAACGGGCGCCAGCGGCTGGGGTTCAATACCTGGCTCGGTCAGCCACAAACAGACGCCAAGGACTTGATTCTGGCCCGGCACTACGCCGAGCAGGCCACGTCAGCACAACTTTCAAGGAGCAATGAACATGGGTGAAATCAGTCGCGCCGCGCTGTTTGGCAAACTCAACAGCGTCGGCTACAAGGCCATCGAAGCGGCTACGGTCTTCTGCAAGCTGCGGGGCAATCCGTATGTGGAGCTTGCCCACTGGTTTCACCAATTGCTGCAACTTCAGGACTCGGACCTGCATCGCATCATTCGTCAGTTCAATGTCGAGCCTGCGCGCCTTGCCCGTGACCTCACCGAAGCACTGGACCGCCTGCCGCGCGGCTCGACGTCCATCACGGACCTGTCTTCGCAAGTCGAAGAGTCTGTTGAGCGTGGCTGGGTTTACGGCAGCCTGATGTTCGGTGAAAACCAGGTGCGCACCGGCTATTTGCTGCTCGGCATTCTCAAGACCCCCAGCCTGCGTAACGCCTTGCTGGGGCTGTCGTCCGAGTTCAACAAAGTCAAAGTTGAAACCTTGAGTGAGCGTTTTGACGAGTACGTCGGTGATTCGCCGGAAAACGCCCTGAGTGCCAGCGACGGTTTCAATGCCGGTGCTGTGCCGGGTGAAGCCAGCGGTGCCATGGCCCCAAGCGCCATGGGTAAACAGGAGGCACTCAAGCGCTTTACGGTCGACCTCACCGAGCAAGCCCGCAGCGGCAAACTGGACCCTATCGTGGGGCGCGATGAGGAGATCCGCCAACTGGTCGACATCCTCATGCGCCGTCGCCAGAACAACCCGATCCTGACCGGTGAGGCGGGCGTGGGTAAAACCGCCGTGGTCGAAGGTTTTGCCTTGCGCATCGTCGCCGGGGACGTGCCGCCGTCGCTCAAGGACGTCGAGTTGCGCAGCCTGGACGTCGGCCTGCTGCAGGCCGGGGCGAGCATGAAGGGTGAGTTCGAACAACGTCTGCGTCAGGTGATCGAGGACGTTCAGGCGTCGCCCAAGCCGATCATTCTGTTTATCGACGAGGCCCACACCCTGGTGGGTGCTGGCGGTGCGGCAGGCACTGGCGATGCTGCCAACCTGCTCAAACCGGCGCTGGCTCGCGGCTCCTTGCGAACCGTCGCCGCGACGACGTGGGCCGAGTATAAAAAACACATCGAGAAAGACCCGGCACTGACCCGTCGCTTTCAGGTCGTGCAAGTCGCCGAGCCTTCGGAAGACAAGGCCCTGCTGATGATGCGTGGCGTGGCGTCGACCATGGAAAAACACCATCAGGTGCAGATTCTCGATGAGGCCCTGGAGGCCTCGGTCAAGCTGTCTCACCGGTACATTCCGGCCCGTCAGTTGCCGGACAAATCCGTCAGCCTGCTTGACACCGCTTGCGCTCGCGTTGCGATCAGCTTGCATGCGGTCCCGGCTGAAGTCGATGACAGCCGTCGTCGTATCGAGGCGCTGGAAACCGAGCTGCAAATCATCGCCCGCGAGCATGCGATTGGCGTGGATATTGGCGCGCGGCAGAGCAACACTTCTGAGTTGCTGAGCAGCGAGCGCGAACGTTTGCTGGAACTTGAAGGTCGCTGGGCTGAAGAGAAAGCGCTTGTGGATGAGCTGCTTGCGACCCGCGCTCAATTGCGTGAAAGCGCGGGCGTTGTCGACAGCGATGCAGGCCGCGAAGCACAACCCGAAGCCCACGCTGGATTGCGTGAGCAGCTGGTTGATCTGCAAAAGCGCCTGAGCGCTTTGCAGGGCGAGACGCCGTTGATTCTGCCCACGGTCGATTATCAGGCAGTGGCTTCAGTGGTTGCCGACTGGACCGGCATTCCAGTCGGTCGTATGGCGCGCAACGAGCTTGAGACCGTGCTCAACCTTGATCAGCACCTGAAGAAACGCATCATCGGTCAGGATCACGCCCTGCAGATGATCGCCCGACGCATCCAGACCTCCCGCGCTGGTCTCGATAACCCGAGCAAGCCGGTAGGGGTGTTCATGCTGGCCGGTACATCGGGCGTCGGTAAAACCGAAACTGCACTGGCGCTGGCCGAGGCCATGTACGGGGGCGAACAGAACGTCATCACCATCAACATGAGCGAGTTCCAGGAAGCGCACACCGTTTCGACCCTCAAGGGCGCACCTCCTGGCTATGTCGGCTATGGCGAAGGCGGTGTGTTGACTGAGGCCGTGCGCCGCAAACCTTACAGCGTGGTGCTGCTGGATGAGGTGGAAAAAGCCCACCCTGACGTGCATGAGATCTTCTTCCAGGTTTTCGACAAAGGCGTGATGGAGGACGGCGAGGGCAGGGTCATCGACTTCAAGAACACCCTGATCCTGCTGACTACCAATGCCGGTACCGAACTGATTTCACACCTGTGCAAAGACGTGCAGAATCTGCCCGACCCCGAGGATATCGCCAAGGCCCTGCGTCAGCCGCTGCTGGAGATTTTCCCGCCCGCGCTGCTCGGCCGACTGGTAACGATTCCGTACTACCCGCTCAGCGACACCATGCTCAAGGCCATTACCCGCCTGCAACTCGACCGGGTCAAAAAACGCGTTGAAAGCACTCACAAAGTTGCGTTCGATTACGATGACGCGGTGGTCGACCTGATTGTTTCCCGCTGCACCGAAACTGAAAGCGGCGGACGGATGATCGACGCGATTCTGACCAACACACTGCTGCCCGACATGAGCCGCGAATTCCTTACCCGCATGCTCGACGGCAAGCCCATGGCGAGCGTGAGCATCAGGGCGCTGGACGGCGAATTCGATTATCAGTTTGGCGATGCCAACTGAGCGTGCGAGCTCTAGCTAACTACTCTGGCTATTTAACGGAATAACCCATGCTGTTCACCCAACTCACACGTCTGGCACAGATCAACAGCCCGCTCGGGCCGGATGTGCTGCTGCTCAAGAACATGGGCGGCGGCGATGAGCTGGGGCGGATGTTTGATTACACCCTGCAGCTCACGTCCACAGATGGCGCCATCGACCTCAACCAGTTACTGGGCAAGCCCATGAGCCTGTCGCTGCGCCTGGACGACGGTAGCCAGCGCTATTTTCACGGGATTGTCGCGCGTTGCAGTCAGGAGGTCGGCCAGGGCCAGTTCGCCAGCTATCAAGTCACGTTGCGCCCTTGGCTGTGGCTGCTGACGCGGACGTCCGATTGCCGGATTTTCCAGAACCAGACCATTCCGCAGATCATCAAGCAGGTCTTTCGCGATCTGGGTTTCTCGGATTTCGAGGATGCCCTGAGCCGCCCTTATCGGGAGTGGGAATACTGCGTCCAGTACCGGGAAAGCAGCTTCGACTTCGTCAGCCGCCTGATGGAGCAGGAGGGTATTTATTACTTCTTCCGCCATGAAAAGGACCGTCACGTGCTGGTGCTCGCCGATGCTTATGGCGCACATCAAAACGCTCCGGGTTATGCCTCGGTGCCGTATTTCCCGCCTGATGGTCAGCACCGCGAACGCGACCACATCAATGACTGGCGGCTGGCTCAGGAAGTCCAACCGGGTTCGCTGGAACTCAACGACTACGACTTCCAGCGTCCGTCCGCCAGCATCAACGTGCGCTCGGCCATGCCCCGGCCGCACACGGCGGGCGATTATCCGCTGTACGACTACCCCGGCACCTACGTACAAAGTCAGGATGGCGAGCATTACGCCCGCACGCGCATTGAAGCGCTGCAAAGCCTGCACGAGCGGGTCGAGCTGAGCGGCAACGCCCGAGGCCTGGGCACAGGGCACCTGTTCAGCATGACCGGCTTTGGCCGCGAAGATCAGAACCGCGAATACCTGATCGTCGGCGCGCGCTACTACGTCGCCCAGGAAAGCCACGAATCGGGCGCGGGCTCAGCCGGTCCACAATTCGAAAGCGCCCTGACCTGCATCGATGCCCAGCAAAGCTTTCGACCGCTGGCCAGCACCTCAAGGCCCATCGTCAAAGGCCCACAAACCGCCATCGTCGTAGGCCCCAGCGGCGAGGAAATCTGGACCGACCAGTTTGGCCGGGTCAAGGTGCATTTCTACTGGGACCGGCACGACCAGTCCAACGAAAACAGCTCCTGCTGGATCCGTGTGTCTCAAGCATGGGCGGGCAAGAACTGGGGCTCGATGCAGATTCCACGGATCGGTCAGGAAGTGATTGTGAGCTTTCTGGAAGGCGATCCGGACCGCCCGATCATCACCGGTCGCGTGTACAACGCGGAACAGACCGTGCCCTACGACCTGCCCGCCAACGCGACTCAAAGCGGCATGAAAAGCCGGTCCAGCAAGGGGGGTACGCCCGCCAACTTCAATGAAATCCGGATGGAGGACAGGAAGGGCGAGGAGCAGTTGTACATCCACGCCGAGCGTAATCAGGACATCGTCGTCGAAGTGGATGAAAGTCACTCGGTGGGGCATGACCGGAATAAGAGTGTGGGGAATAACGAGACGGTGACGATTGGTGCGGATCGCGTTCGGGCGGTGCAGTGCAATGACGTCCTGCAAGTTGGCGGCACCAAGAGCGACAGCGTCAGCACCCAGTACCTGATCGAGGCAGGCGCGCAAATTCGCCTGGTGTGCGGTCAGAGCGTGCTGGAGATGAACGCCAGCGGCGAGATCAACATCTCCGGTACGTCGTTCAAACTCTACGCCAGTGGCAAGGGTGACATCGACACCGGCGGGCGACTGGACCTTAACTCCGGAGGAGCAACGGCCCTGGATGCCAAAGGCAAGGGCATCAAGGGCACCATTGATTCATTGGTTGCTGCATTTTTTCCGAAGAAGCCGGGCGCGTGAAACCAAGGGTGCGTTCAGATATTGGAGGGCACCTGGTCCGGTCCGCCAAACTGGTGAAGTATTCTCAAAGCCGTGCGAACCATCGGATCCCATAGCCCGTTCTGGCTACCCGATGGTTCACCGGCCCATCGGGTGTCCGCCATTAGCTCTGTCTTGTTAGCTTCCATCTGTGCTTTGAGCTCTTTGGCTACAGGGCTCATGTCAACTTCAAATAGCCCGGCATATAAACCGGTCGGCTCCGAGTGCTTCTCGCTCAGGAAGTACCGGTAACACAACAACCATCTTTGGGCCATATACATGGCGCGGTTTCTATCCGGGTAGGTCCTCAGCATTTTTAGCAGCGCCTGAACGAATTGCTCCGGAAAATCCGGATCGCCGATTTCGCGCCAGTAAGGCAGGATCAGCAGTTTGAAGGCGACGGGGACGTTTTGCGGCTCGTCGTTTTCGTCCTTGGTTTCGAAAAAGTAAAACGGCTCGCCCACCAGGAATTTGTCGAGTTCGTCGTTGGCCATCGCCAGAGCAAGAACATTGTTTGGGTCATAGGTCATTGAATTCTCACTGCTTTTTGCGTGGCCATAACCACGTCAGGATTATTGCCGTGATAGATGGGCACCTTGTCCAGTACGGCCTCGCGCATTCCGCCTGGATGGGTCACGCCGCCCGGTCGCCACAGATTGTTGACACCACCCTCGTTGCCGGTTGGCATCAGCACTTTTGGCGCATCGAGGTTCACCATATATATTTTTTCGCCTACTAGCGATCCGGGCTCGTACCCCAGTGCGGACTCGAGCACTGACACATCACCGCTTTTTTTGTAAGCCGCCACCGCGCCTTCCATGTCGGATTTAGCCATGACGAATTTACTCGGGTTGAATCCGTCGCGGCTTGAAGTGACGACCTCAGTCTCTGTAAACAGAAAACTGCCGCCTTCCTCGAATTTTTGAATGTGTGCGTCTATGTAAGATTTCTCTAGATACTCGTGAGGCGGTGGTCGGCTACCTTTCGGCATGGCCATGATTTCTTGTTCAGTCCGGCCAGGCAGGTAACGCGGGTCTTTGCCGAGCCTTGCCATTTTCGGGCTGAGGCCTAGTAGCGCCATTCCCGCCACACCCTGCAGCAAGTCTCGGTAGCCTGGTCCTAGCCGATCACCGAGTTCGCCTAGCAACGCCATGCCGCCCATGGTCGCGCCACCAATCAACACCGCAGTGCCGAGCGCAGCCCAGCCGGCCATCGCCGCCAACACCAAACCGCCTCCGGCGGCCAGCATGCCAAGCGCTTCCAGGCCGGTATGCATCCAGCCTTCAATATCGAGGACAAACGCAACCGCGATTGTGGGGCCGCCAATAAAGGTGTCGTCGCTACCGCTTTTGATGTGGGCACCGCAGACCATTTTGCTGTGCAGCCGGGCGGCGGGTTTACCGTTGATATAGACCGTGGCACTGCCTTCGGCGATCAGTACGGGGAATGGCCAGTAAGGATGGTTGGCCGGGAAGCCGCTGCATGACGAAGACGCATCCTCACCTGCCCGCATTGCTTCGCGGTCATTTATGTAGACGTTGAAACTGCCCCTTATGAGCGTTCCTGTGGCGGGTTCGGGCAAATTGAAGATCGTGCTCAGACCTTTGACGATCTGGAACATCGATAGCCCACCCGCAGCCACAGAGCCAGCCATGATCGCCAGGGCTACGCCACCGGTGGCGACGGTTGCGGCGATGACTGCAGCACCCACCATCGCGCCAATAACAGCCCCACCGATCATGGCCGCAACGCCAAAACCGTGGGCTATTTCGTCGCCTAAACGAGCTGCTGCTTGTGCATCCATGCGCTGAAAAGTTCTTGAGTGGATTAAACAGCCGGGGGTAAAGGCATCATGGATTGCATAGCCTGTTTCCAGGCGGGTTCATGATGGATGAGGTCATCCACGGTCGTCGTCAGTGTTGTAATCAGCACGGCGGGTTTACGTTCGACGAACACCTGACGGAGCATCAACTCACGACCTTCGCGTTGCCAACTGTAATCGAGGAGTGTTGCAGCATGGGCATGTAGAACGAAATCCCAACGCTTGATGAGTTTGAAGCCTGGTAGCTGCTGTTCAGCGCTCGACAGTTGAGCCTCGATGTAGTCAGCAAACAGCGCGTCGCCCTGGCTAGGGTCACGGCTGATAACAAAGCTGGCTTCTTTCGCAGTGCCTACAGCTGGCAGCTTGAAAATATTGATGCTTTGATCCTGCCAGGCATCAGGGATGTCCAGGTCAGCTTCCTGCAGTCTGTATAACGGCATGGTGCTTATCACTTTCCATATTATGGGGCTCGGATGGAGGAGAATTTTCAAGCAATAAGGGGGAGTAATCAAGGACCTGAGGCCAATAGAAATCCCTGTTCGTAGTGTCGTTCTCGTTTTTGGAAACCGCTGGCAGTGGGTGGAGAGTTTTAATTAGCCGCATCGGCAATTGCATCCTCGTTCCAAAAGGCACGTGGGTGACCAAAACAATGGGAGTTCCATGGTGAATAAGGCATCTGAATTGCTGGCTGCGTTGGACAAGCTAATTCTGGCATTGAAAAGCACAGGCAAAATGGGGCCTGCGGAATTCTTTGCGAAGAAGTGTATCGAGCTTCAGGCAGGTGTCACTGCCGATGCTGCGATTCAAGAACTTTCGACCTGTAGCGCAATTGCACAGTATGGCGATTTCACTTTCAGCGAAGAGCGGCTACTGGAGGAGGTTGTGGACGCGGCGATCAGAAGCCGCAATTAAAATCGCTGAGGCTTCGCTCCCGTAGAACGTTGGCTGAGAAAAATTATTGCGGCGGTCTTAAAAGGGGATGAAGCTGCTGTTGAATCATTTCCCTGCTGATACGGATGGGGTTGAACCTAAGCGGAGGTTTTGATTGATCAACGAAGCGTTGAAGGCTTTTGTTGAAAAAGCAGATGGCGATGTTATTCGTGTGAAGGTCAGCGACCGCGATCTTTACATCGAGTTAGGTGCTGTCGGGTTCGTTGGAGCGCTTGAGGATGGGGTCTTTGAGCGTTACGTCGCTGATGATGTAGAAAAAGCCAAAGTATTTGACTCACTTCGTTTGCTCCACATCGCCTTCTCCGGCGGCAAGGAGTGGTGTCCCGCAGAGGTGTTTGAGTATCTGCGTGATAAGGCGTTGCTCAGTGGAGAATTTGTCAGGGTTTCGTGGACGCAACCGGGGCAGTATCGACTTGAGTTTGTTTGATGCACGTCCTGTGCTGATCGCCAGTTCATCGAACCGCAGTATTATCGCGGGGAACGCAGTTATCGAAGTGAGTGCCAGCTGTAATGCTTAAGCAGTTTCTAGTCGTTTTTGTAGTCGGACTACCGTTTGCTGTCCTGTTCTACATCCTGGATATCTACCTGCCAGGTTCGTGGTGGCCAGCAGTTATTGTGATCTCATTTATGGTCATCGCACGAGTCAGCTTGTACCTATACCGCCGATCAAAGGGCATCAAGGACACATGGCTGGATGAGTGACTGCGCTGGCAAACCGGTAAAGCGATCGTCAAATGTCCTTTGAGGGATGAAGACAAGGAGTGTCAAAACCAGTGATCAAATACTTTCTGATAATGACCGCAGTAGCCATTCCCGTTGCCTACTTTTATAACCTTCTGGAAAAGTATTTCGGCGACACGTGGATGACGGTTGGGGTGTTTGCTGTGGTGCTGATTTTTTTACGGGTCGGCCTCTACCTGTACCGTAGATCCAAAGGTATCAAAGATAATTACCTGGACGAGTGACCTTGCTCGGGCCTGTGCGCGATCAGGATGCTAAACCCGTACTTGTAGGAGCGCACGAGCACCGCGAGGCCGCGATAGCGTTTTGTCTGACACACCGCCATCGCGGCCTCGCGGTGCTCGTGCGCTCCTACAGGTCTGGGGTTTGCTGCGCTACAGCGAAGTGTCTGGACGACGGGGCGCTCCAGCAATCAACATGCATTTTGTGAGTTGGCCCCAAATTCTGTAGGAGCTCACCGAGGTTACGAGGCCAGCGATGGCGGAGTTTCAGACCCACCGCTATCGCGGCCTCGCGGTGCTCGTGCGCTCCTACAGGTCCGGGGTTTGTGGACTTCGGGCTCCCAAAGACAACAAAGCCCGCACAAGGCGGGCTCTGAAGCACTTCAGCATTTACACCAAGGTGTTCTTCTTGATGCTGCCTTCCTGAATGATCATCGCCAGGTTTTCCCCTTGGCCCACCAGACACTCGATGGACTCCAGCGGGTTGCCGTCGACCACCAGCAGGTCGGCAATCGCGCCTTCGGCGATGCAGCCGAGTTGGCCTTCGCGCTGAAGGATTTTGGCGGCGACGGTGGTGGCGCTGCGCAGGGCGGCGAGGTTGCCCAGCACTTCAGCGCGGATCTGCAGCTCGTGGCTTTGGTATTGATGCATGTCGCCTAGCAGGTCTGAGCCGTAGCCCATTTCCACGCCTGCTTCCGCGAACAGCTTCAGCGCGTTGCGACCGGCCAAGCGCACGTCTTCAATCTTGGCCACGGAGTCAGGTGGCAGACCTGCCTCGGCGCCATGTTTGGCCAGCATCTCGTAGGTGACTTGGGTCGGTACAGCGAACGCGCCTTTTTCGGCCATGAGTTTTGCGGTGTCTGCATCAACGAGGTTGCCGTGTTCAATGGTGCGCACGCCGCATTCGATAGCGCGACGAATCGCCCGGGCGGTGTAAGCGTGAGCCATCACATAGGTGTTGGCGGCTTCGGCCTCATCGACGATGGCGCGGATTTCCGCTTCGCTGTACTGCGTGTTGGCAATCGGGTCTGTCGGTGAAGACACGCCGCCCGAGGCCATGATCTTGATCTGGTTGGCGCCTTGTTGCAGTTCTTCACGCACAGCCAGACGCACGTTATCAACACCGTCCACGACGCGGGCGATAGCGCCAGCGCGGAAGCAGCACGAACACGGCTCGCTCAGCAGCAGTTCACCGCGTGCGCGCATGTCTCCATGACCACCGGTTTGGGACAGCGCTTTACCCGCTGCAAAAATACGTGGCCCCGGCACGAGGCCCAGCGCGATAGAGCGAGCCAGCGCCCAGTCTGCACCACCCGCATCACGCACGGTAGTGAAGCCGCGATTAAGCATCGCTTCGAGAATCGGCAAGGCGCGGTACATGATGATCGCGTTGGGTTGCAGCGCGTTCATGCCCAGGTTGGCGTTGGAAGCCAGCACGTGTACATGGCAGTCGATCAGGCCGGGCATCAGCGTGCGGCCGTTCAGATCGATGACTTGGGCATCGGCCTCGACAGCGTCAGTTTGTGGGCGTACAGCGCTGATGCGTTCACCCTCGATCACAACTTCCAGACCACCCAGCAACTCGCCTTTGTTCAGGTCGAGCAACTGGCCGTTGCGCAGGATAAGGCGTGCAGCGTTTTGAGTACTCATTGCAGAGCGGCTCCCTTGAAGGTGGCATTGGCGGTGGTCTTGCGGTCGCGGTACAGAAATGCGCCGCAACCGCTGACCACGGCGGCGAACATGATGTAGAAGGCCGGCGCGACGTTGCTGCCGGTGTTGGCGATCAGCCAGGTAATGGTGAACGTGGCGAAACCGCCGAAGATCGTGACCGCAAAGTTGTAAGCCACGGACAGGCCGGTGGACAGCACGTGAGTCGGCAGCAGTTCGCTGAACGCCGCCAAAATCGAGCCGATGTAACCGGCGATCAGCAGGCCCATCACCACTTCAAAAATAAGCAGCGAGGCCAGCCCCGGCATCTGGTTGATGAACAGGAACATCGGATAAGCCGCGACGAAAATTGCCGCCGCCGAACCCAGTAGCCAAGGCCTGCGACCGGTTTTGTCAGCCAGCATGCCGACAATGGGCGTCGCCACGATCAACACCGCACCGCCCATCATTCCGGCGCTGAAGCCTATACCACTTGGCAGGCCCAGAACCCGAGTCGAATAGGACGGGATGTAGAACAGAATCGCGTAGGTACAGACCGTCCACAGCACAACCAGCGAGAAGCTGATCAGGGTTTCCCGAGGGTAGGTGCGGAAGACTTCGCGCAGTGGCGATTCGGTGGTTTTGGACTCTTTGTAGACCGGCGTCTCGTCGATGCGGCTACGAATGTAGAAACCGACCGGACCGATCAGCGTGCCGATGATGAACGGGATCCGCCAGCCCCAGCTTTCCAGCTGCGCTTGAGTCAGATAGTTCGAGAGGATGGCGCCCAGTGTCGAGCCCAGCAAAACGGCGACGCCGATACTGGCCTGAATCCAGCTGGAGTAGAACGCCTTCTTGCCGTCAGGGGCGTGCTCGGTCAGGAACGCCGTCGCGCTGCCCATTTCGCCGCCCGCGGAGAAACCTTGCAGCAGCCGTGCGAGCACGATCAACACCGGCGCAATCATGCCGATCTGTGCATAGCTCGGGGTGATCGCAATGATCAGCGTACCCAGCGCCATCAACAGGATGGTCAGTGACAGCGCGGCTTTACGCCCGTGCTTGTCACCGTAAACGCCCAGCACAATGCCGCCGACCGGACGCATGAAAAAGCCTACGCCGAAAGTCGCCAATGCCAGTAGATAAGAGGTGAGTTCGCTGTCGGTGGGGAAAAACACCTTGGCGATAATGACCGAGAAGAAGCTGTAGACCGTGAAGTCAAACCATTCAAGACCGTTGCCGATCACGGTCGCGATGACGGCTTTGCGTGCTTTCTGGTTGTGGGTTGGCGTGTTTTTTATAGCGTTCACGTTGAACTCCTGCATGCAAATTACGCAGGGAGTGGTCCCGCGCACGAGTGGGGCAGAGAAGCAATCGGGTGAAACATCGTCAGGGTCTTGTGCCCTTGTAGGCCCGAGAATAACTCGCGAAATTGAATGCAGGAAAACGCTCATTGGGAAGATATGCATGCGCTGGGTGCATGCAAGAAGTCGTAGATATGTAGGAGTCGTCCCGGTGTCCCTGACACCACGTCGCGCAGCAAACATAGAACCTGTAGGAGCGCACGAGCACCGCGAGGCCGCGATGGCGGTATTACAGACACGCCGCCCGCTCGCTCCAACAGAAGGTCTTACTCAGCCTCTGCATTCTGCAGCGCCAACCACTGCTCAAAAGACCGCGCCGCACGACTCGGAAACTGCCCCGAAGGATTGAGCAAATAGTAACCACCGATCTCGCCCACATGGACGCCACAAGCAGGCACCAGCGCACCGGATTTCAGATGCCCGTCAATCATCGGCTTCCAACCCAACACAATGCCGCGACCTTCGATGGCAAGGTCCACCATCACCGGATAGTTATTAACCGTCAGGCGTTTAGGAATCGCCGAAGCATCGATACCCTGTCGCGCAAACCAGTCTGTCCAGGACAGCCACTGGCGCTGACCATCCTCTAGCATCAACAAGCGATGTTCGAACAACGCTTGCGGTTTGAGCATCTGGCCTTGCAGATAGCCCGGCGAGCAATACGCCCCCACCGACTCTGCAAACAACAGCCGACTGTCCAGCCCCGGCGGCGACCCTGACCGCAGGAAGTACACCGCCAGATCAAACTCCGCACGCACCAGCGAATCCAGCCCGTCGACCACCCGCAGACGCACGTCCACATTGGGAAACTCATCGGCATAACGCCCCATCAACGGCCCCAGCCATAACGCGGCGACACCACTGGAACACGCCAGCGTCAACTCCTGCTCGCCGCTGTGGGTCATGACTTGCGCCGTCGCTTCAGCGCACTGAGCAAGCACCCGATGCACCTGCTCGGCATACACCTGCCCGGCCACCGTTAAATGAATGCGCTTGTGCTCACGCCGAAACAACGCCCGCCCCAGAAACTCCTCAAGCTGCTGCACCTGCCGACTGATAGCGCTTTGCGTCAGATGCAGCTCAGTGGCGGCACGGGTAAAACTGCCATGGCGCACCGCCGCCTCGAAAGCGATCAGTGTTTGCAGCGGCGGCAGGGGTTCGATGCGCATGGGTCGTCCGGAGTGATCATGGTTGCGGCCATCAGAACAAAAATGCGCGGGAGTTTCATCTGCTGGTTGCGTTCCCGATCGACATCACGGAGCATGCGCGATGTGTATAGGTAGGGGGGGTATGGTATGTCGCACATCAAAACGGGCAAAGACGACTTGCTCAAGCGGGTAAAACGCATCGCTGGACAAATCCAGGCGGTGGAGCGGGCGCTTGAGGCCGAAGACGACTGCGCCAAAACCCTGCATCTGGTGGCGGCAACGCGGGGTGCTATCAACGGCCTGATGGACGAAATCATCGAAGCCCACGCCCGCGAGCACGTCGCCAAGCCGGGTTTGAGTGATGAAGAGCGAGCCGAAGGCGTTGAGGAACTGATCGAAGCCATCCGCCGATACACCAAATAGGAGCGCACCGACATGAGCAACTTGCACGCGGACTACGCCCACGATCACGTATTTTTGGGCTCATCCCATGATGAGAACGCCAAGCGCACCCTGTGGGTGGTAGCGCTGACGGTTGTCATGATGGTTGCCGAAATCGCTGCCGGTTACATCACCGGCTCCATGGCCTTGCTGGCGGACGGTTTCCATATGGCGACTCACGCCGGGGCCCTAGGTATCGCCGCCGCTGCCTACAGCTACGCCAAACGCCACGCCGCCAGCGCCCAATACAGCTTTGGCACCGGCAAGGTAGGCGACCTGGGCGGCTTCGCCTCTGCGTTGATCCTCGGGTTGGTTGCCATCGGCATCGGTATCGAGTCAGTGGTGCGTCTTTTCGAGCCCACCCAAGTCGCGTTCGGCACGGCCACGTGGATTGCCGTTGTCGGCCTGATCGTCAATATCGTCAGCGCACTGGTGCTGTCCGGCGGCCACAATCACCACCATGGACACGACCACGGGCATGACCATGGCCATACCCACCACGCACACGGTCAGGACAACAACCTGCGTTCGGCCTACGTGCATGTGCTCGCCGACGCACTGACCTCCGTCCTCGCCATCGCTGCATTGCTCGCTGGCCGCTACCTAGGATGGGTCTGGCTTGACCCTGTCATGGGCATCGTCGGCGCACTGGTTATCGCCCGCTGGTCCTGGTCGCTGATACGCACCACTTCAGGTGTTCTGCTCGACCGCACAGACGAACATGTCGCCCAGGAAATCCGCGACATAATCGAGCAGTCAGGTGATACAAAAATTACCGACCTGCACGTCTGGCAGGTCGGCCCCGAAGCCCGTGCCGCCATTGTCAGCGTGGTTGGCAACGCGTCCGTAACCGCCGATATGATTCGCGAGCGCCTGGTGCCGGTGCACGAAGTGACACACCTGACCGTGGAGCTTCGTAGCGCGTAATTCATTACCGGCCACAACGGCCCAAGGTACTAGCCAAGGCCGTTCAGCCCAGCTGTCTGTTTGCCGCGCCAGCCGACAACGCATCCTCCAGAATCGCCTTCGCCATATCACTCAAATGATGAACCGCCCAGACACTCTGCTTGCCCGCATCACCCAACGCGGCGTCGAGGGCTCAATTCATGGATACACGCCAATAAGCTGGACGCGTGCTCCAGTGCAGATTCGATGGGGATGTCGGGATTGATGCGGAACAACGGCTGACGGGATGGGCCGCAATGGGAGAAGGTTGTGGTGCCGAGGGTTTTGGTTGGGTGTAAGTCGTCAAAGGTAGTCATGGTCGCGTTCCTATATCTTGATGAACCGTCATCTCTGCCGCCAAGCAGAGAAGGGTGACGGATTGCACAAGGTTGGCGGACCGGAGATATAGGAACCCGGCACTCCCGAAAGAGTCCCTGCGCAACCCGTCATAAAGCCAGGTCACACGCGAAAAAACAGCGCCTGCCATCTTAAATCGGGGCGCTGTTTTCGCCTATATCTGTCGGACCGCCAAGCCCGGTCGCTGCGTTTGCGGCGAGGGGTGGACTTTAGGGTTGTGGGGCGGGAGCGGCAATGGTGGGAAGTGGACGGAGGGTGTAGGGGGATTCCGTCAATTCCGCCGCCAAAAACAACGAAGCCCGCACGCGGCGGGCTTTGGGTGATCTAAGGCGATCAATCCAGCTCTGAGAGCTCTGAGACCCGTGGGACTCCAACCCATGACCCCCACCGGGCAGGATTAATCATTACTGCGAGCTACACTTGGCTCACCATACCGGATCGCATGAGGGCGCCGACATCTACTAGGTGTGAAGGCTCTGTCCTAGATAATCCCGGACTTGGAACAGATTTAACGAGAACCTCGACGCGTCTTCAGGGCGCACTATAATAATCAACTTGTTGGAGAACGCTCGCTGGTTGCAGGCATCCGCGAACGACTGAGCAATGCGCTCAATCATCTTCTTTCTAGGATACGGGACACGTCCACGACCCGTGCCCATCAACGGCATTACGATGTCGCCAACCTCGGCCTTGGACGCCAGGTTAATCCAGAGTTTGTCGAGTGCCTCGTCAATTATCTTCAAGTCTGACGAAGCATTACCGGTTTCGTCCATGTGCGACATAGCCACAAGATAAAAATTCTTACTATGCGCGCTCACGCGCGCGACGGTGCCAATTGGATACTCCTTCTTCTTACCTGGGCGCTTGTCATTGATGGTGAACTGCTCCCCCGAAAGTGACACTTCGATTTGACGATCAATCTCTGTCGTTTGACCATTGAAGTAGTTAGTGGCTAATTGACCCTGTAAGCTCGTCACAGCGATGAGCCCCGACGACATATCTGTATCGAACGTTGAGCTAGTACTGATGATGACTTCGCCAGGAATTTTGAACAGATCGCCAATCATGACCTCGACAGCGAAGTCCTTCTGCGGAACCTTATAACTGACGCGTGAAAGGGGCCTGCGCGTAGAAAGCACATAAAGCAATGCGAGCCCGACTAAAATAAGTAGGCCATAGTAACTGTGATGATCCTTCTTGTAGATGTTGAAGGCATCAGCCAAGTCGACGCAAAGGTACAAGATACCCACGACAGCAAAGAATTTCCCGATCGCTTCGCCGGAGAATAGTGCGTAGCGCCAATAAGCTCGCGTTCTAATCGACTCGAAGAAGTACCTCATAGCCCGAGCCCTCTATAAACATCATCGGAGTAGTAACGGTCCCCTGTCGTGCCCGCGCTGCTCAACCGGTGGAACTCGTCGGGCCAGTGGTACATCGCGTGTTCGATAATGTTGTGATTAAACGAGGTGTAAAGCACGAGTCGATCCCGAATTGTTGACGGGCAACGGTCATCCATCTGTCGACTTCCATTCAAGTTTACGGCGATGAGGGGTAGATCAAGTCGCAACGCCACTTCAAGCTCCCACTTTACGAATTTTTTCAGAAATCTAGTGCTCTCGCCGATTAGCACCACAAGCAGCTTGGAATTAGCGAATCGCTCTCGAAGCTGGCGCTTAATGCTTTCTTCCTGGCTCGAATCTCGCGCAGTATTTAGGTCATGCGCATTGTGGAAATTGAGAGAGAAACCGTCATGCGCTTTCCACGCAGCCATAAGACGGTAGTAGTGCATGTCTTTGTCGCCGTCAAAGGCGATGTAGGTCTGGTTTCTATACGCCATTAGAATTCCTTTTGATAAATTTATTGATTTTTAGGCGTGTAGGCCGGTGCTCATTAGAGAAGAAACTAGGACCTTTTAGGAAGCTTAACTCAGGTCGAAGCATTCACCCAAAGCAAAGGCCCAGTTCGATGTCCTTGCTTGCAAACCTTTGCTTTACCACCCGCTGTAAAGCCGCCGCCAAGCTAGCTATCAGTGACTGCTTTGAGTCCATTTCTGCCGTTGACCAATGATCGTAGCGGGTCTACTTCTGCGGGTTGAGGTCCTCAACTTTTACTGATCAAGTTCGATGCAAACGACTGGCCAAGCCGTAAAATCGGGGGCAGACCACATTTAAAGGATCCCTCGGATTGAAGAAGAAGGCCCAGCCCTGTTACGGCCAAAAGCATCTGCACGGCGTCTTTTTTTACCAAGGCGATGGGATGTCACGAGCTTGAGACCGTCTCGTCCGGCCTATTTGGACCCGCCCAGTAATGCTAGATGCATGAAATACGCGCATCACTCGGTATAGGTCCGGTATAAATAACTTCACAGCTGAATCACTGAACGCTTCCCAGCTCACTGCAAAATCCTCGTTCTCACTCGTTGTTGTATGCGCTGATAGATCTGTACATCTGCTTCGTGAGCGATTTCTACAGCCACGGCATAATTTTGCACTGGGAGATAGTCTGCCCATCCAGACTCGCATCTTATAACCAAGTAATACCTATCCCCATACTGGCCAAGCTCGCCTTTTTTGAAGGTAACTGTCGCAGTCTGGACTGTTCCCTTTTCACGCGTTTGTGGTCCCGGTTGAAGATCGCAATCGAATCGGCCATCTAATTTAGGAGCGGCAGTCTCCTGCTTGGTACGCTGTCGAAAATACTCAAATATGAAATCTGAGTCCTTACCTCGCACCAACCTGAAATTCATTTTGACTCCTGCGTAATCGACCCTGGTGTGCCTTACAGGAGGATTGAATGCCAAGGTTATACGAATCGTACGTGTTCCCGCCTGTGCATAAAAGGGCTCGGGAATCGGAATTTCATATACTGCAAAATTATCCAGCGGCAGTGCATCTTCTGCGACGAGCACTACGCGAGAGTCGTCTGAATAGGTTGCGCGCTCTAGGCTGATATAGCCGTTACCGCGAATATGCTGGTGATAACCTTGCTTTACCTTGCGGAGACAGGTGTGAATTTCGTCGGGTATCTGTGCAGAACCGATCAGAAGTGCTCTTAGTAGATTTGCAGAGGCCCCCGGAAGGCGACGTAGGAGCTGCGCTGCTTTATTCGCAACCATGGGCGCTGAGTACGAGGTGCCGGCGCCAGACCTTAAGGGCCCTCTATGAGGTTGGTGATTCAAAGTTATCAGACCGGTACTCGGCAAGTCAGTCCACCGCATGCCAGAAAGGGGGTCGTAGATCATGGTGCCCCCCAAGTCTACGATGTCCGGCTTAATCGCGCCGCCAATACCCGGGCCGACCCTGGTAAAAGGAGACGGCTCTGAAACTTCCGTAATGGGGCGAACGCCAACGCTGTCAGCGAGGATTTCATCCATGCCATTTCCGTGAGATATAGAGCCGACCGTTAGTACGTTAAGCGCGGCTGATGGCTCAAGGAACCGGTTGTCATCCTCCAAAAGATAATTGGGATAGCCTGTCAGGCCTTCTTCACGCAGCTCGCCTTGCCGTGGTAGTCGGTTACCCGCAGAAACAATAATGAGAATATCCAGTTCACTGGCAAGCTCATCAAGTGTTGCAGTCCATGCCCCAACCTTCCCCCCTGCGTAGGGAATGCTGTGGATGTCTGCTAGCGAGATATTGAAGATCCGACAGCCGAACTGCTCGTGAAGCGAGTAAATGGCGTCTCGCATTTGGCGCGGCACAAGTTTTCCATCGTCAAACCCGCCTCGGGCGTTAACTACCTTCGCCGAGCAAATTCGAGCACTGCGAATGAGTGGGCCTCCCATTAATAGCTGGGCTCGAATATCGCCAAAGGCAGCGATGCCTGCAACTCGGGTTCCATGTCCGAAGCTGTCTTCCGATCCTAGCTCCTGAGGGACGCCAATCGCACCGACCAGAGCGCCCGCTAGAAGAGGATGATCATTCACGCCGCTGTCAATGATGCCGATGAGTTCAAGGTTATCATCAAGGTCTTGGATTTCGGGTAGGTCAGAAATTGTTAGCAAGAGTGATTCGGAGGAAAAGGTATCTGGCTGCGGTGGCCGTTCGACTTGGCTTACGTCATCCAATAATAGAATCTCGAGGAGTTGCGACCCGCTAACTCTGATTCTTAGTAATGAAATCGCTGGCCCTATATACTCATCTAGAACTTGCCCGGCGCCGCTCTCAATAAGGCCGGAGATTTGCTCTAGCTTTGCCCTGCGTAATGTAGCGTTTCCAACTTGCCATAGCTCCAAGTCCAAGAGATAAAAAGCATTCAGGTCAAAGTCACCTAAATCGTTAAATCCATCTTCACGCAGACGAGTCCCCAGTCGGTCGCGTGGCTCAAGAGTGCCAATTCTCTCAATAGAGGACACAAAATTTGCGTAAGGCGCACTTTTCTGAGTTTTCGGAATCTCTCCTCCATATCCCGCAATCTGCTTCTTAAAATGCTCAAGGTCACCCGAAGAAGAAAATAAAATTAGAGTTCTATCTGAATCACTTGATAGTATCTCAAAGCCCGCGCTAACCCAGTCAGCCTCTAATGACGATCCGGTCATTGATACACGAAGTATTAGGGATGGATCAACAAACCCGGGCCTTTTTCGCTGAGTCTGAACCTCAACAGCCTCATCAAGTTGAGCGCTTAATTGCCCAGCATGTCCACCTCGGTCCCTCTCAACTGAGGCTCCAAAGCCCGGTTTCTTTCTTCTAGGTAGTTGCTGGGATAAACGAACAAGACGCAAATGCTCATAACGGGCCATCCTGACCTCTTAATACGAACTAGCAGTGGTTATAGTCGAGCTCGTCCGGTTCTACGCCGGGTCTCATCGCCGATTGCAGCTATGAAATCTTGCTCGGTAATTTTTTTACGTCTTTTAATGATTGGAGACTTGATAGCTTGAATGCAGACTCGCTCGATTTCTGCGTAAGAATAGCCTTCGAGAAGATGGATATGCTTGGTTGCTTCAAAATCAACCGGTGAGTTGCAAAATTTTGAAGAGACAAATTTAGCTATCAAGGAGAGGTCTGGGCGATCAAACCACACCACCTCATCAAATCTACGCCATATAGCTGCATCAAGAGAGCTATCCAGGTTTGTGGCTGCAATCATAAAGCCCCTAGTTTGCATCCGGTCGATGAAAAGCAAAAGGCTGTTAACGACTCTGCGCAATTCATTGTGCTCCGCAGAGTCATCTCGTGATCTGGCCAGTGCATCAAATTCGTCCAAAAACAAAACGCATGGCTGTTTACGTGCGAATTCAAATATTTTGCGGACGTTACCTGCGGTTTCTCCAAGATATGAAGAAATCAATTGATCGAGCTTAACCACGAACAAAGGCAATCCCAGTTCGACTGCGAACACCTCCGCGCACAAGGTTTTACCGCAGCCGGGGGGGCCACAAAAAAGGAGTTTTGAGCGTACAGGCAAGCCGTTTCTGCGAATTTCGTCTGAGCGCCTGAACTCTTGAATCAGTCCAGTGAAAACCCTTATGTTGGCATGCGACAGTGTGATATCCGACTTGGTGTGCGTAGGTTCAACACGTTCGACAAAGTCGCTCCCAGCATCGGGAAACGTGATAAGCGCCCCGAGGCTCTTGGGTTGAGCAGGTTTCGAAGTGTTTCCAGACGTTGCCGTTGCGTGGTCGAGGGTCTTGCGAAGTGAGCGAGCCAGAACACGGTTGTTCTTCTGCTCTTCCTCGAGAATGATTTGCTCTGCCACTGCCCGGAAGTCGTCCTCACGTCCGTAGCTTGCCAGAAGCTTTTTCATCAGTTCGCCGCGAGCCATAAGTCCTCTACCTGTATACCCTAGATAAGAGCTCAATTCCTTTCTCCAGATCAAAACACTTTGGAGACGAGCCCTTGGAAAAATATAGCCGAATTCTATACATAATGGTGCTTTCGCACATCAACCCTTCATCCAGTACCAGAGGACCTAAGCGGACATATCAGGGCCAGTAGGTATAGATGGCATGCTCAGGCCGCGTCATAACCTATTGTCCATGTGATCTGACATACGAAATCAGACCTAAATTCGAAAGCCATTCGGCAGTAAATTCTGGCCCATTCTGTCATTTGAACATGGCGGAGATCAGTCTCGGATATTACAGTTTGGTCGACGCTATCGGCGTTATTGAGCGGATGGATCACAATGCGAGGCACGCGATTTGGTTTTCGATCTTATTAGCAAGAAGCTGCTCAGCTTTGCGCGAGCAATATTGAACACCCTCAAACGCCGGGCAATCTCCCCTGACCTTACCAATGATCAGGTTATCGCGTGCTTATATGAGGTGTATCTGCATTGGCAACGTGAGCGCGATCAGGCTGCGAACCGACTCAAACCTAGAGGCGTGACTGTCTCTAGAGGTTTGCGTCGACGGCCGGTGCCGATGTACGCAGCGCGACGAGCTCTCCCGCAGTTGATGTGTTCCCCCGATCATGCGCGGGTTCACGGGAGATCCTGACCACCATTCGGATACCGGCACCTGCAAATGCGTCCGGCTGCCTTAAGGCAGCCATTCACAACACCATGCATCTCGATCGCCTGAATTGCGTAGTTTGAGCAGGTCGGTTCGAACCGGCATGCGTCTCGCAATCGGGCCGGTGCAACTCGCTGATACCAGCGAATTGCAGCAAGGGCGCAGCTCTTGATCACCGGGGCTTGCGCAACGAAATGACGTAGTAGTGGCTCAATACGTCTTTCTTGCCGAGCAACGCATCGAAGCACCCGGGCTTCACCGAAACACCAATGGTATCGATTCGATAAAACTCCCAGCCGTCCTCCGCGTGAGAGTTCACTACGTTCTGTAGGTAGGCCGCTGCCTCATTGCCGCGCTGTTCCTTTGCTCGAACCTCAATGTTCGGCGGCACTTGAACCATTTTGTAGATATACATCCGTGATAACCCTGCAAATGCTTGCATTCCCTTGAACACAAATCGCCGCTGCTTTATAGCCCGCCCTGTGGCGGTTGAAAAGCATCGTCAGAAATATGGATTTTCTTGAAGAGTTGCTCGTCTTGGCAGATTTAAATCCAAGCGATGATCAATGGCGTGTCACAGATAAAATAGAGAGCTAACCGTAACGGATTTATTTTAGGAGAGACGATGCTTTTCAAAACTGACGAAGAAATCATTGCCGAGAGATATTTTCGCTCTTCCCAAGACGTTGGCGCGTTGTTTGGAATCAGTGCAGGGCTTACCTGCCTGCAATTCGAGGACCCGCGCCCTTTCGCGATGATCGTTACAGCTCTATTTTTTCTGTGGGGATTTTTGTCTGGAGTCTCTTACCGGCGCGTCGCCAAAGCGTATCTGAGGCAATATCCTGGACTAATGGGTGGTGTCCGGTTTGCAGTCACCAAATTGCCTCTTGTAGTCCTTTGTCTGATCTTTCTCACCTTGATCATGTTGGGGCTGCTCACCGCTGAACGTATTTCCGCATGGGGGCGCTACCTACCGCCAGCACCCTTTTGAGCGCTCGCGGTCAGGTGCGAGGCCGATTTCGACCTCTTTAGCTCCAAGCCTCGATCATGCTGCCTTGGTTAGGGTGTCTTTTTTGCGCTGGACTTGACCAATCTATATGGCAAAAACAACAAAGCCCGCACAAGGCGGGCTTCGAGTGAATCTCAGGCTGCTAATCCAGCCCTGAAATCAAATATGGTGCACC
This sequence comes from Pseudomonas sp. Irchel 3A5, assembly GCF_900187575.1. Classification (NCBI taxonomy): domain Bacteria; kingdom Pseudomonadati; phylum Pseudomonadota; class Gammaproteobacteria; order Pseudomonadales; family Pseudomonadaceae; genus Pseudomonas; species Pseudomonas sp. Irchel 3A5. Next base: position 54,381 of record NZ_FYDU01000002.1, on the reverse strand, counting down.
AGGCGGGATTCGAACCCACGACCCCTGCCTTCGGAGGGCAGTACTCTATCCAGCTGAGCTACTGGTGCAATGCGGGCGCCATGATACTCATCTGGTTGGCGGGCGTCCATGCTGGTGAGTGCTGTTGTTGATTTCGCACGTTTCAAGGTGTTTGGACGACGTTGATCAGAAAATCCGCCGGATGTTAGCAATTGCGTTCTTTTTTTCGAACGGCCTATTGTCCTTTGCCCTAGCAGTCCCTAGGATTCGTTTGAGATTTCAAACGCTCTTGTCCGGTTTTCCTGCACTTTGTGACCCTGCGTTGCGGGGGCCGGCGAATGATTTCCTGATGGCGGCCTTGTTCGAGGCGCCTTTTGAACGATCAAAAACTTGCACCGCCGGTGTGCGGGGCATTTTCGGTATATCAAAGCGGAGGCCGACATGCAGCTCAAAGATTCCACGTTGTTCCGCCAGCAAGCCTATATCAATGGCACCTGGCTGGATGCGGACAATGGCGAGACGATCAAGGTCAACAACCCGGCAACGGATGAAGTCCTGGGCACCGTGCCGAAGATGGGCGCTGCTGAAACCCGTCGTGCGATTGAAGCGGCCGACAAGGCGTTGCCCGCCTGGCGTGCACTGACCGCCAAGGATCGTGGCAACAAGCTGCGTCGCTGGTTTGAGCTGATGATCGAGAATCAGGATGACCTCGCTCGCCTGATGACGCTGGAGCAGGGCAAGCCGCTGGCCGAGGCCAAAGGCGAGATCGGTTATGCCGCTTCCTTTATTGAGTGGTTCGCTGAAGAAGCCAAGCGCGTGTACGGCGATGTGATTCCGGGCCATCAGCCGGACAAGCGTCTGATCGTGCTCAAGCAGCCGATTGGTGTGACCGCCGCGATTACGCCGTGGAACTTCCCGGCTGCGATGATCACCCGTAAAGCAGGCCCGGCGCTGGCTGCCGGTTGCACCATGGTGCTCAAGCCTGCTTCGCAAACCCCTTACTCCGCACTGGCGCTGGCTGAACTGGCCGAGCGTGCAGGCATTCCGGCTGGCGTGTTCAGCGTTGTCACCGGCAGTGCTGGCGATATCGGCAGCGAGCTGACCGGCAACCCGATCGTGCGCAAGCTGTCCTTCACCGGCTCGACCGAGATCGGTCGTCAGTTGATGGCTGAATGCTCCAAGGACATCAAGAAGGTTTCGCTGGAACTGGGCGGCAACGCGCCGTTCATCGTGTTCGACGATGCGGACCTGGATAAGGCCGTTGAAGGCGCGATTATCTCCAAGTACCGCAATAACGGTCAGACCTGCGTCTGCGCCAACCGGATCTACGTGCAGGACGCGGTTTACGATGCGTTCGCGGAAAAGCTCAAGGTCGCAGTGGCCAAGCTGAAGATCGGTAACGGTCTGGAAGACGGCACCACCACTGGCCCGCTGATCGACGGCAAGGCTGTGGCGAAGGTTAAAGAGCACATTGCCGACGCGGTGAGCAAAGGCGCGAAAGTGCTGTTCGGTGGCAACAGTATTGAAGGCAACTTCTTCGAGCCGACTATTCTGGTCAACGTGTCAAAAGATGCGGCCGTTGCCAAAGAAGAAACCTTCGGCCCGCTGGCGCCGCTGTTCCGCTTCAAAGACGAAGCCGAAGTGATCGCCATGTCCAACGACACCGAGTTCGGTCTGGCGTCGTACTTCTATGCTCAGAACATGAGCCGCGTGTTCCGCGTCGCTGAAGCGCTGGAGTACGGCATGGTGGGTATCAACACCGGCCTGATCTCCAACGAAGTCGCGCCGTTCGGCGGCATCAAGGCCTCGGGCCTGGGCCGTGAAGGCTCGAAGTATGGCATCGAAGATTATCTGGAAATCAAATACCTCTGCCTGTCGGTTTAACGCAGGGGTTTGCAGCCGCCGGGGCGCGAGAGCGACGTTTCGGCGGTTTTTAGTGGCACCCAAAACCTTTTTGGTGGCCGGAGGCCGTGACAGTCGATCATCGAATGCTGTCACGTGTTGATCCGCCGCTTGATCCTTGAACCACGCCGACCGATGAGCGGCGAATGAGGAAACATGACCCAGACAAACGCAGAATTGATGCAACGCCGCGAAGCCGCTGTTCCACGCGGTGTTGGCCAGATCCACCCGATCTTCGCTGAGTCCGCGAAGAACGCCACGGTTACCGATGTTGAAGGTCGTGAGTTCATCGACTTCGCGGGCGGTATCGCCGTACTGAACACCGGTCACCTGCACCCGAAAATCATTGCCGCCGTGCAAGAGCAACTGACCAAGCTGACACACACCTGCTTCCAGGTTCTGGCCTACGAGCCGTACGTTGAGCTGTGCGAAAAGATCAACGCCAAGGTGCCAGGTGATTTCGCCAAGAAAACCCTGCTGGTCACCACCGGTTCCGAAGCAGTAGAAAACGCCGTGAAAATCGCTCGCGCTGCCACTGGCCGTGCTGGCGTGATCGCGTTCACCGGCGCTTACCACGGTCGCACCATGATGACCCTGGGCCTGACCGGTAAAGTCGTGCCTTACTCGGCAGGCATGGGCCTGATGCCGGGCGGTATTTTCCGTGCGCTGTACCCGTGTGAACTGCATGGCATCAGCGTTGACGATTCCATCGCCAGCATCGAGCGCATCTTCAAGAACGATGCTGAGCCTAAAGACATCGCAGCAATCATCATCGAGCCGGTTCAGGGCGAAGGTGGTTTCTACGTGGCGCCGAAAGCGTTCATGGCTCGCCTGCGCGAACTGTGCGACAAGCACGGCATCCTGTTGATCGCTGACGAAGTGCAGACGGGCGCGGGTCGTACCGGTACGTTCTTCGCCATGGAACAGATGGGCGTGACCGCTGACCTGACTACGTTTGCCAAATCCATCGCTGGCGGTTTCCCGTTGGCCGGTGTGTGCGGTAAAGCTGAATACATGGACGCCATTGCTCCAGGCGGTCTGGGCGGCACGTATGCCGGTAGCCCGGTGGCGTGTGCTGCTGCGCTGGCGGTGTTGCAGGTCTTTGAAGAAGAGCATCTGCTGGATCGTTGCAAAGCGGTCGGCGAGCGTCTGGTGACGGGTCTTAAAGCCATTCAGGCCAAATACCCGGTGATCGGTGAAGTCCGTGCGCTGGGCGCAATGATCGCGGTTGAGCTGTTCGAAAACGGCGACACCCACAAGCCCAACGCCGCTGCTGTTGCGCAGGTTGTGGCCAAAGCCCGCGACAAGGGTTTGATCCTGCTGTCGTGCGGCACCTACGGCAACGTGTTGCGCGTGCTGGTACCGCTGACCTCGCCGGATGAGCAACTGGATAAAGGTCTGGCTATCATCGAAGAATGTTTCGCTGAGCTGGCGTGAAAATGCCAGGGTCGCAATTGATTAAAATGTGACCAAACGGACAAAAAAGACCCGCTTCGGCGGGTTTTTTTGCGTTTAAAAGGGGTAAATGAGGGTTTTTATCTATATCCCTTCGTATGCATTGGCTAAGGTGGGTGCATTGCTGTTGAGGATTTAAAAATGCTCCTGACACAGTACGTTCGTGCTGCAAGACGTGAACGTGTAGGAGCTGCCGAAGGCTGCGAATGGCGTAGTGTCTGATACACCGCTTCGCAGCCTTCGGCAGCTCCTACGGAAATACATTTCAGTTCATTGGTTATGAGTTGCTCGACGAGAGAGTTCTGATGACAGCTGTAGATTTACCTGCGGGCCCTCGGGTATTGATTGCTGAGTCCGATCCATGGATTCGTGAAACGCTCAGTGAGTTGATCCTGAGCGTGCGTGACGATGTTGCGCTCGAGATTTGCAGCGATGGCAAGCAGGCCGTCGAGTTCATGAAGAAACACATCCCTGATCTGATCATCGCCGCCAGAGAGTTGCCTGTTGTCGACGGTTTGAGTCTGTTGCGTGGCGTGCGCGGTTTGCGTCGTCAGCCTCCATTGCCTTTTATCCTGATCAGTAATCGCGGTGACACGGCCAGTGTTCGCGAGGTCGTGCCATTGGCGCCTACGGCGTACCTGACCAAGCCGCTGGACACTGAAAAGCTGCGCCAGCGCATTGAAGGCTTGCTGCTGGCGTGTCCGGTGCCGGGTGCAGTGCCAGCGCTCGCACCGGGTCAGACGCTCAGCAAGTACCTTGAAAAACACCGGGACACTGCCGACGGTGCGCCATTGTTTGTTGATGTCGCCACTGCGCTGAAGCTTAGCCAGGTCGGCGGCAGCGTCGATGCTGTGTTGCTTGAGCAGGAGTTGCGCGCTGACCCGCATATCACTGCGGTGCTGATTGCGGCTGCCAATACGGCGGCCAAACATCTGGTCAAGCCTGTGCAGACGCTGGGTGCGGCGCTGGCGCTTTTGGGGGCTCCGCAGAGTGCCAGCATTGTTTCCGGTTTGACCAAGAAGCGCATGTCGATCCTGACCAACAATGCGTTGCAGATGAAGGCCAGCGAGTTCTGGGAGATGTCGCAACGTACCGCGGAATACGCGCGGGTGTTGGCGGGCATGCTTGAAGTCGACCCCGAACGTTGTTTCTGTGCAGGGCTACTCCTTTCGCTGGGCGATCTCGCGGTGCTGGGTTGTTTGCAGGAATGGCTGCTGGCCGGTGGCAAGCTGGATGATCAACAGATCGAGAAAGCGCTGGAGCAGTACTCTGCGGCTTACGGTTCGGCGCTGCGTGTTCGCTGGCGTTTGCCGCTTGAACTGCGGGAGCTGACTTCGTCGGTTTATCAGTACAACACCGGGGTTTATACCCGCGAAGTGCTTGTCATGAACCTGGCCGGACACATGGCGCGCCTGAGTGACGAGGATAGCGTGACGACCCTGCTCAAGACCAAGCCCGCCCGCTTGTTGAAGCTGACCGTCGCGGACTTGCAGCGGCTCCGCAAGAAGCTGACTGGCGTGACTGATCCAAGTCTGTTGGCAGCGCCGGTGGGGCTGGTGGTGGAAACGTTGGCTGATGATGACGAGGACGAAGGTCCGGATCTGCTGGACGGTACGCCGGAAGTGGAGCCTGAAGGGGTTGCCGATGAGACGCCAGCGGCTGAGCAGGATTCGTCGAGGTAGCTTCATTGGCTATAGGATGCCATCACGCATTCATTTGAATTGGAATGCGTTTTCCTGCTGGGAATGCTATGTCTGCCTGCAAGCTAATGTAACGACGTGGGACCGGCTTTAGCCGGGAAGAGGCCGGGACAGCCGATGAGTGTGTGGCGTCTGTCAGGCAGCTTTCCCAACTGAAGCCGGTCCCACGTCATAAGTGTCCTGTGTGGGCGAGGCTTACGCGCGATTTAGGCGCTGCGGTGTGTCAGGCATACCGCGTAATCGTCCTTCGCGGGCGAGCCTCGCTCCAACAGGAACCGAGTTTTACTGTGGGAGCCGGGCCTGCCCGCGATATAGGCGCTGCGGTGTTTCAGTCATGGCGCGTTATCGTTTTTCGCGGGCAAGCCTCGCTCCAACAGGCTCTTGCGCGAATCACTTACACCAACACAATCTGATTCTTGCCCTGACGTTTGGCCTGATACATCGCAGCATCAGCGCGGGCGTAGAGGAGTTCCAGGCTCTGGTCGTCTTCACCCATGTTGGTCAGGCCCTGACTGGCGGTGATGCCGAAGCTTTTGTCGCCGCGCTGGAAACTCAAGCGCTGGATTTCACGTTGCAGCCGTTCGGCGATCTGTTTGGCCATGTCAGGTGCGCAACCCGGGAACACCGCCGCAAACTCTTCGCCGCCAATACGTCCGAACAAATCACCGCGCCGTAACGTGGTCCTGCCGCATTCCGCGATCTTCTGCAGCACCAGATCACCTTCCTGGTGACCGTAGGTGTCGTTGACCAGTTTGAAGTCATCGATGTCCAGCAACAGAAACGCCAACGGCGTGCCATGCAGGCGAGCGAGTTCAAATTCGCGCTGGGCGCATTCAAAGAAGTGCCGACGGTTGCTGCTTTGCGTCAGAACGTCAGTAGTCGCCAAGCGCTGCAGCTCGCTTTCCAGCTCTTTCTTTTCGGTGATGTCTTCGGCGATGCCCACCACGACGAGACGCTGTTCGGCGTCGGTCTGGTGACTCACGAAGCATTTGTCACTGATCCAGCGGACTTCGCCGTCGGCACGAATGATTCGGTACTCGCGATCTTCTACAGCGCCTTTCTCGATAACTTCGTTGAGGCTGCGCTCAGCGTAGTTGAGGTCATCGGGGTAGATGCTGTCGCGCCATTCGCCGTAGTCGGCCAGCAACAAACCTGCAGAGCGGCCGAAGATGCGTTCGTAAGCGGGGCTGACGTAGATCATCCGTTGGGTCGCCCAGTCGAACGCCCAGAGCACGGCGTTGACGCTGACCAGCAGCGAACTGAACAGTTGCTCGCGCTCACTCAGGCGAGCAACCTCTGCCTGGGCATGCATCAGAGCCAGTAGCGTCTCGGCAGCGGCGGGGGTGTCGGTATTGGGTGTCAGTAGATTTTTGTTGTCCATGGCACTGCATCTCAGAAATAAGGTGCGGCGCACAGCCACAACATTTCCCGCAAGGGGTGGCGGGCAGTTGTTCTGAGTGGATTTAGGAGATGAAGTTCAAATCAGGCGCGCCCCAATTGAGGCGCGCTGATCAGTGGCTTCAAGCGTGCGCAGGGCGCAGCGAGTAGGTCTTGAGTTGGTCGGCGAAGTCACGCAGGGATTGGATACCGCTGGCCTCTGCTTCGTGAATCCAGTCTTTCATGGCGGCCAGCATATCGTGGCCGTTGCTGCTGGTCTTGACCCAGATCTGTTGCAGGGCCAGGCGTTTTTCGTAAATTACTTTCAACGCGTGGCTGTGCTCCAGCATGGTCTGGATGCGCAGATGGTGCTTGTCATCCAGCAGGCTGGTTTCACGGGACAGCAACCGTTTGGCGCGATGGAACTGGTGACGTACCGACGCATCGGCTTTGGCCAGTTCCTGGGCGACCAACGGACCGATCACCAGCTTGCGGTACTGAGCCATGATCTGGAATCGGTTGTTGAGGATCGCCATGGCGGTGTCCATGTCGATGCTGCCTTTGCCCTCGACGCGATGCGCGATGGGGGCAACCCGCTGGACTTTGGCCAGACGCAAGGCGCTGAAGACTTTGATCCACGCCCAGCCGATGTCGAATTCCCACTTCTTGACCGACAGCTTGGCCGAGTTCGGGTAGGTGTGGTGGTTGTTATGCAGCTCTTCGCCGCCAATGATGATGCCCCATGGCACCAGATTGGTCGCCGCATCGCGGCATTCGAAGTTGCGATAACCCACGGCATGCCCTAGGCCATTCACGACACCAGCGGCCCAGAATGGAATCCACATCATCTGGATCGCCCAGACGGTGATACCCAGCGCACCGAACAGCAGCAGGTCAATGACTGCCATGATCGCCACGCCCAGCAACGGGTAAGGCGTATAGATTTTGCGTTCGATCCAGTCTTCCGGACAGTTTTTGCCGTAAATTCGCAAAGTATCCGGGTTTTCCGCCTCGGCCCGATACAGTTCCGCACCCTTGCGCAGTACAGTAGAAAGGCCTTTGACGACCGGACTGTGCGGGTCATCGACGGTTTCGCATTTGGCGTGGTGTTTGCGGTGGATGGCTGTCCACTCGCGGGTGTTCTGCGCCGTGGTCAGCCACAGCCAGAAACGGAAAAAGTGTTTTAGGCCCGCATTCAGCTCCAGTGAGCGGTGGGCGGAGTAGCGGTGAAGATAAATAGTGACGGCGACGATAGTCACATGGGTCATCGCCAGCGTGACTGCTATTAACTGCCAGACGGAAAGGTCAAGCAAACCGTTGTACCACATAGGCTATAGGGCCCTCGAAAAGACGCTTTGAAAAAAAACCAACAGTGCGCATTATCACTGAGCCACCAGATAAAACCAGTCGGCCTTAGAGATAAGAGTCGCCAGATGTTTCCTAATCTTTAATCCCGCACTTCATAAGGTTACTAGCTTTCTTATGACTGACTCCTCGCGTGACGCACTGCGAACAGCCCTGTTTTACGGGGTTTTGTCCATTTTCTGGTTCGTCATGTGCGACCATTTGCTGCCCGGTTTGATCGAAGATCCAGCCCGATTGGAGCTGGCTCAACAGATGAGCGGTTACGTCTGGGTCGCGGTCAGCGCGATTTTTATCTTCGTGGTTCGCAGCCAACTGCTGCGTTTCATGGGCATCGAAGTCACCCGGAGCCAGCAACGCGAAGATCTTGATCGCTTGCGTTTGGCGGCTGCTGTTTTTGACAGCACCCTGGAGGGCGTGGTGGTCACCGATGGCGAGGGGAAAATCGTTCACGTCAATCGCGCCTTTATGGAAATCACCGGCTACCAGCTGGATGAAGTGCTGGGCGCCAACCCGAGCAAATTCAAATCCGGTCGCCATGGTCCTGAGTTCTACCGGCAAATGTACCGCTCGATTCTCAGTGCCGGGCAGTGGAGCGGCGAGATCTGGAATCGACGCAAAAGTGGCGAAATCTACCCGCAATGGCAAAGCATCCGTAGCGTCAAGGACGACAGCGGTGAGATAAAAAACTTCGTCGCTGTCTTTTCCGACATCACGGCCATCAAGCGTTCTGAGCAGGACCTGCTGCAACTCGCTCACTACGACCCGCTGACGGATTTGCCCAACCGCCTGCTGTTCATCGGCCGTACGACTCAAGCGCTCAGCTACGCACGTTCGAACAAGCGCGGCTGTGCGCTGTTATTGATCGACCTGGACCACTTCAAGAACATCAATGACAGCCTTGGGCACAACGTTGGTGATGATGTGCTCAAAGCGGTCGCCGAGCGGCTTCGGTCTTTGTTTGATGATGAAATGACCCTCGCGCGGCTGGGCGGCGACGAATTTGCGTTGCTGATCGAAAATTGTCAGCAGGTGGTGCAGGTGGCCGGGTATGCACAGCGGATTCTGGACGGTTTCAAAACTCCGTTCGTGCTTGAAAACCGACAGCTGTTCATCAGTGCAAGCATTGGGATCAGCCTGTTCCCTGGCGATGCGGCCAGTCCTGCGCAACTGTTACGCAATGCCGACTCGGCGCTATTCAAGGCCAAAGGCGATGGTCGCGAAACCTATGCTCTCTATACCGAAGAGCTGACCGCTCACGCCCAGCAGCGTGTGCATCTGGCCAGTGAGTTGCGTGGGGCCATTGAGCGAAATGAACTGCGGGTGTTTTATCAGCCGATTCACAACCTGTACAACAGCCGCATTCTGGGCGTCGAAGCGCTGGTGCGATGGGAACATCCCGAGCGGGGTCTGGTGTCCCCAGGGGAGTTCATCCCCATCGCCGAGCAGAGTGGCCTGATTGCCGAGCTGGATGCCTGGGTGTTGAACACGTCATGCCAGCAAATGTGCGCCTGGCTGGCAGCGGGCGTGGATATTTCCTTTGTGGCCGTCAACATCTCTAGCCGACTGTTTGCCAGTGGTCATCTGGTTGAGCGGGTGGCGAAGGTGTTGCGCGACACTGGGCTGAACCCCACGCATCTGGAGCTGGAAGTGACCGAAAGCGCGGTCATGGAAGACCCTGATCAGGCCATTGAACAGATGCACCGCTTGCGCGCGCTGGGGCTGAGCCTGGCCATTGACGATTTCGGCACGGGCTATTCCTCCCTGTTGCGCCTCAAGCGCATGCCGGTGCAGAAGCTGAAAATCGATCAGGGCTTCGTCGCAGGTCTGCCCAGCGATGACGATGACATTGCCATCGTGCGCGTGATCATTGCCCTTGCGCAAAGCATGGGCATGCGGGTGCTGGCCGAAGGCATCGAGACGGTGGATCAGGCGTCGTTCCTGCTGGCCAACGATTGCCCGATGGGCCAAGGCTACTGGTTTGCGCGACCAACGCCGGCTGAGCAGATTGACTGGTCCCATGCGCCGAATTTTTAGTTAGCCGAAGTGGCGGCTTTTTTCAAACTACCTGCAAACCACGGAATTGAGATACATCCTTTAGGAGCGCACGAGCACCGCGAGGCAGCGATGGCGGAATGCCTGACACACCGGTATCGCGGCCTCGCGGTGCTCGTGCGCTTCTACAGGTCTATCGCCTGGTCATGCCTGGGCAGCGGAATTGCCGTAAATGCACTTTGGTTATATGCAGATTCTTAAATAGTATTTTTAAGAATATCCGCACGTCTCTAAGATTGCCTCCATGCCATTAGCAGATCCACGCGGTCGCGGCTGCAGGCCAATCAATTTCAAGGAGTTCGATCATGAGTGCATCTCTGCGTAGCGTTGACGGTCAGGACGAAGCGGCGATTCTGCGCGAGATACAGAGTGCGCTGCGCGACCTGCGTTTCGGCGCTGTTGAAATCACGGTGCACAACGCCCAGGTCGTCCAGATCGAACGCAAAGAAAAGTTTCGTTTACAGAATCCGGGTAACAAACCGAGCTGAAACACGCAAAACACGGTAGGAGCCAACTTGTTGGCGAGATGCTTGATGCGGTGTTTCAGGGAAACCGCTTCGCCAACAAGTTGGCTCCTACAAAAAGCCTCAAACCAAAAATTAGAAAAGCCAACACCACCACCCGATTTCCAGGAGCTTGACCCATGTCCATACGCCGTTACGCGCTGGCCGCACTTGCCAGTGCCGTTTTTGCCGGTTCTGCAGTTGCAAAGGATTACGAGCTGTTGAACGTCTCGTACGACCCGACTCGCGAGCTGTATCAGGAATACAACGCTGAGTTCGTCAACTTCTGGAAAAAGTCGCATCCGGACGACAAGGTTGAAATCAAGCAATCCCACGGTGGTTCGGGCAAACAGGCTCGTTCGGTTATCGACGGTTTACGCGCCGACGTTGTGACGCTGGCACTGGCTGGCGACATCGATGAAGTCGCCAAGCTCGGCAAAACCCTGCCGGAGAACTGGCAGACCCGTCTGCCGGACGCCAGCACGCCTTATACGTCCACCATCGTGTTCCTGGTGCGCAAAGGCAACCCGAAAGGCATCAAGGACTGGGGCGATCTGGTCAAGAAAGACGTTTCTGTCATCACGCCTAACCCGAAAACCTCCGGCGGCGCTCGCTGGAACTTCCTGGCGGCCTACGGCTATGGCCTGAAAACCGGCGGCAGCGAAGCCAAAGCCAACGAATATGTGAAAGAACTGTTCAAGCACGTGCCTGTGCTGGACACCGGTGCTCGCGGTTCTACCATTACGTTCGTTAACAACGGTCAGGGCGACGTGCTGCTGGCGTGGGAAAACGAAGCGTTCCTGGCGTTGAAAGAAGACGGCGGCGCGGACAAGTTCGACATCGTCGTGCCTTCGCTGTCGATCCTGGCTGAGCCCCCAGTGGCAGTGGTCGACAAGAACGCCGAGAAGAAAGGCAACACCGAAATCGCGACCGCTTACCTGAAGCACCTGTACAGCAAGGAAGGCCAGGAAATCGCCGCAAAGAACTTCTATCGTCCACGTGACGCGGAAGTGGCTGCCAAGTACGAAAAGCAGTTCCCGAAACTGGACCTGCTGACTATCGACAAAGACTTCGGCGGCTGGAAAACTGCGCAGCCCAAGTTCTTTAATGACGGCGGCATTTTCGACCAGATTTATACGCCGCAGTAATGCAGGCGATTGCAGCGTGTTGACCCGGTAGGAGCGAACTTGTTCGCGAGGCGGCGAGCCTGACACACCGCGCCCACTGTCTCGCCAACCAGTTGGCTCCTACCGGACCGGCATTTCAAGTCGGTTGTATTCGCTGAACTAAAGGACCCGCACTCGTTTGCGGGTTCCGTGTGTTAACCAAGGACACTTATGTCACGTCGCATCTCCCCCGTCATACCCGGCTTCGGGCTGACGCTGGGTTACACCGTGGTGTATCTCAGCCTGATTGTGTTAATTCCGCTGGCGGCCATGTTCATCCATGCCGCACAGCTGACCTGGGATCAATTCTGGGCAATCATTACCGCACCCCGTGTGCTTGCGGCGCTGAAACTGAGCTTCAGCGCAGCGTTCTATGCCGCTGTCATCAATGGTGTGATCGGTGTTTTGCTGGCCTGGGTGTTGGTGCGCTATACCTTTCCGGGGCGCAAGATTATCGATGCGATGATCGACCTGCCGTTCGCCCTGCCTACCGCTGTTGCCGGTATCGCCCTGACCGCGCTGTATGCGCCTAACGGTCTGGTCGGGCAGTTTGCTGCAGACTTGGGCTTCAAGATCGCTTACACACCACTGGGTATCACCCTTGCGCTGACCTTCGTCACGCTGCCATTCGTGGTGCGCACGGTGCAGCCGGTGCTGGCCGATATTCCCCGTGAAGTCGAAGAAGCTGCAGCTTGCCTCGGCGCGCGTCCGCTGCAAGTGTTCCGTCATATTCTCGTACCGGCCTTGCTGCCTGCCTGGCTAACCGGATTTGCATTGGCGTTTGCCCGGGGCGTGGGCGAGTACGGTTCAGTGATTTTCATTGCGGGCAACATGCCGATGAAAACCGAGATCCTGCCGTTGCTGATCATGGTCAAACTCGACCAGTACGATTACACGGGTGCAACGGCTATTGGCGTGATGATGCTGGTGGTTTCCTTCATTCTGCTACTGCTGATCAACTTGCTGCAGCGGCGTATCGAAACCCCATCCTGAGGAGGCGCAGAACATGTCCCATTCATCTGTTTCAGCCGCCGCCTCTGCCAACGCCGCCCGTCGTGGCAGCGCGGTGTCGCGCCGGATTCTGATCATCCTGTGCTGGCTTGTGTTTCTGCTGTTCCTCGGCTTGCCGCTGTTTATCGTGGTGTCCCAGGGTTTGAAAAACGGCCTCGGCGCGTTCTTCACGGCGATCCTCGAACCCGACGCACTGTCAGCCCTCAAGCTGACCGTGATCGCGGTCGTCATTTCGGTCCCGCTCAATCTGGTCTTCGGCGTCAGCGCTGCGTGGTGTGTGAGCAAATATTCGTTCCGGGGCAAAAGTATCCTGGTGACGTTGATCGATCTGCCGTTCTCGGTCTCGCCGGTCATTGCCGGTCTGGTCTATGTGTTGATGTTCGGTGCTCAGGGCTTTTTCGGCCCATGGCTACAGGATCATGACATCCAGATCGTGTTCGCCTTGCCGGGCATCATTCTGGCGACCATCTTCGTTACCGTGCCTTTTGTGGCTCGCGAGCTGATCCCGCTGATGCAGGAGCAGGGCACTCAGGAAGAGGAAGCGGCTCGTCTGCTCGGTGCCAATGGCTGGCAAATGTTCTGGTACGTGACCGTGCCGAATATCAAGTGGGGCCTGATCTACGGCGTGGTGCTGTGTACCGCACGGGCCATGGGTGAGTTCGGTGCGGTGTCGGTGGTCTCCGGGCACATCCGCGGCGTCACCAATACCCTGCCGCTTCACGTCGAAATTCTCTACAACGAGTACAACCACGTCGCAGCGTTTGCCGTGGCGAGCCTGTTGCTGATCCTTGCGCTGTTTATCCTGCTGCTCAAGCAGTGGAGCGAAGCGCGCATTAACCGTCTGCGCCAAAGTGCGGCGGAGGAATAATTCATGTCAATCGAAGTCCGTAATGTCAGCAAGAACTTCAATGCCTTCAAAGCCCTGAGCAGCATCAATCTGGATATCCAGAGTGGCGAGCTGGTGGCGTTGTTAGGCCCGTCCGGCTGCGGCAAGACTACCTTGCTGAGAATTATTGCCGGCCTGGAAACCCCCGATGACGGCAGCATCGTTTTCCACGGGGAAGACGTGTCCGGCCATGATGTGCGTGATCGCAACGTCGGTTTCGTGTTCCAGCACTACGCGCTGTTTCGTCACATGACCGTGTTCGACAACGTCGCATTTGGCCTGCGCATGAAACCCAAGAATCAGCGCCCGAATGAGAGCCAGATCGCGGTCAAGGTTCACGAGTTGCTGAACATGGTCCAGCTGGACTGGCTGGCTGATCGTTATCCGGAGCAGTTGTCCGGTGGCCAACGTCAGCGTATTGCCCTGGCCCGCGCTTTGGCGGTTGAGCCTAAGGTGCTGCTGCTTGATGAGCCGTTTGGTGCGCTGGATGCCAAGGTGCGTAAAGAGCTGCGTCGCTGGTTGGCGCGCCTGCACGAAGACATCAACCTGACCTCGGTTTTCGTGACCCACGACCAGGAAGAAGCCATGGAAGTGGCGGATCGCATCGTGGTCATGAATAAAGGTGTGATCGAGCAGATCGGCTCGCCGGGCGAAGTGTACGAGAACCCGGCCAGCGATTTCGTTTACCACTTCCTGGGCGACTCCAACCGTCTGCATGTGGGCGAAGAGCACGTGCTGTTCCGTCCCCATGAAGTGTCGCTGTCACGCTCGGAGCTGGAAGACCACCACGCCGCCGAAGTGCGCGACATCCGTCCGCTGGGCGCGACCACCCGGATCACCCTGAGGGTTGAAGGCCAGAGCGAGCTGATCGAAGCCGAAGTGGTGAAAGACCACGACAGCCTGACCGGTCTGGCGCGGGGCGAAACGCTGTACTTCAAGCCGAAGGTTTGGCAGAAGGTTGCGAATATCTAAAGGTTGGTGAGGATATCAATCGCAAATATCGACACGATGTCGTGGGACCGGCTTTAGCCGGGAAGAGGTAGGAACAGGCGCTGAAAAGGCCTCGTCAGAAATACCGCTTTCCCGGCTAAAGCCGGTCCCACGTCGGTCGTATGCAGATGTTTTGTGAGGCCCTCACACCACCTGCTTCAAATCCCGCTTGCGCACGGGCCCTGATCTTTCTTCGATCGCATGCTGCAACGGCTTGCGAATGCCTGCCAGAAACGCCAGCTCCGCCACGACAAACAACGGCCCGATAATCAACCCGCTGATGTCATCAATGAACGCCGGTTTGCGGCCTTCGTAATAGTGGCCGACGAACTGAATGACCCAGCCCACCACAAACAACCCCACACCAGCGCTGAGCCAGACCATGGTCGTTTGCTGAGCGAGGAGTGCGCCTGCCCACAGGCAAAGGCCCAGCAATACGCCCATCAACACGCCGAACTGCCGATCAAGGCGTAAATAGAAGATCACCGAGGCTGCCGCGACGACGGCTGCCGGGGAGAGCCAAAAGCCGCCCAGCATCCAGCCGGGGCGAGACAGCAGCACCGTGACGGCAACAACGATCAGTGGAATTCCTACAAAGTGTGTCGCGATATTCCGCGAGTCGCGGTGGTAAGCCGCGTATTGACTGAGGTGGTCGGTGAGGGTTTTCATTATTATTCCTCTTTGAGCGATAAACGATTCTGCTACGGTTTCGTCTTTAACGCGATGTGATCAGCAGTAACAGGGAGCAATACATGACAAATGGAGCTGGATGGCGCTCGCGTCTGATGAACGACCCTTGGTTCAGTCATCTACCGGCCGCCTTGCAGGATAGCTTGTTGGACGCTGCTCGCCAGACGCGTAAGACACCAGGTAAATTCCTGTTCGAAAAGGGTGACGAACCTTGTGGGCTGTATGCGCTGGTAGAAGGTTCTGTGCGTTTTGGCGGTGCCGCCGATCAACGTCTGGTTCCGCGTCTTGAGCGCATCCGCACGCCGTATTGGTTCGGCGAAGTCTCGTTGTTCGACGGCATGCCTCGCCGGTTCGATGTTTACTCCATGGAGCAGAGCATCTTCCTTCACGTGTCACAGCCGGTGCTCAATGAACTGCTGGAGAAAAACCCTGCTCACTGGCGTCCCTTCGCTGATCTGCTCAGCCAGAAGATGGGCATCACGCTGCTGCGGCCGGAGCGCATCAAATTGCTACCCGCCAAGGCCCGCGTGGCCTGGCGTCTGTTAATGCTGGCTGAAGGTTACGGCCCCCTCAGCCATGCACGGCGTTTGATAAACTTTGCCGAAATTGACGCGCAAGGCACCTTGGACGTGTCGCCGCACGAGCTATATGACGTGCTGCAAGACATGCATCAACGCAAGATCCTGCGTCTGATTGACGAGCAAGTGGAAATCTTCGATGTGGTCAAATTACGTAAAGCGGCCAACGCCCTGCGCGCCAAATCGTTATGCTGAGGGCCTGAACAAACGAGGTGAGCCATGCGGCTGCTGTTAGTTGAATACGATGCCAGCACGGCGAACGAACTGGCCGAAGGCTTCGCCGACTCGGGCTTTACCCTGGACGTAGCGCTCAATGGCCTGGACGGGCGCCATTTTGTCGAAGAGCAACACTACGACCTGATCATCCTCGACGTCATGCTGCCCGGCCTCAATGGCTGGCAATTATTGCAACTGATCCGTCAGCGCGGCGAAACGCCCGTGCTGTTCCTGACCGCTCCGGATGCCATCGAAGACCGTCTGCGCGGTCTGGAGCTAGGCGTCGATGATTACCTGCTCAAGCCCTTCAGTTACGAAGAGCTGCTGGCACGCGTGCACAAGCTGCTGCGTCGTGGCCCGACAGGCGACGCGGCCAGCATCAGCATTGCTGATCTGGAAATCGACATGACATTGCAACGTGTCAGCCGTGGTGGACAGCGGATTTCAATGGGAGAGAGGGAGTTTGCCTTGTTGCAGCTGCTTGCGAGCCGTCAGGGCGAAGTTCTCTCCCGCAAGCAAATCGCGGCAGAGATTTTTGATGACGACCCTCGTCCTGTCAGCGTCGCCCTCCAGCGCCTGCGCTCCAAAATAGACGAGCGCTATCTGCCCAAGCTGATTCACGCCGTGGGTGACGATGGCTATCAACTGGCGTTGCTGGACGATGAGGCGTTTGATTTGCGGTGAAGGCACCGCCTCCATAGGTTTTGATGTGTTCCCGATATCGGCGCTCTGTCGTGGGACCGGCTTTAGCCGCGAAGAGGCCTGCACATTCACTACGTCTTTATCGTCAGAAACACCGCCTTCCCGGCTAAAGCCGGTCCCACGTCAGCTCATGGAATCTCCCACACACCGCCATCGCGGCCTCGCGTTGCTCGGTGGAGCGCCACCCCGGTTGCTCCTGCAGATCTGCGGTTTGATGCGAGACAGCGCGGTGTCGCGGAGCAGCTCGTCCAGATAGAGACAAAGTCGTCTATCTGTAACAAATCTTGAGTACCTTCAACGGTGCCCACTGATGGCGGGCACGCATAGAGCAGTTTTTATCGGGGTTGTTCCTTAGGCAGGGGACAATCCCTTTTTTTGCCCTGCATATTCGTTTTAGCTATTGTTTGATAGCTTCTTATTCCTTAACGAATATATGTCACCTCCTTATACTGCGCTCAATGAACGCACCCATGCAGGAGGCTGACCCCATGCATAACGAGTCGATCCGCTATTTGATCGTGCCAGGCTGGCAAGGGTCAGGCGATGAGCATTGGCAAACCCACTGGCAGAACAGCCTGCCGAACAGTGCTCGCGTCGAACAAGCCGATTGGCTCAAGCCGCGTCGCGAAGACTGGGTCGGCGAACTACAGCGCAGTATCGCGGCGGACAGTACCCCCGTGATTCTGATTGCGCACAGCCTGGGGTGCATCACTGTTGCGCATTGGGCGCGGCTGGCTCCGCTGGAGTCGCTGCGTCAGGTGCAGGGGGCTTTGCTGGTCGCGCCCGCTGATGTCGAGCGACCTAACTGCTCGCCTGCGTTGCGCAACTTCGCGCCCATCCCCAAGGATCTGCTGCCGTTTCCTACGCAGATCGTCACCTCGGATAACGACGCGGCGGTCAGTACTCAACGTGCCCTGGAAATGGCCCGCGACTGGGGGGCTGAAACCGGCATTCTCAGCGAGGCGGGACATATCAACGTCAAATCAGGTCATCGCCGCTGGGAACAAGGATTCGCTTACCTGTACCGCCTGCAGAGCCGAATGGAACAACACGCACGGCGTCGCGCATGAACTTATGCAGCGCGAGACATATCGCGCTTGCCTCACCGATCCACTTGATTTTTTAACGTTTGAGCCGTCGCAAGGCTCGGGCGGGAGTTTGCCATGAGCCTGAATGAACCCTTCGGTCAGCCTTTGTTGACCTTCCCCGATGCAGAAAAAAGTCCGCTAAGCATCCGTGCCAAGGCGTTGGTATTCATCGATCCGCGTTCCCGCCAGTTACGTGAAGAAATGGAGCAACTGGCACCTCGGGCGCTGCCGGTATTGATCCGGGGCGAGTCCGGTACCGGTAAAGAATTACTGGCGCGGCACATTCATCGTGGCAGCGACCGCACAGGCTTGTTCGTGTCGGTCAATTGCGGCGCGATCAGCCCGACCTATGCCGACGCCGAACTGTTTGGTTATGCCGCGGGCGCTCACAGCGGCTCGGCCAGCAGCCGCGCCGGTTGGTTCGGTTCAGCCAATGGCGGCACCCTTTATCTGGATGAAATAGGCGACTTGCCGTTGCCGATTCAGACCAAGCTGCTAGCGGCGCTGGAGACTCATGAAGTCACCCGCGTGGGTGCGCATCAGCCAAGCCCGGTGGACGTGCGCTTAGTCGCTGCTACCAGCATCGATCTGGCTCAGGCCGTGGCGGCGGGCAAGTTCCATGAGCGACTGTTCCATTACCTCAGTGAAGGGCGACTGGAGCTGCCGCCACTGCGCGAACAGCCGGGTAACATTCTGCCGCTGGCCGAGTACTTCCTCGGCATTTACAGCCAGCGCCTTAACCTCGCCGTGCCACTGATCAGCGACGCAGCGCAGCAGGTTCTGGAAGCCCATAACTGGTCGGGCAATACCCGTGAACTGGAAAACGTCATCCACTTTGCGCTGCTGGTCAGCAGTGGTGACGAGATCTTGCCGGAGCACTTGAACCTGCCTGCTGGCGCAGACCCATTAGCGCAAGTGGAGCAGCTTGTAGGAAAGCTTCTCCTTGACGCAAAGGTTGAGCAACTCTTTGCACTGCGAAGGGTGCTCGAAACGGTCGAATCCAGGCTGGACGATCTCACCCGCTAACCCACATCCCCGGTTTTTCAACGCCGCATCCTTGGTCAGGGTGCGGCGTTTTTTATGGTGGGTAAAAAGGTAGAGTTGAGAGTCCTTCACGATCAGGGATTAATTCCTACATATCTCGGCTCATTATTCCCCGTCGAAAGTTGTTATTTCACCATTGAAGTCGTGATTTTTGACCCTTTTTCACGGTCGTTTATTGCTATTGATTACATGCGGTAGACATAAATTCGGAATTGGATAAAGCTGGAATTCAAGGCGCGATACTCAACTATCCAACGATGTCCAAAAGTTGTTTAAGTACTCAGGATTATCTCGGTAGTGGCTGTCTTGGTATTGCGATCACTCAATCTTCGGCGTATCTGGCTGAAGTGGTTTTTCTCTAAGGAACGTCCATTTTGGATATTAAGGATGATGATATGAATAATGTGAATAGTGCTAAACGTTGGGAAACTCTTGATGACTTTTCGCTGGCGGTCAGCTCGGGCCCTGCTCGGCTGTTTGCGAATGGTGGCCAGGAGGTGAAAGTCAGGGTCGCCATTAAGGCTGTGGATGTAAACGGCGATCCTGTTCAATTGAGCAGTAAAGAAATTGATAGTCTTGAGTTGATTGATTATCACAATGCGGAACGGGTAGTGCAGACAACTGGAGCAATTTTTCCAAGGCCGCCCGCTTCGAAGTGGCGCTGGAGTTATAAAAGAAATAATAGTTATCGCTTCTTCCCAACGGGACAAAGCTCTTTGTCCCTCAATGGCGAAATGTCGATGACGGACCTGTCAATCAACAGTTCTACCCAGTATCGGGACGTCTATGTGCGCACCACGGCTGATGCACCCCTTCACCTCTCTGCAAGGATTAAGAGGGATGATGGCGTGGCTTTT
This sequence comes from Pseudomonas sp. Irchel 3A5, assembly GCF_900187575.1. NCBI lineage: Bacteria > Pseudomonadati > Pseudomonadota > Gammaproteobacteria > Pseudomonadales > Pseudomonadaceae > Pseudomonas > Pseudomonas sp. Irchel 3A5. The sequence continues at coordinate 34,820 of NZ_FYDU01000002.1, read as the reverse complement.
ACCGCGCATTTTGATTCTTCGGTGACCCTTACCCCTGTGACGCCTCCTACCTATCGTGCTGCAGACTATACCTTTCAGCCGCTTGCAGTAGAAAATGCCCTTGATTACAGGCCTTTTGCTTTAAATGTGGGGGGTGTCAATATTGAGTTCATAGACTTTTCCATGCCCTCCCTTGTTAAGCATGGGGCTAAAGGGTCGCTGATACCGGTTGTTTTTACGGGGTATGCCGCACCCGGTCAAACCGAGATTCGCTACACCCACCCAATTTTGATCGGGCCTCGACAGATCAAGTCCGGCTACGTAAAAAAAGGTCAACCTATTGTGGCGGTATCAAAACCAATTCTTGCGCGTCCAGATCAGTTATCGGCTCAGAGACGAGAGGCGCCTATAGCCGCTATCGATATGTATGGCAACAAGCACAGTATTAATGTGCGGTTCAAAACAGTTAATGATTCTGATGCGGAACTAGAACTGTATTGATCGGTCTGTCCTGTCCATTTATGGGCTGGTCTCAGAAGTGTCAGGTTTCTCACCTGCAAAAAAACTGATCATCAAATAATTTAAGTGCAGCGGGGGTTTGTTAAAGGCTCCCCCCTGCCTGCCATTTGGAATATGCATATGACTGTTTCAGTGTCTTCTAGTGTGCGCTCTGGTGCGTACAATTTTCTCAGCTTTATTAGCTCGGGTGTAGACCCGAGGACGGGTACTTATAGTGTCAGCTTGTCGCTGTCTAATCTGTTAGCGAACACATTGAGTGGTCCTTCATTACCCTTGGCTTTAAGATCCAACGCGCTACAGACAGAAAATCTTGGCTTCGGGGTTGGCTGGGGTATTCCGTTCTCCAGCTACAACCAAAAAACAAAAATACTGAACTTGTCCAGTGGTGCCAGCCACAGGGCGATCCTCTCTAGTAATGCTTTGGTCGTTACTGATAAAAAGGTCAATGACCTGAAAACCAGTCGCTTGGGCAGCGACTTGATTATCGAGCATAAGTCGGGGGTTATGGAGGTGCTTAGTAATCCCGGGGCGAGTCGGGACGAGTGGCTGGTTTCGAAAATCTACTCGCCTGAGGGGCGGGTCGTTAATCTTTCATATATTTCAGTTGCAGGACGCCGTGTCTTGCGCGAGATCAAAGATGAAAGCCGCACGCTATTAACTTTAGACGTTCGTAACGATTCAGCGCGCGTGCTGAGCATGACGCTATGGCCTGATAATCCGGCCGAAAAACTGGTCTTCAGATTTCAGCAAGAGAACAGTCGGCTCACCAAAATAACGATGTTACTGGACAATAACACCAGTGCTTCGTGGCGCTTGCGGTATCAGACCGTTGAAGGCTTGAGTCTGATCAGCCGACTGGAATCACCCACCGATGGCGTTGAACAACTCACCTATCGTACGTCCGCTTTAAAGCTGCCCAACGGTGCGCCTCTTAAGGCCCTGCCTGCTGTTGCATCGCATGTGACCTTCCCTCGTATGAATCAGGCGCCGATTACGAAGAAATATAGTTACTCGGATCGAAATTATTTCGGGTACCGCTCCAATGCCCCATGGAACAAGGACGGCGACAGCCTCTACAAAGCAACCGGTGATTACAGATACGAGGTTTATGAGGATTTGGTTGAGGGCACCGGTGCGAATGAGCGTCGCGTGCGCAGGACCAAGAGGGCGTACAACCGCTTCCACCTACAGGTCGAAGAAACCGTAAGTCAGAACGGCAAAACCGTGAGTAACATTACTGAGTTTTATGAAAAGCCAGGTCTGACGTTTGAGAATCAACCTCTGAACTTCTTATTACCCAAAAAGGTTGAGGTGTCGTGGTCCGATGCGGCAAAGCCTGGGCATGTTCGCAAGGAAACGACGCTTACTGAATACGACGAATTCGGCAACATTCTCAAAAAGGTTTCACCCACGGGTATTACTGAAGTTTTTGAGTATTATCCGATTGGACAGTCCGATGGTTGCCCGGCAGATGCGTTCGGAGCGGTGCGCTGGCTCAAACGTAAAACCCTGATACCCGCTGCTGATCGCGCGCCCGCCCCTACGTTGATCACGAGCTACCGCTACACCCATCTACAGTCGGCCAGCCCGCAGCGGGGACGTTTTATAGCGCTGGCGCAACAGGCGGTTTCGCAAAGCGGGCAGTCGACCCCACTCATTACTATCACTCGACAGTATGAGAGCGAAATTAACAGCCCTTTCTTTGGCCGCGTAAAACAACAGGTCGAGACTGTAGATGGCATTGATACTGCCATGCACTACCGTTATGAGCTGCTTGGCGGCAGTTTGTGCACACACACTACGTTGGCAGCCAAGGATGGTTCACGCAGCACCAAGTCTCTATGGCAGAACAGTTTAACCGGCGCAGAAGTAAAAACCGTCGAGCAATTGGGTGTCTCCCTTGAAACGGCCCATGACCTGCTTGGCCGCAAGATCCTGGAGCGGCTTGCACCGAAGACCTCCAGCCAGGTATCCACAACCCATAGTTACCATCTGGCTGATGCGCTCGGCGATGTAGTACAAACGCGGACGGTTGCGCCCAATGGCGCCGCAACGCTAACCCGTTTTGATGGCATGAGCCGCAAGTGTGCTGTTGAAGTTCAAGACATGGACTCCACCGGACAGCCGATGCGCGCCACTTATAACGCTAAATACGACGCCCGTGGTCAACTGGTTGAAGAGGTTAGTACCGACTGGCTCGACGGCAGACCGTTTGCATTACAGACCCAATACCGCTACGACGATTGGGGGCATCGCGTCTCGACAACCGGGCCTGATGGCGTAGTGAGTCACGATCAATTTGATCCAGTTACGTTAGTCCAGACTCAAGGTATCGATCAGGCCGGTAAAACAGTTATCACCAAAAACGTGTTCGGTAAAAACGACTCGGTTGAGCGCTTTGATCGCAAAGGTGTTTCGTGCGGTATCACGTCGTATCTCTACGACGGCTTGGGACGCTGTGTACAAAAAATCGATCCGTTGGGACGCACGACGCGATTTGTGTACGACTTTGCTGATCGCCTGGTCATTACGCAATTGCCCGATGGTACGCGGATCAGAAAAGCATTCGTGCGACACAGTACGGAAGATCTGGCGACCCACATCTGGGTCAATGATTATCTGGCTGGCGAACGGACGTATGACGGTCTTATGCGCGTAACCAGCATCACCGTGGGCGGCCGTACGGAACTCTTCACGTATGAGGGGGCTCAGCCGAACCCGGCGACCCATATCAAAGCCAGCGGCAAGGTCATTTCCTATAAGTATGACCCTTCACTGAACAATCAGATGACTGAGCGCAGCGTTGGCGGCAATAGCAACCTGGCTGCCAGTTATCGCTACGACAGCGCTCATGCGAAGCTGATTCAGGCCTCCTGCCCGGGTAACCAGCAGCAGCGCCGCTATTTACCGTCCGGCAAATTGCAGAACGATCAGATAACTGAAGCCCAGAACACATTGAATGCCTTGCATCGCACCTCTCTCAAAGGTTTGCCGCTGGAATATGTAGATGCAACGGGCGTCACCCAGATCACCCGTTATGACGCGTTCTGTCGCACTGCCCAAGTGGTACGCGGCACTGTCAGGGCGGACTACAGCTATGACTCGTACGGACGTGTCAGCAGGATCGAAACTGTCGATACCCAAAGTAAACGCAAACTCATCACGCAGCTCGAATACGATGATTTCGGCCGTGAGGTGCGTCGTGTACTGGTGGTTGATTCCAATCCACCGGAAGAACTGTCCCAGCAATTCGATAATAACGACAAGCTCATCAAGCGTGTCTTGCTGCGCGGAAGCTCCGTGCTGCGCGATGAGACATTTGCCTATGACTCGCGTGGTCGTCTGGAGCGCTACGCGTGCAGCGGCCTGCACTTGCCGGTCGATGCGGCGGGCAAAGCGATTCGTGTACAGGAGTACCAGTTTGATGAGCTGGACAACATCCGCCAGTTGAAAAGCATGTTCATGGGTGGCGAAAACATCGCAACGTACGAATACGAGAAATTCGACAAAACTCAACTGAGCCGCGTTCGCCATAGCCATCCGGACTATGCAGCACAACAAGCGAGATTTTCTTACGACCGCGATGGCAACCAAATCAATGACGAGCGTGGTCGTCGCCAGAATTACGACGAGCTGGGCCGTCTGGCCTCGGTCGCGCAGGAGCAATTATGAATCATCAAGGACTATTGATCAGTTACCGCTATGACGCTCTGGATCGCCTGATTGGCGTAGAGCCGACGGGCGCCCCCGTCAGCACGCGGGTTTATCGGGATGGCCGTATTGCCACACAGCTAGAGGGCGGGCGACGGCTCAGCCTGATGGAGTCGGACGGTCATGTGTTGGCGCAGTCGACCCAATCAGGTAACACCGTAGTGAACAGTCTGCTGGCGTGCGACCAGCAAGGCAGCGTTTTGCAGTCAGTCACGGGCAATCAGATCCAGCGCAGCGTTTACACCCCGTACGGAGGCGGTGCCGTGGAAGGCGGTCTGCAAAGTCTGCTGGGCTTCAATGGCGAGCAACCCGACCCGGTGACTGGTTGTTATTTGCTGGGCAACGGATATCGGGCTTACAACCCGGTCCTGATGCGCTTTCACAGCCCCGACAGCATGAGCCCATTCGAATCGGGCGGTGTAAATCCTTACGCCTATTGTCTGGGCGATCCGATAAACATGACTGATCCCACCGGGCACTTTTCCTGGAAGTCTATTCTAAGCATTGTGATTTCGGTTGCCGCCGTAGCCATTACGGTTGCGACGCTCGGCGCTGGCGCACCACTGACAGGCCCGCTGATTTTCGCGGCGGTCGTCGGGATCGCAGGCGAGGTGCTCAGTATCGCCAGCGAGTTGGCGGGCGAGTTGGCGCCTGACTCCAGTGCAGGGGCAATCCTGGGGCAACTCAGCCTGGGGCTGTCACTTGCATCACTTGCATCTCCGTCTGCAGCAAAGGCCGTTTCCTCTCGCGGTGCTCGGGCAGCGGCCCGCTTTTTCGACGCCGGCCCCGTTTCTGTTGCTCGACAAGGTGCGGTCAGGGTCTCTAACGGGAATTCGCTTAAAAGCCTTGGAGGTGTCGCAAAACTGGGCAAGGGGGCAAGGAATACGGTCGCAATCCAGAATCGCCTGATCGATGCGGAGAAGGTTTTGAAGGCGGCGAAATATTTCGGCTATGGCGCCAAAGGCGTTTTTTACACTGATAATTACGTCATCCCTTACATTGCCCCCCCGGCTACCAGCCAGTCTGACGAAGCGCCCTCGATACTCGACGCCTTTGTGCGCGGCGATGCCGATGAGGGCTCGAAAGGCCTTGGACAAGTCAATATCAAGCCAGGCGACTTCCTTACTGTGGATGACGACCGGATGCAGGCAATACGCGAATTTTGATATGCGCAGGTCGCGGGGATTACTCAACACTGATGCTTCAAAAAAAGCATAAGCATTCGCTAAAAAAATATTGTCCTGGAATAAAGAAAATCGGTAATGTCCGCTCCACGCCCCCGACTGCACAAGCCGCCGGGGGCAACTCATTGAAGAGCTGTCGTACAGACCGACCTCGATTTTCTCCAAGGACATTGCATGAAAAAGACATTGCTGTTGACCGCTCTGGCGGCCGTATTTTCGGTAAGCGTGGCTCAAGCAGCCGAGAAACTGGTGGTTGGTGCTACGCCAGTTCCGCACGCGGAAATCCTTGAGTTGATCAAGCCGGACCTTGCTAAAGAAGGCGTGGATCTGGAAATCAAGGTCTTCACCGACTACGTGCAGCCAAACGTGCAACTGAATGAAAAGCGTCTGGACGCCAACTACTTCCAGACCAAGCCTTACCTGGATGGCTTCAACAAAGGTAAAGGCGCAACACTGGTGACCGGTGTCGGCGTACACGTTGAACCGTTCGGTGGCTACTCCAAGAAGTGGAAGGCGATCTCCGAGTTGCCTGAAGGCGCAACCATCGCCATCCCTAACGAAGGCAGCAATGCCGGTCGTGCTCTGCTGCTGTTGCAGAAGAATGGCCTGATCACACTGAAAAACCCGACCGACGCACTGGCGACTCCGAAAGACATCGCCACCAACCCGAAGAAATTCAAGTTCCGCGAGCTGGAATCGGCCGTATTGCCGCGTGCTCTGGGCCAGGTTGATCTGGCGCTGATCAACACCAACTATGCGCTGGAAGCCAAGCTCAACCCGAAGAAAGACGCGCTGATTATCGAAGGTGCTGATTCGCCTTACGTGAACTTCCTGGTGACCCGTTCCGATAACGCTCACACCGACGCTATCGAGAAACTGTCCAAGGCCCTGACCAGCCAGAAAGTCAAAGACTTCATCAACAAGAAGTACGAAGGCGCGGTACTGCCAGCGTTCTGATTGCTGAGCTGAACACGTAATACCCAACGCCGACGCTGGCAACAGCGTCGGCGTTTTTGTTTCTGGCGAGAATCTGTAGGAGCTGCCTAAGGCTGCGAATTGCGGTCTGTCTGATACACCGCTTTCGCAGCCCTCGTAACCTCGGTCAGCTCCTACAGGTGTCCGCCTTGAGTGCCTAGCTCAATCCGGACTATCCATATGCGATAACGATATTTAAATTTCGATTCTTATACCTATAAAGTCATGGCTCATCACCACCAGTCTTCTGGAGTCTGAGTCATGTCAGCAGCGTCCCTCGCGTCATCACCTGTTCACGCGGCACCTCAACAGTTCGAGGTGCGTCCTTTCGCCGAGAAAGTGGGCGCGGAAATCGTTGGGCTGGACCTGTCCCGACCGCTGAATGACGCCGACTTCGCTCGCGTACACCGCGCGCATCTGGATTACCACGTCGTGGTGTTCCGCGATCAGCAGATCACCCCACAACAGCAGATCGACTTCAGCCGTCGTTTTGGCGTGCTGCAGATCCACGTCCTCAAGCAATTCCTGCTGGCCAACCACCCGGAAATCCTCATCGTTTCCAACATCGTGGAAAACGGTCAGCCCTTGGGCCTTGGTGACGCGGGCAAATATTGGCACTCGGATCTTTCCTACAAAGAGCTGCCAAGCCTGGGCTCGATGCTCTACGCCCAGGAACTGCCAAGCGAAGGCGGCGACACCCTGTTCGCCGACATGCACCTGGCCTGGGACACCCTGCCGGAGCATTTGCGCAAAGCTGTTGAAGGCCGCTCTGCCGTACACAGCTACACCTCGCGCTATCGCGACGGGCACAACGCACAAAACTGGCGGCCGACCCTGACCGCCGAGCAGTTGGCGCAAGTAGTGGTGGTCAGCCATCCGATCGTGCGTACGCACCCGGAAAACGGCCGCAAGGCGCTGTTTGTCAGTGAAGGCTTCACCACTCATATCGTCGGCCTGCCGGAAGACGAGAGTCAGCAGATTCTGAATGAACTGTACGCCCACAGCGTGCGCCCTGAAGGGGTCTATCGCCACCAGTGGGCGTCCAACGACATGGTCTTCTGGGACAACCGCTCGCTGATCCACCTGGCGGGCGGCACCCCTGACCATCTGCGTCGCCGCCTGCACCGCACCACCATTCAGGGCGATGCGCCGTTCTAATACCGGGAGCTTTTAATGACTGTTCTGCAAAGCCACACGGCTAGCGCAAACTCGATTGCGCAACAGGTCGACCAGCCCGCTGCTGAAGCCCTGCTGCAAGTCCAGAATGTGAGTCTGGAATACCGCACGCCCGAGCGGGTGGTGCGGGCGACTCATCAAGTCAGCTTTGAAGTTGATCCGGCTGATCGGTTCGTATTGCTTGGTCCTTCGGGGTGCGGCAAATCCACCTTGCTCAAGGCTGTGGCGGGTTTCATCAAACCCAGCGAAGGGCAGATTCGTCTGGCTGGCGCTGAAGTTCATGAGCCAGGCCCGGACCGCATCGTGGTGTTCCAGGAGTTCGACCAACTGCCGCCCTGGAAAACCGTCATCGAAAACGTGATTTTCCCGCTGCTGGCCTCGCGCACGTTGAAGCGCAAGGAAGCACTAGAGCGTGCGCATTACTACCTGGCGAAAGTCGGTTTGAGCGCCTTTGCCGATGCTTATCCGCACACCTTGTCTGGCGGCATGAAAGCCCGTGTGGCGATTGCCCGGGCCTTGGCGATGCAACCGAAAATTCTGCTCATGGACGAACCCTTCGCTGCGCTGGATGCCCTGACCCGTCGCAAGATGCAGGAAGAGCTGCTGGAGCTGTGGGAAGAAGTGCGCTTCACCCTGCTGTTTGTCACGCACTCCATCGAAGAAGCGCTGGTGGTCGGCAACCGCATCTTGCTGCTGTCGCCGCATCCGGGCCGTGTTCGCGCTGAAATCAACAGCCATCAATACGACCTGAAAAGCCTCGGCGGCGTCGGTTTCCAGCACACCGCCCAGCGCATACACCGGCTGCTGTTTGATGAAGGCGAAGAGCAGGCGGTTGACCGCGAGCTGAACTTCCAGGACATCCGGATCGCTTATTAATTTCTGCTTGCTGGCGTTGACCCCCTGTGGGAGCGGTGCTTGCCCGCGATAAGAACACCTCGGTTGCAGATAAATCACCGAAACCTTATCGCGGGCAAGCACCGCTCCCACAGGGGAACAGCGCCAACAGATACCAAGAGAGTCACACCATGAGCCTTTCCCCCCCAATTCGTGAAGAGTACGAAATCACGCTGGAGCCTTTCACTCAGGAAGACCTGGCCCGTGACATCCCGCTGGCGCAACGTATCTGGCAAGTGAGCTGGGTCCGTAAGACCGTGATTCTGATCTTGCTGGCCGTGCTCTGGGAAGTCGCCGCGCGGATTCAGAACAACGACCTGTTGCTGCCCAGCTTCCTGCAAACCGCTGCCGCGTTTTATGAAGGCATCCTGTCGGGTGAACTGATCAACAAGGTCTGGATTTCCCTGACCGTGCTGATTCAGGGCTACGTGATCGGTATCGTCCTGGCCTTTGCCCTGACCACCCTGGCGGTATCAACTCAGCTGGGTCGCGACCTGCTCGGCACATTGACTGCGATGTTCAACCCTTTGCCTGCCATTGCGCTGCTGCCACTTGCGTTGCTGTGGTTTGGCCTGGGGCAGAACAGCCTGATTTTTGTGCTGGTCCACTCGGTGCTGTGGGCGTTGGCGCTCAATACCTACGCGGGCTTTCTCGGCGTTTCGGAAACCCAGCGCATGGCCGGTCGCAACTACGGCCTCAAAGGCTTGCGCTTCGTCTGGCACATCCTGATTCCGGCGGCGCTGCCATCAATTCTGGCCGGTCTGAAAATTGGTTGGGCATTCGCCTGGCGGACCCTGATCGCGGCTGAACTGGTGTTCGGCGCATCGTCCGGTAAAGGCGGCCTGGGCTGGTACATCTTTCAAAACCGCAACGAGCTATACACCGACAAAGTATTTGCTGGCCTGGCGGCAGTCATCCTGATCGGCCTGCTGGTGGAAAACCTGCTGTTTGCCAACATCGAACGCCTGACCGTCAAGCGTTGGGGTATGCAGCGCTGAAATGCAATTCCCCTGTGGGAGCGGTGCTTGCCCGCGATAAGGCTGAACGCGGTTCACTTTAGATCGCGTAGACCTTATCGCGGGCAAGCACCGCTCCCACAAGATCAAAAACAAACATTCGAATTCTCGTGAGGTTTCAAATGGCAATTCCTTTCAAGCGCTCAGCCATCATTGCGCTCGCCGCAACCATCGGCCTGCTCAGCAGCGGTGCACAAGCCGAAGGCAAGATCAGCATCGCCCAGCAGTTTGGTATCGGTTACCTGATCCTGGACGTGGTGCGCGATCAAAAACTGATCGAGAAGCACGGTAAAGAGCAGGGCATCGACATTGAGGTTGACTGGAACAGCATCTCCGGCGCCACCGCCATGAACGAAGCGCTGTTGGCCGGTGCGCTGGACGTGGTGTCCGCAGGCGTACCGCCGATGCTGACCATCTGGGACCGTACCAAGGGCAAACAGAACGTCAAAGCCATTGCGTCACTGGGCTCGATGCCCAATTACTTGCTGACCAACAACCCGAACGTGAAAACCCTCAAGGACTTCACCGACAAAGACCGCATCGCCGTGCCAGCCGCAGGCGTGGGCTTCCAGTCGCGCACCTTACAGATCGAAACTGCCAAAGAGTTCGGTAACGAAAACTTCAAGAAATTCGACAACATCTCGGTAAGCCTGCCGCACCCGGACGCCACGTCGGCGCTGATCTCGGGCGGTTCGGAAATCACTTCGCACTTCTCCAGCCCGCCGTTCCAGTACCAGGCGCTGGAAAACAAGAACGTGCATAAAGTGCTGAGTTCGTACGACGTGCTGGGTGGCCAGGCGACGTTCAACGTGCTGTACACCACCGAGAAATTCCACGACGAAAACCCGAAAACCTACAAGGCGTTCTACGACGCCCTGGCTGAAGCCGAGAAGATCATCAAGGCCGACAAGCCTGCCGCTGCCCAGACCTACATCCGGGTAGAGCAATCCAAACTGGCGCTACCGTTTGTAGAGAAGATCGTTTCCGATCCGGAAATCGACTTCACCATCACCCCGCAGCGAACCTTTATTTATGCCGAAAAGCTGCAAGAGCTGGGCGTCTTGAAAAACAAGGCGGCGAGCTGGAAGGATTACTTCTTCGAAGAAGCGCATGGTGGTGCGGGTAGCTGATACCGGTCTGGAGTATCCATCCACTGTCTGGCGCTGACCCTGTGGGAGCGGTGCTTGCCCGCGATAAGGCTGAACGCGGTTCACTTTAGATCGCGTAGACCTTATCGCGGGCAAGCACCGCTCCCACAAGGGATATGCGTTACATCTGTAACTTCACCTCACGAAAAACCCACCTAGCCCATGGTGGTGCGGGTAGCTGATACCGGTCTGGAGTATCCATCCACTGGCTGGCGCTGACCCTGTGGGAGCGGTGCTTGCCCGCGATGAACGATGACGCGGTTTACCTTTTAGACCGCAGCGTTCCTATCGCGGGCAAGCACCGCTCCCACAAGGGATATGCATTACATCTGTAACTTCACCTCACGAAAAACCCACCTAGCCCATGGTGGTGCGGGTAGCTGATACCGGTCTGGAATATCCATCCACTGGCTGGCGCTGACCCTGTGGGAGCGGTGCTTGCCCGCGATGAACGATGACGCGGTTTACCTTTTAGACCGCAGCGTTCCAATCGCGGGCAAGCACCGCTCCCACAAGGGATGTGCATTACATCTGTAACTTCACCTCACGAAAAACCCACCTAGCCTATGGTGGTGCGGGTAGCTGATACCGGTCTGGAATATCCATCCACTGGCTGACGCTGACCCTGTGGGAGCGGTGCTTGCCCGCGATGAACGATGACGCGGTTTACCTTTTAGACCGCAGCGTTCCTATCGCGGGCAAGCACCGCTCCCACAAGGGATGTGCATTACATCTGTAACTTCATCTCACGAAAAGCCCACCTTTGAAGGCCCTTTCCTGCGGCCGTTTCCCTTTCTTCTGTGTGAAGTTTCCTAGAAAATCCTGAGCCCTTGCGCGTGCCAAATTCGGACACTAGGCTGCGTCCGTCACTGACTCATCAGTGATCGGGTTTAGCAGCCTGCTTTGTGAATTGACAGCGCAAGTACCGCGTTATGGCGGCTTTGCGTGGGGCATCTTCGGGTGCGCCGGTCTTGTTGATTCCACCGGTCTGCTAACCCGCGACAAAGCCGCCACCCTCTATTTGTTTAGCAGCGAACATTCGGTGGCTCCGTTAACACAAGGAATCAACGATGAAAAAATTAACACCCGATCCACCGCTGCCAACCCTCGAAGAATCGCTGCTCCACGTCAGCGATCTACTGCGCTGCGCAGCCGCCACCGCCTACGAAACCGGCGACACCCTCAACGGCCCCAAACGCGACCTGGCCTTCTCGGTTGTCCATCTGATCGCCATGGCCAAAGCCGAACTCGACCGCTCACTGGAGCGCGTCGAACCCCGCTGAGCCCAGCTCTGACAGGAACCAATGATGACGTGGGACCGGCTTTAGCCGGGAAGAGGCCGGTACATTCAGTACATCTTTATCGTCAGGAAGACCGCTTTCCCGGCTAAAGCCGGTCCCACGTCGTTCATCAACCTGCAGGCCGACATAGAATTTCCCACAGGTCCAGCGCCAGCCGACGCCCTGACTCCGATCGTGTTGCCCTGTTCTGCACAACCAATCGCACACCCCAAGGAACCCTGATCTACGCTGAGAGTCGCATAGTCACGGCGCCACCCACTGTTTACAGCGAGGCACGCGCACGGCATCCGCATAAGGAGTCTGCATGCCCGTTTCCCCCTCTAAATTGGCGTTGTCCGGTCTGACGTTGGCGTTGGCCATTCTCGCCGGCTGCGGCAAAGAAGAAGCCCCTCCGGCCAATCTGCCGCGTGTTTATGTGCAAGAAGTCGCAACCACCGATTACGCCGCTCAGGTGGCCCTGACCGGTGATGTTCAGGCGCGGGTGCAGACGCAGCTTTCATTCCGTGTGGGCGGCAAGATCATTCAGCGCATGGTGGATGTGGGCGATCGGGTCACGGCCAGGCAAGTGCTGGCGAAGCTTGACCCCAAGGACTTACAGACCAACGTCGATTCCGCCGTGGCTGCCGTCGCTGCCGAACAGGCGCGGGTGACGCAAACCCAAGCGGCATTCGTGAGGCAGGAAAAACTGCTGCCCAAGGGCTATACCAGCCGCAGTGAGTACGATTCGGCGCAGGCCTCATTGCGCAGTAGCCAGAGCGCGCTTCATGCCGCGCAAGCGCAATTGGCCAATGCCCGTGAACAACTGAGCTACACCGCACTGATCGCCGACGCGCCGGGCGTGATTACCCAGCGTCAGGCAGAAGTCGGGCAAGTGGTGCAGGCCACCGTGCCGATTTTTGGCCTGGCCCGGGATGGCGAGCGTGATGCCGTCTTCAACGTCTATGAGTCACTGTTCGCCCAGGCATCCGGTGATGAGCCGGTGGTGGTGACGCTGCTGGATAACCCGCAAATCAAAACGGTCGGCAAAGTCCGTGAAGTCACACCCGCCGTGTCAGCCGAAACCGGCACCGTGCAAGTAAAAATCGCCCTCGAAAAATTACCCGCTGGCATGGACCTCGGTTCAGTGGTCAGCGGGGCGTTGAACACGCCGGGCAAGGCCAGCATCGAACTGCCATGGGCCGCGTTGACCAAGGGATTGGGCGATCAATTGGGCAAGCCAGCCGTGTGGGTGGTGGACGATCAAGGCAAAGCCAATTTGCGTGCCGTCACCGTTGGCCGTTACCTGACCGCCAAAGTCATCATCACCGATGGCCTGAAGGCGGGTGAGAAAGTGGTCGTGGCGGGTGGACAGTTGTTGCACCCGGACATGCAGGTGGAAATAGCCGCCAGCGAGAAACAGAAAACCGCGAAGGTGCAGCCATGAAGCGTTTGTCGTGGTTGCTGTTGCTGCCACTGTTGACTGCGTGCAGCAAGGAAGAGCCTGCGCCGGAACCGGTACGCCCCGTGCTGCATGTCGAAGCCAACGCGATTTCCGAGGAAAGCCTTGGGCGTTTTGCAGGCAACATCGAGGCTCGATTTGAAAGCACCCTGGGCTTTCGGGTCGGCGGACGGATCGCGCAACGCAGCGTGGACGTCGGCAGTGAAGTTGCCAAAGGCGCACTGCTCGCCACGCTGGACCCTACCGATCAACAGAACAACGTACGTGCTCGCCAAGGCGATCTTGCCCGCATTCAGGCGCAGTGGATCAACGCGCAAGCCAATGCCCGTCGTCAACAGGAGTTGTTCGACCGTGGCGTGGGCGCCCAAGCGCAGCTGGATATCGCCCAGACCGATCTGAAAACCACCAACTCGTCCCTGGAGCAAGCCCGCGCAGCACTGAGCCAGGCTCAGGATCAACTGGGTTACAGCGAGTTACGAGCCGATCACGCGGCCGTTGTCACTCGCTGGCAGGTAGAGGCCGGGCAAGTGGTCACGGCCGGGCAGGAAGTCGTGACCCTGGCCCGCCCGGACGTCAAAGAAGCGGTGATCGATTTGCCTGGAACCTTGGCTGACCAGTTGCCCGAAGGCGTCGAGTTTAAGGTCGCCAGCCAACTGGATCCGCAGATCAATACCACTGCGAAGCTGCGCGAAATCGAACCGCAAGCCGAGCGCGCCACGCGTACCCGTCGCGCACGCCTGACTCTGTCAGACACGCCGGAAGCCTTCAGGCTGGGCACCGCCATCAGCGTTAGCCTCAGTTCGGCCATTGCCTCGCGCACTGAGCTACCGATCAATGCGTTGCAGGAAGTCGATGGCAAGGCTCAGGTGTGGATCATTGACCGGCAGAACCAGACTGTTAATCCCCGGGTAGTGAACGTTGTCAGTCGTAGCAGTGACAGTTTTGTGTTGAGCAACGGGATCAAACCCGGCGAGTGGGTGGTGAGTGCCGGGGTCAACAGCCTCAAGCCGGGCCAAAAAGTCAAAGTCGATGAGGAAAGCCCGCGATGAAAGGGAGTTTTAACCTGTCCGAGTGGGCCATCAAACACCAGTCGTTTGTCTGGTACCTGATGTTCGTCGCGCTGTTAATGGGCGTGTTTTCCTACATGAATCTTGGGCGTGAAGAGGATCCTTCCTTCACCATCAAAACCATGGTCGTACAAACCCGCTGGCCGGGCGCTACGGTGGATGAAACCCTTGAGCAAGTCACCGACCGCATCGAGAAGAAACTCGAAGAGCTGGACTCGCTGGACTACGTGAAGAGTTACACGCGTCCAGGTGAGTCTACGATCATGATTTTCCTGCACGACACCACATCTGCGAAGGACATCCCGGAGATCTGGTATCAGGTGCGCAAGAAGATCGACGATATCCGCGCGCAATTCCCTCAAGGCACCCAAGGACCGTTTTACAACGACGAATTCGGTGATGTTTACGGGTCGATTTACGCGTTCACGGCGGATGGTTTTTCCATGCGCCAGTTGCGTGATTACGTCGAGCAGGTCCGCACGGAAATCCGCGACGTGCCGGGGTTGGGCAAGGTCGAAATGATCGGCCAGCAGGACGAAGTGCTGTACCTGAATTTCTCCACCCGCAAGCTGGCGGCGCTAGGCCTGGATCAGAGCCAGGTGGTGCAAAGCCTGCAATCGCAAAACGCGGTCACGCCAGCGGGTGTGATCGAGGCCGGGCCGGAGCGGATTTCGGTGCGAACCTCGGGGCAGTTTGCGTCGGAGAAGGATCTGGCTGAGGTCAATCTGCGCCTCAATGATCGTTTCTACCGCTTGAGTGACATCGCTGATATCACCCGTGGCTACGCCGATCCACCGAAACCGTCGTTCCGCTTCAACGGCAAACCAGCCATCGGTCTGGCTATTGCCATGAAGAAGGGTGGCAACATTCAGTCATTCGGCAAGGCGCTGCACGAGCGCATGGACGCCGCCACCGCTAATCTGCCGGTTGGCGTCGGCGTGCATAACGTGTCGGATCAGGCCGAAGTGGTTGAGAAGGCTGTCGGTGGCTTCACCAGCGCGTTGTTCGAGGCGGTGGTGATCGTGCTGATCGTCAGCTTTGTCAGCCTGGGCGTGCGTGCTGGCTTGGTGGTCGCTTGTTCGATCCCGCTGGTGCTGGCGATGGTCTTCGTGTTCATGGAATACAGCGGCATCACGATGCAGCGGATTTCCCTCGGCGCGTTGATCATCGCCCTCGGCTTGCTGGTGGATGACGCGATGATCACGGTGGAGATGATGGTCACGCGCCTGGAAATGGGCGAGACCAAGGAGCAGGCCGCGACTTACGCCTACACCTCGACGGCGTTTCCGATGCTCACGGGTACGCTGGTGACCGTCGCCGGGTTCGTGCCCATCGGCCTCAATGCCAGCTCGGCGGGGGAATACACCTTCACGCTGTTTGCGGTGATTGCGGTGGCGATGCTCGTGTCGTGGGTCGTGGCGGTGTTGTTCGCGCCGGTGATTGGCGTGCACATCCTGAGTGCCAACATCAAAAAGAAAGACGAAAAAGAAAAGGAAGGGCGCATTGCCCGAGGCTTCAACAACAGCATGTTCTGGGCGATGCGACATCGCTGGGTCACGATCATCTTCACCATTCTGCTGTTTGTGGGGGCGGTGTTCTCCATGCAGTTCGTGCAGAACCAGTTCTTTCCGTCCTCGGACCGGCCGGAAGTTCTCGTCGACCTGAACCTGCCGCAGAACGCTTCGATCAATGAAACCCGCAAGGTCGTGGACCGCTTTGAAGCCACGCTCAAGGACGATCCGGATATCGAGCGTTGGAGCACTTACATCGGTCAGGGCGCTTTGCGTTTCTACCTGCCGCTGGACCAGCAACTGGAAAATCCGTATTACGCGCAGTTGGTGATTGTCAGCAAAAGCCTGGAGCAGCGCGCCGGTTTGACTGATCGCTTGAACAAGCGTCTGCGCGAAGAGTTTGTCGGCATCGGCAGCTTCGTTCAGCCGCTGGAAATGGGGCCGCCGGTGGGGCGTCCGCTGCAGTATCGGGTCAGTGGTGAAAACATCGACAAGGTCCGCCAGCACGCCATCGAACTGGCCACTCTGTTGGACGCCAACCCGCATGTCGGCGAGATGATTTACGACTGGAACGAGCCGGGCAAAGTCCTGCGTATCGACATTAACCAGGACAAGGCGCGGCAGTTGGGCTTGTCGTCCGAGGACGTCGCGAAGTTGATGAACAGCATCGTCAGCGGCTCGCCTGTCACGCAGGTTCGCGATGATATTTACCTGATTGATGTCGTGGGCCGTGCTGAAGATGCAGAGCGTGGCTCGCCGGAAACCCTGCAGAATCTGCAGATTGTGACGCCGGGCGGTACGTCAATTCCGTTGCTGGCGTTTGCGACGGTGCGATACGAACTGGAGCAGCCACTGGTCTGGCGTCGTGACCGCAAGCCGACCATCACGGTTAAGGCGGCGGTAGCTGATGACATGCAGCCAACCGATCTGGTCAAGCAGCTCAAGCCTGAGATCGACAAGTTTGCTGCGGGTTTACCGACGGGTTACAAGGTCGCGACTGGCGGTACAGTCGAAGAAAGTGGCAAGGCGCAAGGTCCGATTGCCAGTGTCGTGCCGCTGATGATCTTCCTGATGGCGACGTTCCTGATGATTCAACTGCACAGTGTGCAGAAGATGTTCCTGGTGGCCAGCGTTGCGCCGTTGGGCTTGATTGGCGTGGTGTTGGCGCTGATTCCGACCGGCACGCCCATGGGCTTTGTGGCGATCCTCGGCATATTGGCGCTGATTGGCATCATCATCCGAAACTCAGTGATTCTGGTTACACAGATTGATGCTTATGAGCGTGATGGATACCTGCCATGGGACGCCGTGGCCGAAGCGACCCAACACCGCCGCCGTCCGATCCTGCTGACCGCCGCGGCTGCCAGCCTTGGCATGATCCCCATCGCCCGCGAAGTCTTCTGGGGCCCGATGGCCTACGCTATGATCGGCGGCATCATCATCGCCACCCTGCTGACGCTGCTGTTCCTGCCCGCGCTGTATGTGGCGTGGTATCGGATTAAAGAGCCGAGTGATGAGCAGCGGGAGCAGGCTGAAAAGGGTGGTGAGCCAGCGCAATCGAGTTAAGGTTTTCGCGGCAAGTCGGATCGATGCGCGCCCGCTCCAACAGGTGTTGGTTGTGCTGGAGGGAGCGGGCATCGATCCGACTTGCCCGCAAAGAGAACGACTCGTTTTGTTTGAGTGGAAACATTCCGCCAGGCAATTGCGCTTTGACATGAAAACAGTCTGGGCGGACTTCTGGATTAAAGCGTTAAAGAGTAACGTGCTGACCTCCAGATTTTTATAATGTCACCACCTGAATCTTACTTCCAGGCAGAATGTTGTAGTCGGCAAGCGTCCTAATATCTTCGAGTTTATTTCCGCTAAAAATTAATTGCATTTTTTCAGGCGGAATGCCTTCTGCATCCTCGATTTTTTCTTTCGTGATCCGGATGCTGTCGTTCGGTTCGACATCAATTTCTATGATTTTCGGTGGTGCTAAGAATTGGACCTGGATAATCATTTTTATATCTCTGTATGTTCTTTGCGTGCTAGGTTTCAGCTATCACATTCATATGCTGCTGTTGTTATAAACACGAGATGCGGTCATAGGCCTTTCTCTTTATAAGAGTAGCTCGATATACGCGGTGAGCTGTGCGCAACCGCATGGATGCATAGATTTATTTGCTATTGTTTTAATTGCTCGACGCTATTAAATAGATGTTATGGACTGAACCTTATCTTTGTAGCCGCGTTGCAGGTGGCGTGGCACCGAATTAAAGAGCCGGGTGATGGGCAGCGGGAGCAGGCTGAAAAAGGTGGTGAGCCAGCTGTAAATCATTGACTCAATCGTCGGAATGCCGCCCAGACAAGCCCGGCTCCCACAGTAATGCAAGCGCTGTGGGAGCTGAGCTTGCTCGTGATGGCCGCGCCTCGATTCGAGGAGCAGACACATCCAGCCAATTAATCCAGCGCTGTATGTCACCTGTCTGACCTACCTTTTGAGTTCCACTAGAGCTCAAAGGCAATGGAATGCGATCACCTCATCAATCTCGACAGTTACGCATTGGCCGCCACAGTGAAAAAGGCCGGATTTATCTCATAACTGCTAACACCAAAGACCGCCAGCCTATTTTTGGTGACTGGATAGTCGGACGTCTCATAGCGAAGCAGTTCCAACAGGCTGAGCGTGATGGTCTTGTTAAGTCACTTGCCTGGGTGGTGATGCCTGATCATTTTCACTGGTTGTTCGAGCTCGAGAGTGACTCTTTGAGCTATGTCGTTGGGCGAACTAAATCCCTCGTCAACCTGACGGTGAATGCTGCGCAAGGTCGTACGGGGAGTATTTGGCAACCCGGCTTTCATGACCGCTCCATTCGCAAGGAGGAGGATTTGAGAGCGCTGGCTTTTTACGTGGTGATGAACCCGGTGCGGGCTGGATTGGTCGAGCGGATGGGGGATTATCCGCTTTGGGATGCTGCTTGGGTTTAACCTGTCTTTAGACCGAGTCGCCTGTATCGCGGGCAAGCACCGCTCCCACAAGAGATCGCGCGCTCAGGTTGGAATGCGATCAAATGTGGGAGCGGTGCTTGCCCGCGATACAGGCGACCAGGTGTTAAGCCTTGCGCCAAACACTCGCCAACCAAGGCTGCTGATCCCGAGGCAATCCTGCCGGGCGGTAGTAGTGTTCCAACTCGACAAACCCCGCAGCATTGAGCAGTTCTTGCCAGGATTCGGATTCCGTAGATCGAGTCGAGGCCATCGCGGGCAAGCACCGCTCCCACAAGAGATCGCGCGCTCAGGTTGGAATGCGTTCAAATGTGGGAGCGGTGCTTGCCCGCGATAAGGTCGACTCGGTATTAAGCCTTTCGCCAAACACTCGCCAGCCAAGGCTGCTGTTCTCTCGGCAAACTAGCCGGGCGATAGTGATGCTCCAACTCAATTGATCTTGAGCCCTGTGAAAGCCTCACTGGTCGAGCGCATGGGGGGTATCCGCTTTGGGATGCTGCATGGGTTTAACTGTCTTTAGACCGAGTCGCCTGTATCGCGGGCAAGCACCGCTCCCACAGAGATCGCGCTCTCAGGTTGGAATGCGTTCAAATGTGGGAGCGGTGCTTGCCCGCGATAAGGTCGACTCGGTATTAAGCCTTTCGCCAAACACTCGCCAGCCAAGGCTGCTGTTCTCGAGGCAAACTAGCCAGGCGATAGCAGCATTCCCGCTCAATAAACCCGGCAGCATTGAGCAGTTCTTGCCAGGATTCGGATTCCGTAGATCGAGTCGAGGCCATCGCGAGCAAGCCTCGCTCCAACAAATATCACGTCCGTTGGAGCGAGGCTTGCCCGCGATGAGGGCGACTCGGTCTCAGGCTTTACGCCAAACACTCGCCAGCGCTGGTACCTTTAAACTTAAACTTGCAAAGAGGGTTAATAATTTTATCTGTTTTTATGACTCGTCCTGCTCGAAAGTAAAGTTTCTGAAGAGTACGGGGGTGATAATACCTATTTTCTTCAGAGCCCACTTTCCACCTTCTTTGGACATGTCATAAATATCAACCATTACATAGCCTGAAATAATTTGGTATTCGGACTCGGGCACGCTAATTGAAAAACGCTCCCACTCCGAGGCAACAGTCCGTTGTTCAAAGTTTAAGCCTCCACCGCCGTTTGAATCTTTGTGAGAAACGCCCAACAGGAATTCAGCCGGTTCCCCGCTCTGCGCCACGCGTTTGGCTTCGAACTCAAATTTACCTGGCCCGGTCATCGGTATTATTTGCTCAAGCCATATGGGTTGCCCCTCGGGCGTAAGTTCAATGCAGAATCCGCCCGTGGTGCTGTCAGGGTCACGGATAAATTTGAAGGAGGGGTTGGGGTTGTCGAACGTCCAAGGATGCAGTTGGGCGTTTTGAAAGGTTCCGTTTTGTATGAGGTTAGCCATGGTCGTTACCTGATAGATTTAAATTAACTGCTATCAGTCAGATTAGTTGAGTCTTCTGAAGTTGCTCAGGGGGGGTTATACATTGTTGGAATGGTTGATTTTTATTAAATCGCCGTTTGCTATTAATAAGTTTTCCTGTGCAGATGTAAATTTACATAACGCAGGCCGCTACGCTGTTTTTTTCTACGACATAGACTAATGGAGCTCAAACCTTACGCCAAACACTCGCCAACCAAGGCTGCTGTTCTCTCGGCAATCCTGCCGGGCGGTAGTAGTGTTCCAACTCGACAAACCCCGCAGCATTGAGCAGTTCGCGCCAGGATTCCAGGTCGTGATACGAGCCATACCGTGGGCCGTTCCAGCCTTCCTGGTTGTCGCCGCGGGGGTTGGAGCTGAACAGGACGCCGCCCGTTTTTAGCGTGGCGTGCAATTCACTCAGCACACGGGGCAGTTCCTGTTTGGGGATGTGAAACAGCACGGCGTTGGCGAAGATGCCATCGAAGCGTTCAGCAGGCAGGTCCAGCTCAAGGAAGTTCTGCTGCCACACCTCGCAGCCCGTTTCAGCGCGGGCCATTTCGGCGAAGCGCTCGGAGCCGTCCAGGCCCACCGGTACATGACCCATACTGCTGAAGGTTTTCAGATCACGGCCCGGCCCGCAGCCGAAATCCAGAATCTGCCACGGCGCCTGGCCTTCAATGTGGCGCAACAACGCGGCGATGTTCTGGCTGACGTCGTGGTCGCGGGTGCCTTCCCGGAAGTCCTCGGCCACCTGGTTGTAGTGGCCGAGGGTTTGGTCGGTGATCTGGGCGAGGTCTTGCGCTTGGAGCTTCATGGCGACTCTGTCTGAGCAGTGAGGCGCCAAATATACCCCACTCAGCGTTTGTTCAGACCTCTGGCCAGACGATCGCCGCCCAGTTGAATGACTGCAACGAGAATCACCAACAGCACGATCACGGTCAGCATGATCTGGCTATCGAAGCGCTGATAGCCGTAACGGTAGGCGATGTCTCCCAGGCCGCCCGCACCAATCGCACCAGCCATGGCCGAGGAGTTGATCATGGTCACCAGCGTGATGGTGAAACCACCGACGATGCCCGGCAGTGCTTCAGGCAGCAGCACGTGCCAGATGATGTGCCAGCGGCGGCAACCCATGGCCTGCGCCGCTTCGATCAATCCGTGATCGACCTCACGCAAGCTGACTTCGGCGATCCGCGCAAAGAATGGCGTGGCAGCAATGGTCAGCGGTACCACCGCCGCCCAGACACCATAGGTAGTGCCGACGATCATCCGGGTGAACGGAATCAGCGCCACCATCAGGATCAGAAACGGAATGGAGCGGAACAGGTTCACGAAGCCGCCCAGGACCTGGTTGAGTGCGGGCGCTTCATAAATCCCGCCTTTGCCGCTGGTGACCAGAATCACTGCCAGCGGAATGCCCAACACCAGTGCGATGAACGACGAAACGCCGACCATCAGGAAGGTATCAATGGCGCCCTGCAGCAAACGATCAAACCACATAGCCCAGTACCTCCGCGTGTTGCGCTTGTTTGCGCGCCTGGTTCAACAGGGTGTCGACGCTGTGTGGCGAGCCAGCCACTGACAGCAGCAGGTGGCCCAGCGCACGCCCTTGAATCCGCTCAACACCGCCTTGCAGCAAACTGACCCGGCCACCCAAGGCTGCAAACAATGCCGCCAGATCGGGTTCTTCGCCGCCGTCCCCTGTGAAGTGCAGATCCAGCACCACCTTGGCCTCCGCTGTTTGTGGATGAACTGAAAGCCGCGCCTGCAAATCTTCCGGCAAGCCATGTTGCAACGGGGCGAGCAGCGTTTTGCTGACCTCATGCTGCGGATTGCCAAACACTTGCCAGACCGGGCCCTGCTCGACGACACGGCCTTGTTCGAGGACCACGACGCGGTCGCAGATATCGCGAATCACGGCCATTTCATGGGTGATCAAAATGATGGTCAGGCCCAGGCGCTGATTGATCTCGCGCAGCAGACCGAGGATCGATTGAGTGGTCTCAGGGTCCAGCGCTGAAGTGGCTTCGTCGCAGAGCAGAATCGCCGGGTCATGCACCAGCGAGCGAGCAATGCCCACGCGCTGTTTCTGGCCGCCGGACAATTGCGCCGGGTATGCCTTGTGCTTGTCTTGCAGGCCCACCAGTTCCAGCAGCTCAGTGACTTTGCGCTGACGCTGTTCCTTGGGCACGCCCGCAACCTTGAGCGGCAACTCGACGTTTTGCCATACGGTTTTGGCCGACATGAGATTGAAGTGCTGGAAGATCATGCCGATCCGTCGGCGCAGCTCCACCAGCTTGTCTTCGTTGAGCTCGCCAATGTCGGTCTGCTCGATCAGCACCCGTCCGCTGCTGGGTTGTTCCAGACGGTTGATGGTGCGGATCAGCGAGGATTTGCCCGCACCGCTGCGACCGATGATGCCGAAGATCTCGCCTTTCTGGATCGCGAGGTCGATGTTTTGCAGTGCATCTACCGGGCCTTGCTGGCCCTGATAGGTTTTACCCAGATTGATGAACCGCACGTGCGCGCGATTCAGGTCGGCGTGCAGCTCGGCGCTGCTCGTCGAATAAGCTGCCGAATGCGCTGCGCCCGTCCGTTCAGGTGGCAGTTGGCGTTGCACGGATGCATTCATATCAACCTTCCCAGCCAGCTTGGTAGAGCTTGCCATTGACCTTGTCCAGAGTGGCGCGCACGACTGGCGAGTGCTGATAGATGTCGATGAATTTGGCCAGGCGTGGATCGTCTTTGCTCTGCGGCTTGATCACGAACTGGATGACGTATTCGGGGTGATCAAGACCGTCAAAGAGGATGGCTGATTCGGCATCGAAGGTCTTCGAGAGGCGAATGTAGGCCGGGTAGCCCTGAACCAGATCCGCGTCGTCATAAGCGCGAACCAGTTGTACGGCCTCGACCTGAATCAGTTTGATTTTCTTCGGGTTGGCGACGATGTCTTCCTCGGTGGCCTTGTAACCCACGCCTTGTTTGAGGGTGATCAAACCGGCCTTGGCCAGCAGTTGCAGACCTCGACCGCTGTTGATCGGATCGTTGGCGATGGCCACGGTGGCGCCGGTTGGCAGTTCATCGAAGCTTTTGTACTTCTTGGAGTACAGGCCGACGTTGTTGATGATCCCCGGCGCGTACGGCACCAGATCAAACCCGGCCGCTTCTTTGGCGTTGGTCAGAAACGGAATGTGCTGGAAGTAGTTCACGTCGATATCGCCCGCCGCGAGGCTGACGTTGGGCGCGATCCAGTCGGTGAACTCCACCAGCTCGACTTTCAGGCCTTGCTTGGCGGCTTCCTGAACCGCGGCTTCGAGCGGGATGGCGAAAGCGGCGGTGGTGCCGACTTTCAGGGGTTCGTCCGCGGCATGGGCGGTGAGGGCTAACAGGCTCAGGGCCAGGGTGCTGATGAGTTTTTTCATGGTGGGTGTCCGGTGTGTTGCTGGGGTTTAGTTGTGTGTAGGGTTGAACGCATTTTTATTGTGGGAGCGGTGCTTGCCCGCGATGAGGCTGGACGCGGTTCACTTTAGAGTCGCGGTGTCCTTATCGCGGGCAAGCACCGCTCCCACAGGGTTCAGCGTCGGTAACTGGCCCCGACATGCTGCTCTGGCAAACGCGCGCCGCCCTCGGGAAACAGCTTTTCCCGCAGGCTGCCGCTGTCGTAAGCGGTTTTGTATGAGCCTCGGCGTTGCAGCTCGGGGATCACCAGGTCGATGAAGTCCACGTAGCTTTCCGGGGTGACGATGCGGGTCAGGTTGAAGCCGTCCAGACCGGTTTCGGCGATCCACGATTCCAGCTCGTCGGCGACGTGTTCAGGCGAGCCCACCAAGGTGATGTAGCGCCCGCCCAAGGCGTGCTGGTCGAGCAGTTTTTGCCGGGTCCAGTCGTTGTTCTTGAGGTTCCTGGTCGCTGATTGAATGGCGTTGCTCTTCACGTACTGGATGGGTTCATCCAGCTCGTACAGAGAGAAATCGATGCCGGTCGAGGCGGCGAAGTGCGCGACACCGGCTTCGGCGCTGGCGAACTCGCGATACTCCGCAAGCTTGGCCTGCGCTTCGGCTGCGGTCTTGCCGACGATCACGTTCAGGCCCATGAACACTTTGATGTCTTCCGGGTTGCGTCCGGCCGCAACGGCACTGGCGCGGACCTTGTCGACCTGCTCCCGGGTCGCGGCCTTGTTCTGGCCGCTGATGAACACGCACTCGGCATGTCGCCCGGCAAACTGCAGGCCTCGCTCCGAGCTGCCCGCTTGAAACAGCACTGGCGTGCGCTGTGTGGACGGCTCGCACAGGTGATACCCCTCGACCTGATAGAACTCGCCCTTGTGCTCAACCTTGTGCACTTTGTCCGGTTGGGCGTAAACCCGCTGCTCGCGGTCGTTGATGACCGCGTCCTCCTCCCAACTGCCTTCCCAGAGCTTGTAGAGCACTTGAAGGTATTCATCGGCCTGATCGTAGCGGCGGTCATGTTCGACTTGCTCGGTCAGGCCCATGGCCCGTGCAGCGCTGTCCAGATAACCGGTGACGATGTTCCAGCCCACCCGACCACGACTCAGGTGATCCAGCGTCGACATGCGCCGGGCGAACAGATAAGGCGCTTCGTAAGTCAGGTTCGCAGTCAGACCGAAGCCGAGGTTTTTGGTCACTGCGGCCATGGCTGACACCAGTAGCAGCGGATCATTGACCGGCAACTGGATGGACTCTTTGAGCGTCACGTCCACCGAGTTCTGATAGATGTCGTATACGCCGACGATATCAGCGATAAACAGGCCGTCGAACAGACCGCGCTCCAGCAGCTGTGCCAGTTCGGTCCAGTATTCGAGGGTGTTGTAGCGGGTCGAGTTGTCTCGTGGATGAGTCCACAAACCATGGTTGATGTGGCCAATGCAGTTCATGTTGAAGGCATTGAGCAGGATCTTTTTCTTCGCCATCAAATTGTCCCCCGCAGTGGAGGATTGGTGTCGTTGAGGTAGTAATTGCCGATGGCGTGATACTTCCAGCGTACCGGGTCGTGCAGCGTGTGGACGCGAGCGTTGCGCCAGTGTCGGTCAAGGTCATGCTCGGCCAGAGTCGCCTGACTACCAGCCAGTTCGAACAGCGTACTGCCCGCCGCGAGTGATATTTCGGTGCTGATGGCCCGGGCTTCGGCGACGGCAATTGATGCGGCGGCCACATGCTCGGCGTTGCTATCGGCCTGAGCGATATCAAGGATTTCCCCGGCGCGATCCAGCAATGCTTCGGCGGCGAATAAGCGAACGCTCAGCTTCCCGAAGCTGCTCAGGGTCAACGGATCGTCCACGGCCTTTTCGATGCCGGAGTCTATCCATGGGCGGGTGCGGGTGCGAACGAAGTGCAGAGCGTCTTCGAAGGCGGCCCGGGCGATGCCGGTGTCGATGGCGGCATGGAGGATCTGTGCCAATGGCCCGACGGTGGTCGGGCGCTCGAATGCACTCTGGAATGCCACGACGTCGCGGGCGTCCACATAAACATTTTCAAAGACCACCGAGCCGCTACCGGTGGTGCGCTGGCCGAAGCCGCTCCAGTCGTCGATGACGGTCAGGCCCTCACTGTCAGCGGGCACGAACGCCAACTGCTGCACACCGTTTTCGTCGACAACCGAAGTCGGAATACGCTGGGCATACAATGCGCCAGTCGAGTAAAACTTGCGGCCGTTGATGCGATAGCCGTCGCCTTCGCGACTTAGGCGAGTGGTGCGATCGTGGGCTGTTTTGGTACCCAGCTCGGCCAGCGCATTACCGAAACGCAAACCTGCCAATGCTTCGGCATACAGGCGCTTCTGCTGATCGGCATTACCGTTGACGCGCAGGACTTCCAGAGCATAGAAATGATTCTGAGGAATTTGCCCGAGAGACCCATCCGCCTCGGCGATCAGGCGAATGACTTTCGCCAGGGTGACATTCGACACGCCTGCGCCGCCAAATGCCTTGGGCACGCTGATGCCCCACAGGCCGGAGGCGCTGAACAGATCCAGTTCTACATGGGGTAGCCGACGCTCCTGGTCACGTACCGCGCTTTCACGTTTGAAGTGGGCGGCCAGTTCCTGAGCAATGTGCAGGGCCTGTTCATCGTTTTCGATAACGGCAGCACGGTTCCGCGGCGGGGATTGCAAACTCATAACGTTGTACTCCAGTGGTCTGGTTTAAATCCACGAATGGCGGGCGGGCAGGGTGCCGTTGAGGTGCCATGCGCCGACGGCGTGGTATTTCCAGCGCACAGGGTCATGGAGGGTGTGAACGCGAGCGTTGCGCCAGTGCCGGTCTAGGTTGAACTCGGCCAGGGTGGCGCGGCTGCCCGCCAGTTCGAACAGCTTCTCGCTGGCCAGCAGTGACACTTCAGTGGTCAGGACTTTGGCGCGGGCCACGGCAATTGATGCGCGCGCAGCGGAGAATTCGTCGATGGGAGCAGCGTTGACCTCATCCAGGACTTTCGCCGCTTCACGCAACAGCGCCTCAGCGGCATGCAGTTCGAGTTTGAGCTTGCCGATGTCGGCGATTACGTAGAGATCATCGCTGGCACGCTCTACCTGAGCGTCAACCCAGGGCCGCGAGCGTTCGCGCACGAACGTGATGGTGTCGTCGATGGCGCCTCGGGCGATACCTGCGTCGATGGCCGCCTGGATCAGTTGCGAGACTGCACCCTGAATATTGGGTGTCAGTGACAGGCGCCAGTTTTCGACAACCAGTTCGCTGTGCACCTCTACGTTTTCCAGCAGCACCGTGCCGCTGGCGGTGGTGCGTTGGCCGAAGCCCGACCAGTCGTCGACAATGCTCAATCCCGCGCTGCCCCGTGGCACAAAGGCCATGATTTGCTGACCCTGGTCGTTCAACGCTTTCACCGCGACCCAATGCGCGAACAACGCACCAGTGGAGTAGAACTTCTGGCCGTTGAGGACGAGGCGTCCTTTGTTGTGAGTGAGACGGGCTTTCAGCTCCAGGGTATTTTTAGTACCGCGCTCGGGGCCGGCATTACCGATCCGCCAGCCGTCCAGCACGCTTCTGAGCAAGGCCTTTTTCTGTTGCTCGTTGGCACTGCTCAACAGCAGATGAATGATGCCGAACTGGTTCTGTGGTATTTGGCCCAGCGCCGGGTCGGCAGCGGAGATGATTTTGAAGACTTCAGCAACGGTCACGAACGAAACTTGCGGACCGCCGTACGCACGCGGTATGGAGATGCTGCCCAGGCCGCTACGGGTAAACGCTTCGATCTGCTGCCAAGGAAGCAAGCGCTGAGCATCACGCTCGGCAGCCTGCAATCGGGCTTGTGCAGCCAGTGCGTGTGCGGCTTCGATTGCCTGGGCGTCATTTTGTAATATCCGCGCAGGGTGCAACGGCGGCGCGATATCCGAGCCGCGCTCAGCCAAGTGGGTGTGAGACGTTGAAACGACCATTCGAACCTCGCAAAAACGCCCCCCAAAGAAGGCGAAGAAAAAACACGATGTCCGGTGGTCCGGTGCATATACCCTAAGGCGACTAAAAATTTAAATATACGAATTTTTTGGAATAAGCATAGAAGACTAAATCACGGTTGCTCATGCGGTTTGAGCGTAGGTCAGGCATGAGCCAATTAGCACAATAAGGATGCACAGTTTGATAGGCTTGCTGACTTTCATGAGCGTATATTCCGAATGACGGTAGGTCGTTCAGAAAGCCTAGTCAGTTGTTTGTGTATTTTATGAATATGCCTGTAGGCGAAGATGCAGTTGGTTGTAGGAATTGTCTTGGGTGTAGTGAGTTTGTGAGCCTGTTCGCATTTCAGGGTGAGTAGGCCAATACACGAAGTTATAACAACTTCGCATATTGGCTTGAATTAAAAAGTTTTCAGTCATACCCGGGACGATTATCCAGAGTGCTGACGCTGATTTCTCGTGGCGGCGCCCAGCGAGAGTTATTACCGACTCGATCAATAACGCAATACGTCACCTCCAGTTGCGGCTCATCGCCCGCCTCGCGAATCAAGGTAGCGGGCACGATCAGCTTGACGGGTTTACCAACGTTGTCGGCATCCAGCGGCTCCAGGTCCATCCGCAGATCGCCCCAGCGCAGGGTGATTTCATCGCAAGGCGCCATGTTCAGGTACGGCTCGATGGACAGTGGCAGGCCTTTCTTGACGTCACTGGTAATCAGACCGTTTCGAATCACGGCGTCCGGCAGACAGATGGGGGCCAGCCCCTGGTTTTCTTCGCGACTGTCATTGATCAACAGCCCGCCGGGCATGTCCAGCTTCACTCTCAGCCTGCGGCAGGGTGAGGTAATCGGTGCGCCGCCGATCTTCATCAGTCGGTAGTAGGTCTTGACGGTACCGCTCTGCAGAAAGCTTTCCGGTACCCGCAGCACCATGGTGTAGCCAATATCGGACTTATCCAGAACTTTTGACGCGACGTAGCAACCGCCCCAGTACAACTCGATCAGGTCGCCTGCGTCCATGTCCGGGTAAGGGTCAATGTTGACCAGCAAATGGGCAGCGGCGCGAATGCCAACGCCATGTCTGTGGGCCTGCGGAACGTAAGGTGGGAACAGCTTTTGACCGCCTGTTTTGCAAAGTGTGTGAGTCATGTCTGAATGCCCGTCATAATTGAGTTGATCATTGATAGTTGTAACAAATTTATTTCTGGAATCATTGCTATGCACCTCGAGTTCATCCTGTGGATAGTTAACGTATAGTTCGAGCTTATGGGAAGCATTACAAAGTGTCGGTAAATCCCGCTTGCAACTATTCGAAGGCGTTAGAAGTTCCTGTTGGTCTTGAGCTAATGTCGTTTACGCTTATCTGTCAAGGCGCTAATGGATTGAGCTGGGCGTGTACGAAGAAATAAGATACTTCCTACAGAGTTTCGTCAAACTGTTGACCGTATTGGCTTAGTTCGTCCTACCTGAGGAAATAAACAGTTATGTTTGCTAGCCATGAAAACCTGCTAGCCGACCGAACAGGCAAAGGAATCGAGCACGCAGCCGCAGCCCCCTCCATTTCATTGAGTGGGAAATGAGGAGGACTTCTGTTCAGGTTTTTAGATGGCTTTCCAGCGATTCTGGAAGTACATCAATCACGGGTTTGATCGATTGATTGATGTACAAATGTAAAGCCAGCAGGAGCAGCGCCAGAAGGCGCAGGTTTCTGTGCTGTGCTTTGTAGGATCAGTTCCTGCTTCGTTCCAGAAATTGCCGCGTCCGTTCTTCGCGCGGGTTGGCGAACAGCTCTTTCGCATCGCCCTGCTCGACAATCACACCCTTGTCGATAAACACCACACGATTAGCGACGTCCCGGGCGAAGTTCATTTCGTGAGTGACGATGACCATGGTGCGGTTTTCTTCAGCCAGAGCGCGAATAGCGGTCAGCACTTCGCCCACCAACTCGGGGTCCAGCGCAGAGGTGGGTTCGTCGAACAGAATCACTTCCGGTTCCATGGCCAGGGCGCGGGCGATGGCCACGCGCTGCTGCTGACCGCCCGACAAGCGCCGCGGGTAGGAGTCTTCCTTGCCTGCCAGCCCTACTTTGGCCAACAGTTGCCGACCCAGCTCGGAGGCCTTTTCACGCGGCATCTTCTTGACCACGACCGGCCCTTCGATAACGTTTTCCAGCGCAGTGCGGTGTGGGAACAGATTGAAGTTCTGGAACACAAAACCTACGTGCTGACGAAGCTCGCGGATCAGGCTTTGCTGCTTGCTCAACGGGCGGTTGCCGTCGATTTCGATGTTGCCCACGATGATCTTGCCGCTGGTGGGTTCTTCGAGGAAATTCAGGCAGCGTAGCAGGGTGGTTTTACCCGAACCGCTGGGACCGATAATCGCTACAACCTCGCCGGCCTGGACCTTCAGGTCGATGCCTTTGAGCACTTGCTGACCCTTGAACTCCTTGGTGAGTTTTTCAACCACGATCATGCTTCAAGACTCCACATCATGGCGGTTTACTCTCTCTTCCAGACGGTTTTGCAGGTACGAAAGCGCCGTCGCCAGAATCCAGTAGATCAAGGCGGCTGCCAGATACATGGTGAAAATTTCGAAGGTGCGGGCGGTGATCAGTTGTGCCTGACGGAACAGTTCCGGCACCTGAATAGTGGCCGCCAGCGCGGTGTCTTTGACCAGCGAGATAAAGCTGTTGCCCAGTGGCGGCAGCGCGGTGCGGGCGGCCTGAGGCAGAATGGCCCGGCGCATGATCTGCGCGCGGGTCATGCCGATACTTGCACCAGCCTCCCATTGACCACGATCAACCGAGGCAATCGCGGCGCGCAGGATTTCACAGGCATAAGCACCCATGTTCAGCGAGAAGCCGATCAGCGCAGCGGTCAGGGGTTCCAGTTCAATGCCTAACTCCGGCAAGCCGTAATAGATCATGAACAGTTGAACCAGCAGCGGCGTGCCGCGAAAGAACGACACGTAAACCCGGGCGATGCCGCGCAGCAGCATCATCGGTGACAAGCGCATGAGCGCCAGTCCGAAGCCCAGCAGCAGCCCGAAGAACATACCGCCCAGGCTCAGGAAGACCGTGTAGTACGCGCCCTTTATCAGAAAGGGCGCGGAGTCCAGCGCAAGCTTTAGACCCTCTTCAATCATTTGGTCACGTCAGCCTGGAAATACTTCTGCGACAGCTTGGCAAGGGTGCCGTCAGCGCGCAGTTTGTCGATGGCTTTATTGATGGCCGCAACCAGTTCAGGCTCGCCTTTACGGATGGCGATACCGGATTCCTGACGGGAGAAGGGTTCGCCGGAAACAGCCAGGCTGTCCTTGGTTTTGGCGATCAGCTCGAGCGCAGCCAGGCGATCAACCAGAATGGCGTCGATACGGCCGACACGCAGGTCCTGATATTTGGTTGGGTCATCGTCGTAGGTTTTGACGATGGCGGCCGGTACGTTTTCCTTGAGCCATTGCTCGTAGTTAGTACCCAGACCTACGCCCACTTTGGCGCCCTTGAGGTCGGCTGCGGTTTTGAATTTGTCTGCGTCTTTCTTCTGCACCAGCGCCTGAATACCGGAGATGGTGTACGGCTCGGAGAAGTCATACTTCTTCTTGCGCTCTTCGGAAATGGTGACCTGGTTAATCACCACGTCTAGACGCTTGGACTCCAGCGCCGCCAGGATGCCTGCCCATGGGGTCGCTTGCAGTTGCACCTTGACGCCCAGCTCTTTGGCCAGTGCCTCGGAGAACTCGACTTCGAAGCCGGTCAGCTTGCCGCTTTCATCCTGGAAGCTGAACGGAGGGTACGTCCCTTCCAGACCGACCTTGATCGTGCCAGCCTTTTTGATTTGATCCAGTTGCTCACCTGCAACCGCTTGACCCATCAAGCCGGAACCGAGCACCAGGCCCAGGGTGGAAAGCAGAACGGTACGCCGAATGGCGGAAATAATCATGACGAGCCCCATTTAAGTTGTTTGGTTTCAGGCAAGAATCGGACCTGACGAACGCTACGTTGGCAGCGGATGTTTATCCAGCTTTTTCAGCGCTTGATCCGTGCTGGCGGCGATCATAAGAGCAGCTGGTTATGGTTCAAAATAACTAAAAGCCTGATTCATATTCGATTTTTGAATAATTAGTCGCGTTCTTGTAGGAGCTGCCGAAGGCTGCGAAGGTCAATGTCTGACACTCCGCTATCGCAGCCTTCGGCAGCTCCTACAAAGTAGCGTCAGGTATTGAGCTTTAAGCAAACACACCCGGATAAGCAAACAGCGCAGGCGCACCACCGGTGTGCAGGAAAATCAGCGGGCCGTCATCGAAGCGTCCACGGCCGATGCCATCCAGCAACCCGGCCATGGCTTTACCGGTGTAGACCGGGTCCAGCAACAGACCTTCATGGCTCGCTACAAGTTTTATCGCAGACAGAGTGCCGGCATTAGGCTCGCCATAGCGCGGGCCGAAATACTCGTCCCATAGCTCCACGTTAAAAGCTTCGGGCAGCGTTACGCCCAACAGCTCGGCGGTGCGCTCGGCCAGGCTTTGCACCTTCGGGCGTTGAGTTTCTTCAGGGCGCGACACCGTCACACCAATCACGGGCAACTGCGGCAAGGCTTCAGCCAGAGCAAGGGCCAGCCCGCTATGCGTACCGGCGCTACCGGAGGCGAGCACGACCGCAGCGAAATCCAGCCCGGTCTGCTTGATCTGCTCGGCCAGCTCAAAGCCTGCCTTTACATAACCCAGTGCCCCAACCGGATTGGAGCCACCAATCGGCACCAGATAAGGCTTTTTGCCGCTGTTACGCAGGCGGGCGGCGAGTGCGTGCAATTGCTCGTCGGCGTTGTCGAGGTTTTCCACCATTTCGACCTTGGCGTCGAACAGGTCCAGCAGCAGACGATTGCCGTTGTGCAGGTAACTGCTGTCTTCGGTGGCGATCGGGTTTTCCAGTAGCGCCACACAGCCCAGACCCAGGCGGGCGGCCAGGGCAGCGGTCTGACGCACATGGTTGGACTGAATGGCGCCCGCTGTTATCAGCGTGTCAGCTCCTTGGGCCAGCGCATCGGCGGCGAGGTATTCCAGCTTGCGAACCTTGTTGCCGCCCAATGCCAGCGTCGTGGTGTCATCGCGCTTGATATAGATGTCGCGGCCCGCCCAGACCGACAGGCGCTCCAGTTTTTCCAGTGCCGTGGGGGCACCGATCAAGTCCAGGCGATTAAATTGAGCGAGCTGTTGTTTGATCATGAGGATAGGTAAGCCGTGTAAAGAGTCGCAGGACTATAAGCAGACACTCCCTACAGGGCAACTTCTCACTGCTTATGCCCTCAGAAGAAAAGCCCTACTCAAATTGTTATTTTTTCGCCTGAAATGTTTGCCGTAGAGTGGCCGTATCAGCGGCCCCCACTAAAAAGCCGCCCCCGAACCGAGGAGAGTCAGCGTGAGTGATACACCAGAGGCATCCGCCGAAGGCCAATCCAGTCACTGGCAGTTGCAGCAGATCGTCAGTGAACTGCGCTCGGCGCGTGATGATTGGCGAGCACGCAACAAGCGGGTCAGCGGTGAGCACGGCGGCCGAGAACTGCCTTCCAGAGCGGCCATGCGCGATATTCTTGAAGCGCTCTGCGGTGCGCTGTTCCCCATGCGCCTGGGCCCTGTGGATCTGCGCGAAGAAAGTGAAGACTTCTATGTCGGTCATACCCTCGACGTGGCGCTTAATGCGCTGCTGGCTCAGGCCCGACTGGAGTTGCGCTACGTGGCGCATCAGCGCTCCGAAGACGTTCGTGCGCTCGATAAGCAGGCACTGGACCTGATTCAGGGCTTTGCCCGTGCATTGCCTGAGATGCGCAAGCTGCTCGACACTGACGTGCTGGCCGCTTATCACGGTGACCCCGCAGCCCGCAGCGTTGATGAAGTGCTGCTGTGCTATCCCGGAATTCTCGCCGTCATCCACCACCGTATCGCCCATCATCTGTACCGCGCAGGCTTACCGCTGCTGGCCCGGATCAGCTCGGAAATCGCCCACTCCGCCACCGGCATCGACATCCACCCCGGCGCACAGATTGGCCCGAGCTTCTTTATCGACCACGGTACGGGTGTCGTCATCGGCGAAACCGCCATCATTGGCGAGGGCGTGCGCATCTACCAAGCCGTCACCCTGGGCGCCAAACGCTTCCCGGCAGACGAAGACGGCCAACTGCAAAAAGGCCACGCCCGGCACCCCATCGTCGAAGACGACGTGGTCATCTATGCTGGCGCAACGATTCTGGGCCGCATCACGATTGGTAAAGGCTCGACCATTGGCGGCAACGTGTGGCTGACGCGCAGCGTGCCAGCGGGTTGCAACCTGACGCAGGCGAATCTGTTGCAGCAGGATGATGGGAGTCAGAAGTAGCTGTCGGCCTCTGATGTTTTATCGCTTATTAATAGGGATAAATCCTACGGATGCTGTTCGCAGCATCCGACTTCTTGTTATTGAGGGTTAGTGCAAAGTCCCGCCTTTTACTCAGGCCAAGGACTTGCCCATGTTCAACCCCGCCAATCGCGCCTCGTTCACGCTGGAAATTGCCGGGCTTGAGCATGACTTTCGGGTGCTGGCTTTTACCGCCAAAGAATCCATCAGCCGCCCGTTCAGCGTACGCATCGAGCTGGTCAGCGAGCGGGCCAATCTCGAACTGGATGATCTGCTGCACCGTCTGGCCTTCCTGAAAACTGACGCTGACGGTCATGGTTTTCACGGGCAGATTGGCGAAGTCGCGCAGGGTGATTCCGGCAAGCGCTTTACCCACTACTTCATCCAGCTGGTGCCCAGCCTCAAGCGTCTGGAATACCGCCGCAATCATCGGATCTTTCAAGGCAAGACTGTCCCGGACATCATCGCGCTGGTGCTCAAGGATCACGCCATCTTCAGCAACGGGTTTGCGTTCAGGCTGCGCGAGCCCTGCAGGCCTCGCGATTACTGCACCCAGTATCAGGAAACCGATCTGCATTTCGTACGCAGGCTGTGTGAAGAAGAGGGTATCCATTTTCACTTCCAGCACAGTCCTGACGAGCATCTGCTGGTGTTTGCTGAC